>NC_009952.1:2521750-2838708 GCF_000018145.1 Dinoroseobacter shibae DFL 12 = DSM 16493
CCACGGCTTCACCGTGGACAGCCAGACCCTGCCCCACGGCGTGGTCGAAACCCACAGGTCGCTCTTCGACGGGTCGAACTGCGGCATCCGCATGACCGACCGCCCGGTTTTCTCGGTGCAGTACCACCCCGAGGCCAGCCCCGGCCCGCAAGACAGCTACTATCTGTTCGAGCGGTTCGCTGCGGCCATGGCTGCGCGCCGTGCAGTTACGGCGGGCTAACGCGGCGCAACCCGCCTTAACTTGATGTTAACCTTGCCGTTTCACGGTGGCACGGCCTGTGTTCCCCGCTGTGAGCGCCATGTCCGTGATTTCCCTCCAACCCACCCGCGATACGGGTGACGGTCTTCTTGCGCCGGTGCCGCGCAAGCCAGCGCCGCGCCCGGAGCGGGAGTTGCTGGCCGATCTGCTGGTGCGGCGGGGGGACATCTCGCCGGCCGAGCGGTTGCAGGCCGTGCACATGGCACGGCTGCAGGGACGGCGCCCGCTGGAAGTTCTGGAGGCCGAAGGCTGGCTGGCGCCCGAACTGCTGCTGGAAGCGCGCTGCGAGATGTACCGCGCGGGCCGCATCGACCCGGAGCAGGCGCCCGCCGATCCCGATCTGATCGGCGCCTACGGGATCGACTGGTGTCTCACCCACGGTATCCTGCCCTGGCGGCGGTTGTCCGGGGCGACCGTGTACCTGGTGGCCGAGCCGGAGGAATTCGCCGATATCGCCGCGACCCTGCCACCCGAAGCCGGGCAGCCGGTGCTGGCCGTGGCCGGTGCCGATGCCATTGCCGAGGCGATCCGCGCCGCCCATGCCCCCCACCTGATCGCCCGCGCCGAGACCGCCCTGCCCGGACGCTGGAGCTGCCGCGGCTTCCGGCCACTCTCGGCGATGATGGGGCTTGTGTGCCTGTACCTGGCCACCGCCGCCCTGGTTCTGATCCCGGGGCTTGTGACCAGCGCGCTTATGTGGATCACGCTCGCGGTGCTGGCGATCACCATGGGCTTCAAACTGATGCTCGCGGTCGCCTGCCTGAGCGCGCGCCCCCCGCCGCAACCGCCCCCGGAGCGGAACAAGACCAGACCGCCCCTGCCTGCCATGAGCATCCTCGTGCCTCTGTTGCGGGAAAGCGAGGTGGCGGAAAAACTGCTGAACAATCTCGACCGGCTCCGCTACCCCCGTGCGTTGCTGGATGTTCTGTTCGTGGTCGAGGCCGAGGATGACGTGACCAAGAACGCCCTGTCGCAGCTGCGCCTGCCGCAGGGGTTCCGCATGCTGGAGGTGCCCCGCGGGACGGTGCAGACCAAGCCGCGGGCCTTGAATTTCGCGCTGCCCTTCTGCCGCGGCGAGATCGTGGGCATCTACGACGCAGAGGACCGGCCCGACCCGGACCAGCTGCTGAAGGTGGCCGAAGGCTTCCGCCACGCCGCGCCGGAGGTGGCCTGCCTGCAGGGGCGGCTCGACTTCTTCAACACCCGGTTCAACCTGATCGCGCGGTGCTTTACCGCCGAATACGCCGGCTGGTTCGGACTGTTCCTGCAGGGGCTCGACCGGCTGGGCCTGCCGATCCCACTGGGGGGTACGACCCTGTTCCTGCGCCGCAAGGTTCTGGAGGAGGTCGGGCCCTGGGACGCCCATAACGTGACCGAGGACGCGGATCTCGGCATGCGGCTCTACCGCCACGGCTACCGGGTCAGCCTGATCGACACAGTCACCCAGGAAGAGGCCAACGTGCGCATCTGGCCCTGGATCAAGCAGCGCTCGCGCTGGATCAAGGGCTACATGGCGACCTATGCGGTGCATATGCGCAGCCCCCGCGCATTGTGGCGGGCGCTGGGGCCGGGCGGGTTCGCAGCCCTGCAATGCCTGTTTCTCGGCTCGATCCTGAGTGCGCTGACCATGCCGCTGCTGCTGTGGCTTTGGCTCGGGCATCTGGGCGCCCCGATCGTGCCCAACGCCGTGCTGGCCACTCTGCCACCGGCCCATGTGCTCGGCCCGGTGATGCTGGGGATCGAGGCGGTGAACCTGGCGCTCTGGGCCGCCGGCGTGCGGGCGGCCCGGCACCGCCACCTGTGGCCGATGCTGCCGCTGCTGCATGTCTATTTCCTGATGTCGAGCATCGCCGCGCTCAAGGCGCTGGTCGAGCTGCTCTACAAGCCGTTCTACTGGGACAAGACCGACCACGGGATCGCGATGGACGTACCCGAGCCGCCCGCCTGAGCCGCCACCGGCTCAGAGCTTCTCCGCGTCGCTCTTCAGCCGGGTCTCGAACGCCAGGGAAATATGCGCCTTGAGCGCCGCGTAGGCCGCATCCTCATCGCGGTTGGTGATCGCCGCCAGGATCGCGCGATGCTCTTCCAACGCCTCTTCTCCGCGCCCTTCGGCCGCCAGCGACGTGGTCGCCATCAACGCCATGGACCGATAGACCAGATCGAGCTGCTGCACGAGAAACCGGTTGTGGGACGCCAGGTGGATCTGCTTGTGAAACCGCCGGTTCGCCCGCGCCATGGCCGCCGCATCCCCGAGCAGCGCGGCATCGCTCTCGACCATGTCCGACAGAACCTTGATCTCTTCGACCGCCGCATGCCGGGCCGCCAGACGCGCCGCCAGCCCCTCCAACTCGCAGCGAACCACGTAGAGCTCCGCCATCTGGTTGTGATCGAGCGAGGCCACGATCAGCGACCGGCCGTCCCGCGCCAGCAGGGACTGGGTCTCCAGCCGTTGCAGGGCCTCGCGAATGGGCGTGCGCGACACGCCGAAGCGCTCGGCCAGGTCGCTTTCCACCAGCCGGTCGCCGGGGCGGTAAATGCCCACGTCGATGGCCTCCAGGATCATGTCATAGGCGTCTTTCTGGGCCGGTTTGGGCTCTGTCATTCTTGTCTCCTCCGCGCGAAACCCTATCCGCCCGGGCGTCCGAATTTCAAGCAAGCATTGGCAAGCGCGCGGCAAAAGCGTAGGTGCAGGGCATGGTTGCTGATCGCTTTTCCCATGTCGACACCTGGGTGTTCGACCTCGACAACACGCTCTATCCGCCGCAGATGCGCCTCTTCGACCAGATCGAGCGGCGCATGACGGCCTATGTGATGGACGCGCTGGGTGTCTCCCGCGCCGAGGCGGACCGCCTGCGCCGGGAGTACTGGGCGCGGTTCGGCACGACGCTGGCGGGGCTGATGGAGGTGCACGGGGTCGATCCCGGCCCCTACCTGACGGATGTGCATGACATCGACTTCACCGTGCTCGCCCCGGATCCCGCCCTGGCGGCGCGGCTCAGGGCCCTGCCCGGGCGCAAGATCGTCTACACCAACGGCTGCGCGCCCTATGCGGAAAACGTGCTGCACCATCGCGGGCTGAGCGGGATTTTCGACGCGGTCTACGGGGTGGAACACGCAGGCTTCCGCCCCAAGCCGGAGCGCGCGGCCTTCGAGACCGTGTTCGCCCAGGACGGCGTGACACCCCGGCGCGCCGCCATGTTCGAGGACGATGTCCGCAACCTGCATGCCCCACATGCGATGGGCATGCAGACGGTCCATGTCGCGCCGGAGCCGGACCCGGCCCCGCATATTCACCATCACACCGATGACCTGAGCGGTTTTCTGACCCGCGTCCTGCCCTGATCCACGGGCAGGGCGGCAAAAAACCCGCATGGTTTTCTCAGCTTTTGCTGCACTGCGGCAACGCGCCTCCTGTCCGGCGCATGGCTATGCTGCCATATACGGCGCAGACCCAGAACTCGGAGAAACCTCATGACCACGCTGACCACCAACACGCCGATATCCGCTCCCGCCCCCAAGTCCCAAAAAGTGGTTCGGGAAAGCCGGTTCGACGCCTCGGTGAACAAGGATGAGGTGCAATTCATCCTGCTGGCGCTGGCCATCATCGGTCTCTGGGGCGGCGCGACGCTGGTCTTCGGCTATGCCGGGCTGATCGTCGGCGCGCTGACCATGGTCGCGGCGATCTACGCCGCGCTGGTGCTGATCAGCCGCGGCTGACGCGCCGCGCGGACGAAATGCCGCTTGGCCCCTGCCCGTCGCAGCCTTAGGTTGCCGAACAATGGAGGGCGGAGCATGCAGACCGAACAGACCGATATTCTGATTTCCGGCGGCGGCGTGGCAGGATTGTCCGCCGCCGCCGCCTTTGGATCCGCCGGGTTCCAGGTGATCGTGGTCGACCCCGCCCCGCCGGTGACCGAGGGCGCGGCGGACGGCGCCGACATGCGGACCACCGCGTTCCTGCAGCCCTCCCGCGAGGTGCTGGAAAAGGCAGGGCTCTGGGCGCGGCTGGCACCTTTCGCAGCCCCGCTGCAGGTGATGCAGATCATCGATGCCGGCGGGACCGAGCCCGTGGCCCGGGTGCAGAAGGCCTTCAACGCAAGGGACATCTCCGACGATCCCTTCGGCTGGAACCTGCAGAACTGGCTTTTGCGGCGCGAGATGGTCGCACGGCTCGAGGAGCTGCCGAACGTCACCTTTCGCCCCGGGGTCGGCACCGCGGACGTGCTGGCGCGCGAACGCGAGGCCCGGGTGCGGCTGACCGACGGGACCATGGTCTCGGCGCGGCTGCTGATCGCGGCGGACGGGCGAAACTCCCCGGTGCGCAACGCGCTGGGGATCGGCGTCCGGACCACGCGGTACGGCCAGAAAGCGCTGGCCTTCGCGGTCACCCACCCGATCCCGCACGACAATGTCTCCACCGAGATCCACCGCTCCGGCGGCCCCTTCACCCTGGTGCCCCTGCCGGATCTGGAGGGCCAGCCGCGCTCCGCCATCGTCTGGATGGAGCGGGGACCGGAGGCGCTGCGCCTCGCATCCTGCGACGTGGCAGAATTCGAAGCCGAGATGACCGCCCGGTCCACCGGGTTGCTGGGCCCGCTCAAGCTGGTCTCCAGACGGTCGGTCTGGCCGATCATCAGCCAGATGGCGGAGCGGCTCACCGGCCCGCGCACGGCCCTGATCGCCGAGGCCGCCCATGTGGTGCCGCCCATCGGGGCGCAGGGGCTGAACATGTCGCTGGCGGATGTGCGGGTGCTGCTGGAGCTGGCCGAGGCCGCGCCGGACACCCTCGGCAGCCCGGAGATGCTGCAGGCCTACGCGCGCAAACGGGCACCGGATGTGCGTACGCGGATCACCGGGATCGACCTGCTGAACCGCGCCTCCATGGCCGGGGCACAGCCGCTTCGGGACGCCCGGGCGCAGGGGCTGAAGGCGCTCTACGGCCTGGCCCCGGTGCGCAAATCGCTGATGCAGCTGGGGCTCGGGGTCCGCTAGGCGCCCCGCCCCAAGGCCGCGCAACAGCCGAGCCGGGCCAAGGGGGCGCGCGCCCCCTTGCTGGCGCGCCGCGGCAGACCTTCCTCATACCCGGGCCGAACCGCGCCGCGGCGCCGGTGTAGCGGCATGGTCTGCGTAGCCGGGGACGCCAGACGGTTCCGCTGCGCCCGTCATGCGCCCCTCGCGCGCGTTCCAGGCGGGGCCAAGGGGGCGCGCGCCCCCTTGCCAGCGCTCAGCTCAGAACCTTGTCCAGGGCGGTCTCAAACCGGGTCACCGCCGCGGGCACGTCATAGAGTTTGTCCAACCCGAAGAGCCCGATCCGAAACGTTCGGAACTCCGCGGGCTCGTCGCATTGCAAGGGCACGCCCGCCGCGATCTGCATCCCTTGGGCCGCGAATTTCGACCCGTTCTGCAGGGCCGGATCGTCGGTATATACCACCACCACCCCCGGCGCGCCGTAGCCGTCCGCTGCGACCGACTGGAACCCCCGCGCCGCCAGCAGGCTGCGGACCCGGGTGCCCAATTCCCACTGCGCCTCCGCCAGCTTGCCGAAGCCGTAGGCCTGGGTCTCCAGCATGGTGTCGCGGAACGCCCGCAGGGCATCCGTGGGCATGGTCGCGTGATAGGCGTGTCCGCCGCCGAGATAGGCATCCATGATCGACAGCCATTTCTTCAGATCGATGGCGAAGCTGGTGGACTCCGTCTCCCGCACCCGGGCCACGGCCCGCTCCGACAGCATCACGAGACCCGCACAGGGCGACGCGGACCAGCCCTTCTGCGGCGCGGAGATCAGCACATCGACCCCGGTGGCCTTCATGTCCACCCAGGCGCAGCCCGAGGCGATGCAATCCAGCACCATCAGCGCGCCCACCGCATGGGCGGCCTCGGCCAGCTGCGTGACATACGCATCCGGCAGGATCACCCCGGCGGAGGTTTCCACATGGGGCGCGAAGACCACGTCCGGCTGGGTCTCGTGGATCCTGGCCACCACCTCCTCGATCGGCGCGGGCGCGAAGGGCGCGGTGGCGCCGTTGCCCACCTGTCGCGCCTTGATCACCGTGGTCTCGGCGACGAAGCCCCCAGCCTCGAAAATCTGGCTCCAGCGGTAGGAGAACCAGCCGTTGCGCACCACCAGCGCATGGGCGTCGGTGCCGAACTGGCGCGCGACGGCCTCCATCCCGAAGGTGCCACCGCCGGGGATCACGGCCACATGGTCGGCATTGTAGACCTCGCACAGCATGCCGTGGATATCGCGCATCACGCACTGGAACGCCCCGGACATGTGATTGAGCGAGCGGTCGGTGAACACCACCGAGTATTCCAGCAGGCCGTCCGGATCGACGGTATCGAGCAAAGCGGTCATGTCAGTCTCCTTTGGCCACCGGGGTAGCCACCGCCCCCCGCACCTGTCACGGACAAACTAACGCAAAGCCGCAGGGCGAGCGCGGGCTTTTCCGTCGCAGGGGAAAGGCCGGGCGCGGATCGGAAACAGGCGGCTCCGGCGGGCGCAGGTTTTCGCCAGGAAGGCGACCGGCACATCGCGCCGATGGCTCTTGCCCACCGCATACGCGAAGAGGTCGAAAGCCCCCATCACGGGCCCGTCTCAGCCCAGCGGTCCGGGCCGCCGCTCCTCCGACAACAGCACATTCGCCTCCACCTCTCCCGCGCCGGGCAAGGTCATGATCCGCCGCCGCAGCACCCGCTCGAAATCCGAAATGTCCCGCGCCACGACGCGCAGCCGGTAGTCATAAGCGCCCAGAACGTGCTGGACCACCTGCACCTCGGGGATCGCGGTCACCGCGCGCTCGAAATCCTCGACGCTGACCCGGCCCTTGGCGGCGAGCTTCACGCCCAGAAACACCGTCACCCCGAAGCCCAGCGCCTGCGGGTCGAGGCGCAGCCGACGCCCCTTCAGGATCCCCGCCTCCTCCAGCCGCTTGATCCGCCGCCAGGTCGCGGGCTGGCTGAGGCCGAGCTTGCGGCCCAGCGCCCCGGCGGTCTGCCGCGCGTCGCGCGACAGCGCCCGCAAAAGCGCGCGGTCGGTCTCATCGAGCGCGCTCACAGCGGCAGCGCCTCGTCGGTCTTGACGTCCGAGATCAGCATCAATTGCTCGATATCGGCGATATGCGGCAGGGTCAGGATGCGCGCGCGGTAAATCTCCTGGTAATGCCCCATGTCGCGGGCCAGCACGTTCAGGCGCACATCGACCCGGCCGAGGAAGGTCTGGATCTCCGTGACCTCCGGCACCCCGCGGGCGGCGGCGAGGAAGGTGTCGAAGGCGTTGCGCTCGGTCTTGTCCAAGGTGATCCGCAAGGCCACCTCCACCGCGAAGCCCAGGCGCCGCCAGTCGATCACCGCCTCCAGGCCTGTGATCACACCCGCCGCCTCCATCCGCTCGATCCGCCGCCAGGCGGTGGCCCGCGGCAGGCGCGCGGCCTCGGCCAGTTCCGCCGCCGAAAGGGTCGGGTCGGACTGATAGAGCCGCAGGAGCCGACGGTCGATGTCATCGATTTGCATGATTTTTTACCTAAACCGAACTAGCGCGAATAGCAATTTCAGAATGCATCCGAATTCTCGCGCCCGCCTTCTGCCCTTTCCCGCCCATCGGTGTAGGGTGCCCGCCGATACGACCCGCAACCGGAGGATGGATAATGCGCGTTTATTACGATCGCGACTGCGATGTGAACCTGATCAAGGACAAGAAGGTCGCCATTCTGGGCTACGGCTCCCAGGGGCATGCCCATGCGCTGAACCTGCGCGACAGCGGCGCCAAGAACCTGGTCGTCGCCCTGCGCGAAGGCTCCGCATCGGCCAAGAAGGCCGAGGCCGAGGGCCTGCAGGTCATGGGCATCGCCGAGGCGGCCGCCTGGTGCGACCTGATCATGTTCACAATGCCCGACGAGCTTCAGGCAGAGACCTACAAGAAATACGTCCATGACAACATCCGCGAGGGCGCCGCGATCGCCTTTGCCCACGGGTTGAACGTGCATTTCGGCCTGATCGAGCCCAAGGCGGGCGTCGACGTCATCATGATGGCGCCCAAGGGTCCCGGCCACACCGTGCGCGGCGAATACACCAAAGGCGGCGGCGTGCCCTGCCTTGTGGCGGTGGACACCGACGCCACCGGCCGCGCGCTGGAGATCGGCCTGTCCTATTGCTCCGCCATCGGCGGCGGGCGTTCGGGCATCATCGAGACCAACTTCCGCGAGGAATGCGAAACCGACCTCTTCGGCGAGCAGGCGGTCCTCTGCGGCGGCCTGGTGGAACTGATCCGCATGGGCTTCGAGACCTTGGTCGAGGCGGGCTACGCTCCCGAGATGGCCTATTTCGAGTGCCTGCACGAGGTGAAGCTGATCGTGGACCTGATCTACGAGGGCGGCATCGCCAACATGAACTACTCGATCTCGAACACCGCCGAGTATGGCGAGTATGTCAGCGGCCCGCGCGTGCTGCCCTATGACGAGACCAAGGCCCGGATGAAGGCGATCCTGACCGACATCCAGACCGGCAAGTTCGTGCGCGACTTCATGCAGGAAAACACCGTGGGCCAGCCGTTCTTCAAGGGCACCCGCCGCCTGAACGACGAGCACCAGATCGAAGCGGTCGGCAAGGAGCTGCGCGGCATGATGCCGTGGATTTCCGCCGGCAAGCTGGTGGACCAGGAAAAGAACTGAGCCTGGCTCGAAAACGCGAAAGCCCCGGCCGGTGCCGGGGCTTTTTTGTGCCCATGGGCGACGCAGCGCGTCAGCTCTCGGCGTCGTCTTTCTTGGGCGGCACGGTGGTGCCGGGCAACACGATGGTCCCATCCTTGTAGAGCATGAAGCCACACAGACCGGCCAACCCCAACAAAACAACAATAACAACGGCTTCCATGATTTTCGCTCCCTGGTTTTTTTGAATCGCGGGCATCCGACGCAGCGCCGGACCCCCGCTGCAGCCAAAAGTTGCAGGTTCGATGCGGCTTTGCAAACCGGAATCGCATGGGCACCGGGATCGGCCCGGGCGGCGGGTCTGGCGCCCGGAAATTGGGCGCCGCGCCTGTTCAGCAGGCGGCCTCGACCGCTGCGACCACCTCGCCCACCACGGATGTCAGCATCGCCTCATCCTCGCATTCCGCCATCACCCGCACCAAGGGCTCGGTCCCGGATTTGCGGATCAACAGCCGCCCCTTGCCCGACAGCTGCGCCTCGGCCGCGGCAATCGCCGACTTGACCGACGCCGCCGCCAGCGGGTCCTGCCCGGCCCCGAAGCGCACGTTTTCAAGCCGTTGCGGCACGGTGGTGAAGCTGTGCTTCAACTCCGAGGCACTGCGCCCCTGCTGCACCATCTCGGCCAGGAATTGCAGCCCCGCCATCAGCCCGTCGCCCGTGGTGCCGTGGTCCAGCATGACGATATGGCCCGACTGCTCTCCGCCCAGGTTCCAGCCGCCCTTGCGCATCGCCTCCACCACGTAGCGGTCGCCCACGGCGGTCCGCACCAGCTTCAGCCCCAGATCGTTCAGGTAGTATTCCAGACCGAGGTTCGACATCACCGTCGCCACCAGCGTGTTGTCGCGCAGCAGCCCCTGTGCGGCCCAGCGGGTCGCGAACAGCGCCATGAGCTGATCGCCATCGGCCAACTCGCCATTCTCGTCGAGGATCATCACCCGGTCCGCATCCCCATCGAGGCAGATGCCCACATCCGCCCCGTGGGACACCACCGCCTCCGCGGCGGTCTGCGGCGCGGTGGAGCCGCAATCGCGGTTGATGTTGCGCCCGTTCGGCGACACGCCCACGGGGATCACATCCGCCCCCAGTTCCCACAACACGGCGGGCGCGACCTTGTAGGCGGCCCCGTTGGCGCAATCCACCACCACCTTCAGCCCGTCGAGCCGCAGATGCGCGGGAAAGGTCCGCTTCGCCCGCTCGATATAGCGCCCGAGCCCGTCGTCGATCCGCTTGGCGCGGCCGATATTGGGCGCCTGGGCGGGGCGGATATCGCCCGCCAGGATCTCCTCGATCTCCTCCTCGGCGGCATCGCTCAGCTTGTAGCCGTCGGGGCCGAAGAACTTGATGCCGTTGTCGTCGGCGGGATTGTGGCTGGCCGAGATCATCACGCCGACATCGGCGCGCATGGACTGGGTCAGCAACGCCACCGCGGGCGTCGGGATCGGCCCGAGCAAGAGCACATTCATCCCCGTCGACGTGAACCCGGCGGTCAGCGCGGTCTCGAACATGTAGCCCGACAGCCGCGTGTCCTTGCCGATCACTACCCGGTGCGCGGCGGACTGGTCGCGGCGGAAATACCGCCCCGCGGCCGCACCGAGGCGCAGGGCCATCTCCGCCGTCATCGGCGCGGTGTTGGCGGTGCCCCGGACCCCGTCCGTGCCGAAAAGCTTGCGTGCCATGGCTGTTCTTGCCCTTTCCTACCCGGTCTCGATCTGCGTCAGCGGCGCCCAGAGGGCGAGCGCCTGTCGCGTCGCTTCTACATCATGGACCCGCAGGACCTGAACCCCCTGCGCAGCCCCGTGCAGCGCCACCGCGACCGACCCCGCCACCCGGTCCGCCGCCTGAGGTGTCGCGGACAGAGTGCCGATGAAAGATTTGCGCGACGCCCCCAGCAGGATCGCACAGCCCAACCCGTGAAACAGGCTCAGCCCCCGCAGAAGCGCGAGGTTGTGATCCAGCGTCTTGCCGAACCCGATGCCGGGGTCCGCGAGGATATGGCTCCGCGGCAGACCCGCCGCCTCCTGCGCGGCGATCCGATCCTCCAGCGCGTCATAGACATCGAGCAGCACCGCATCGTAGCGCGGATCGTTCTGCATGGTCTCCGGCGCGCCCCTGGCATGCATCAGGCAGGCGGGCACGCCCCGCTTACGGGCGAGCGGGCCCATCTCCGGGTCGAAGCCGAAGGCCGAGACATCGTTGATCATGTCCGCCCCTGCGTCGAGTGCCGCCGCCGCCACCGCCGCCTTGCGCGTATCGATGGAGATCGGCATGCGCACACCGCCCGCACGCAGGGCGGCGATCACCGGCGCCGTGCGCTCGATCTCTTCCGGCACGGGGATTTCGCGCGCCCCGGGCCGGGTGCTTTCCCCACCGATATCGAGGATCTCCGCCCCCTGCGCCCGCATCAGCCCGGCATGGGCGACTGCCGCCCCGAGCCCGTCGAACCGCCCTCCGTCGGAAAAACTGTCCGGCGTGGTGTTGAGGATCCCCATCAATCGCGGCCGGTCCAGCGCGAGCCCCGCCACCGGCGCGCGCGGCGCGGTCAGCCGGGCGCGCATCTCCGCGGGCACCTCCCCCGCCGGGATCAGCACCGCCGCCGCGTCCCGGCGCAGCACCTCCACCCCGTCGCACCACACCCAGCCCCCCGCGAGGCGGAGCGCCCCCGCGCCGGGGGTCAGGGTCGGAATGGGGCGGTAATAGGCGCGCGACATGGGGCCGGGGTTACAGATCCAGCCCGCGAACCTCAAGCGCATCGAGCCGGGCCGCCAGCCAGGCCGCCTGCCCTTCGGTGTCGCGCGGCTCCGGCACCGGGCCGTCCGTCGCATCGAGCAGCATCTTGCCCGGCGCCCAGACGGTCATCTGCCCCTGCCGCAGGGCCCAGTCGATCTCGGTCCGGCTGTCCACCACGACGCAGCGCGGATCGCGCCCGGCCAGCATCCAGGCGGTCTGCTCCAGCGCCAGAAGGTCGATCCGCCGCTGGGCGGCGGGATGGGCTGCGCGCGGCCCCTCCCGGGCGATCTCGGCAATGCACAGGATCACCGGCACGCCGTCCGTCTCCAGCGCGTCGAGTCGCGCTGACAGGTCCGGCGCCGCGATGGCCGCTGCATGCACCCGCACGAGCCGCGGGCGCGGAACCGGGCTGGCGATGCGCTGCGCCTCTTCGGGGGTGCGCACGATCTCGACCCCGAGGGCGAAGGGGCCGCGATCCAGCTTCTCGATCCGCACGAAGGCGCGCGCGGCCTTGGGGTCCGACAGGATCCGGTCGGCCACCCGTTCCGCCAGCGTTTCCAGCAGGTTGATCCGCTCCTCGGCCAGCGCGCCATGGATCGCCTCGGTCAGGGTGTCATAGGACAGGATCTTGTCCACATCATCGGCCAGGGTCTCGGCGGCGGCGCGCACCTCCACCACCACGTTGAACCGGACCCGCTGGCGCGTGCCCCGCTCGGCCTGAAAGGCGCCGATCTCGACCTCCAGCACGTAATCGCGCAAGGAGATCCTGTCCCGCCCGTCGCGCGACAGATGCAGCGCACGGGCCTCGGGATGCGCGAAGGCGCGCCGGGTTTCATCGTTCATCAGCAGGGGATCCTTGGCCGCGGCTTGAGTCGGCGGGACGCTAGCACAGGCCGCGCCCGGGGTCTGCGCCCGTGGCGCGCAACCGGCGTGTTACCGCGACGCGGTGCGGCCGGGGTAATACTGCCGGTAGAACCGGTGCACGCCGATGGCGGCGGTGCGGATGTATTTCGACGCCCAGCCGGGGTTCACGGCGGTCGTGTGATAATGGGTCGCGCCATCGGTCAGGGGCCGCGTCGCGCTCTGCAGGCTCATCTTCGCGACCTTGCCGACCCGTTCCCAGGCCCGCGGCTCGGCGATCCGCTCCGGGTGCCCGTCACAGGTATAGGTGAACTGGCACTGGTATTTGCGCCCGGTGCCCTGGTTGATCACGGCGCAGACGGAATTCGGATACCGCGCCGACTCGACCCGGTTGAGGATCACCTCCGCCACGGCGAACTGCCCCTTCACGGTCTCGCCGCGGGCCTCGAAATAGAGCGCCTCCGCCAGGCATTCCCACGCCTCGCCGCCGCTCACGGGGGGCTGGGCATCGATCCACTCACGGCTGTAGCGGCGCTCCGCGGGCAGCGGGCTGGTGGTGACCGGCGAGGCCAGCCGCTGCAACCGGTCGGAGGGCACGGCCGAAAGCATGCCCTGTTCGGTACTGAGCAGACCGCGCAGCTCCAGGTCGATGGCCTTGGTGGGGTTGTTGGACGACATGACCGTCACATCGGCCAGGGACAGAGAGCCAGTTGCAATAAAAAGGCCTGCCAATGCAGACCGCAAAACGGTTTGTCCAAACATCATCATCAACCTCGTCAGCCCCCGCGCTACATCCGAACAGAATGATGCAGTCGCAGCAATTTCTCGCAGTTGCAGCATTGCGCAACTTGCGGGGCGTTCATATGAAAACAGGGCCGCCGCGTCCACCCCCGTGGCATTGGGGCAACAGTATGGCGGCAAGAAGGCGCTGACCGGATGGTCAGCTTCCGCTGCGAAGAACGCGTCCGAGCAGGTTGAAACGGCGCGGTTTTTTCTCGACCGGCGCGTCCGTCAGCGCCAGGTGGGCTGCGGCCATACGCGCCACGGGCACGCGAAACGGTGAGCACGAAACGTAGGAAAAGCCCGCTTTTCGGCAAAAATCAATCGAATCGGGGTCGCCCCCATGCTCGCCGCAAATCGACAGGGTCAAGTCAGGTTTCACTGCCCTGCCTCGTTCGGCCGCGATGTTGAGCAATTCGCCCACACCATCCGCATCGAGCGTATGGAACGGATCCTCGGCAAAGACCCCCTGCTGGACATAAGTTCCCATGAACCGGCCTGCATCGTCGCGGCTGAGCCCATAGGTCATCTGGGTCAGGTCATTGGTTCCAAATGATAAAAAGTCGGTGATCTCGGCGATCTCCCCGGCCTTCAGGGCGGCGCGCGGCGTCTCCACCATCACGCCCAGACGGAAGCCGAAGCGCGTGCCGCGCTCGTTGCGCACCGCGGCGGCGACCGCATCGATATTGGTCTTGAGCAGTTCGACCTCTCGCCGGGCCGAAACCAGCGGCAGCATGATCTCCGGCGTCACGATCGCGCCCTTGAGGCTGACATCCACCGTCGCCTCGAAGATCGCGCGCGCCTGCATCTCGTAGATCTCCGGGATCGCGATGCCGAGCCGCACGCCGCGCATGCCCAGCATCGGGTTGTATTCGCTCAGCGCCTCGATCCGGTGGGTGACCGTCGAGACCGGCAGGTCCAGCGCCTCGGCCAGGTTCCAGATGCCCTCCCGCGAGGTCGGCAGGAACTCGTGCAGGGGCGGGTCGAACAGCCGGATGCAGACCGGCTTGCCGCGCATGATCTCGAACAGGTCGACGAAATCCTCCCGCTGCATGGGCAAGAGCCGCTCCAGCGCCGCGCCGCGCGCCTCGCCGGTCTCGGCGAAGATCATCTCGTGCATCACGGTCAGGCGGTCTTCGTCGAAGAACATGTGCTCGGTCCGGCACAGCCCGATCCCCTCGGCGTCGAACCGGCGGGCGGTTTCGGCGTCGGCGGGCGTGTCCGCATTGGCACGGATGCCGATATCGCGGGCCTGGTCGGCCCAGGCCATGAGCGTGCGGAAGGACCCGTCGAGCGCCGGCTCCATCAGCCGCGGCGCCCCGGCGAGACAAGCCCCGGCGGTTCCGTCCAGGGTCACCGTGTCGCCCTCGGCAAACACGCGCCCATCCCGGGTGGTCAGGGTTTTTGCCCGCAAATCCAGGGTGATATCCCGCGTGCCCACGACGCAAGGCTTGCCCAGGCCCCTGGCGATCACCGCCGCGTGGCTGGTCATGCCGCCCTTCTCGGTCAGCACGCCGGAGGCCGCGTGCATGCCCCGGATATCCTCGGGCGAGGTTTCGGGCCGGACCAGGATGCAGGGCGTCTCCTGGGCGGCGCAGGCCTGGGCGGCGGTGGCGGAAAACACCAGCTGCCCGGTCGCCGCGCCGGGGCTGGCGGCCATGCCCTTGGCGATCGGGTCGCGCTGCGCGTCGAACGCGACCTGCCGGTGCAGCAGTTCGGGCAAGGTGCGCGGCTCGATCCGCAGGATCGCGTCCTCCTTGCTGATCACGCCGCTTTCGGCCAGCGCCACGGCGATGCGCACCGCCGCCCGGGGCGCGCGCGGCACGCGGACCGCGTCGAGCACGCTGAGCTTGCCGGCATCGAGGGCGAACTCGATCTGCATCTCCTCGCGCAGCCCGGTGCGCAGCACATCGCCGAAGGCGCGCAGCTCGGCAAAGGCCTCGGGGCAGGCGTCTTCGAGGGACGGGCCGCGGCTGTCGCGGGACAGGTACAACGCCTCGGCCCGGCGGGCGAGCGCGTCGCGGCCCTGGGACTGGCTGAGATAGCGGCCGGTGATCTGGGCCAGGCCGGTCTCGGAGCTGACGAACTGAATCACGCCGGAGCCGCTCTCGGCCGCGCCCATGCCCAGCGCCATGCGTTGCACCACGAGCCCGAGTCCCGCATCAGGCGGCGCGCCCTTGGCCTGGCGCAGCAGCCGTGCGGAGGTCCCTTCCCAGGCGCGTGCCATGGATTTCAGCACCGCGGCGAGCTGATTCGCCGGGTCCTGGGGGAAGGGTTCGTCCATTTCTTCTTCATATATTTCAAGGGATTGGACGAGGGCGTCGCGAGTTGGCTCGGTTGGCTCGAACAGCTCGGGATCGAGCCGAGCGACCTCCACCGCGTAGGCCTGCACGAAGCGCAGATAAAGCGCGCGGGCGGCCTCGGCGCCGATGGTTTCCGACAGGGTCAGCAGCATGGTGTCGTTCATGCCCACATCGAGCATCGCCGTGGGGCCGCCCCATTCCTGCATCGCCGGGCTGGGCCGTACGGAGACCAGGCTGTCGGCCCCGAAACTTCCCAAAAGGGGCCTTGTATCAATGACTTGACCCGCCGCGATCCCGTGCACCGTCTCGAAGCTCAGCGCGACGGTATGGGGCACGGGCATGTCGAGCCGGATCAGCCGCTGGATGCATTTCGCGCGTTGGCCGTGGGTCTCGGCGGAGAGGTCCACGGTCCTTGTGATCTCGGTGAAAGGCGCGTTCTTCTGCACCGCAGCATCCTCCTGTTAGCGCTACGATAGACGGAGTCGGCGCATTTGCAACTGCCACCAAGGACGCATCTGCACGCGGTCGGATCCGGGTCGGGCACCTGTCGGACATGCGTCGGGCAAGTGTCGGGCACCTCCGCGCGCCCCGTTCAGGGCGCGTTAACCCTCGATCCTGGTCAGATCGGCCAGTTTCAGGCAGGTCGCGCGGATGCGGGAGAGCAGGTTGAGCCGGTTGCGGCGCAGGATCTGGTTCTCGGCATTGACCTGCACGGCCTCGAAGAAGGCATCGAGCGGCGCGCGCAGGGACGCCATGGCGGCGGTGGCGGCGGCGAAATCCTCGGCTTCGAGCGCCGGGTCGATCACGGCCTCGGCGGTGTCGAGGGCCGCGAAGAGCGCGCGCTCCTCGTCGGTCTCGGCAAACTTCGGGTCCGCGCCGTAGGAGTATTCGACCCCGTCGGCCTCCTCCGCCTGGGTGAGGATGTTGTTGGCGCGCTTGAACCCCTGGAGCAGGTTCTCGCCATCCTCGGTTTTCAGGGTTTCCGAAAGGGCGCGGGCGCGGTTCACCAGCAGCAGCAGGTCGTCATTGCCCTCCATGGCGAGACAGGCGTCGATGATATCGTGGCGGATGCCCTCGTCGCGCAGGAAGACCTTGAGGCGGTCGTGGAAGAAGGAGAGGAGGTCGTCCTGACTGCGGGCAACCAACGCCTTCCAGTCGCTCATCGATTTGCTACCGTCGGCACGTTCTTGATCAGTTTTTGCATGCGCAACGAGGGCAGAGAATAGTGGTCTCGAAGTGTTCTCGGAGTTGTGGTGCTTAACCGAATTAATTAGCGGCAATCGAAGCCCATTCTCCAGCACGATCCGGATCACGCCGAGGGCGGCGCGGCGCAAGGCAAATGGGTCCTTGGAGCCGGTGGGTTTCTCGTCGATGGCCCAGAAGCCGGTGAGGGTGTCGAGCTTGTCGGCCAGCGCCACGGCGATGCTGAGGGGGGCTGTGGGCACGGCGTCGGAGGGGCCGAGGGGTTGGTAGTGGTCCTGGGCGACCGCGGCGATCTCCGCCGGGTGGCCCGCGGCCTCGGCATAGTAGCGGCCCATCAGGCCCTGAAGCTCGGGGAACTCAAAGACCATTTCCGAGCTGAGGTCCGCCTTGGCCAGTTCGGCGGCGGTGCGGGCGGCGTCCGGGTCGGCGCCGACCTGGGGCGCGAGGGTGGCGGCGAGATCGGCGATGCGGGCGATGCGGGCGGCTTGGGAGCCGAGCTTGTTGTGGAAGGTGACGTTTTCCAGCGCCTCGCGCCAGGGCTGCATGCCTGCGCGGGCGATCCTCAGATCGTTTTCCCAAAAGAACTTGGCATCGGCCAGCCGCGCCGAGAGAACCTTGCGGTTTCCGGCGAGTATCGTGGCCCCGTGATCGGTGGTTTCCGTATTTGCCACTGTCACAAATCGAACAATTTTGCCGGATTTCAGATCTCGAACGCTGAAAAACTTTTGATGTTCTTTCATCGAGGTCTGCAGCACCTCGGGCGGCAGGTCGAGGAAGTCCGCGTCGATCTCCCCCATCAGGGGCACGGGAAATTCCACCAGACCGGCGACCTCGGACAGCAATCTGCGATCCTCCACGACCTCCAGCCCCTGGGCGAAGGCTTGATTGGTGGCGTCGGCCCAGATATGCTCGGCCCGTTCCTCGGCATCGAGAATGACCTTGGCGCGGCGCAGCTTGGTCTCGTAATCCTCGAACCCGTGGACCTTGATCTCGCCGGGTGCCAGGAAGCGGTGGCCCTCGGTCACATCCCCGGCGGTGATGCCGTCGACGGTCAGGGGCACGATTTCGGCCCCCTCTTCATCGCGGATCAGGCAGAGGATGCGATGCAGCGGGCGGACCCAGCGCAAGGAGCTGCTGCCCCAGCGCATGGATTTCGGCCAGGGGAAGTTGCGGATGGTGGTCTCGAGCACCTCGGCCACGATCTCCGCCGCCGGGCGGCCCGGTTTTTCGATCACGGCGAAGAGGACGTCGCCCTTGGGGGTCTCGCGGGTCTCAAGCTGCTCGCGGCCGAGGCCCGTGGAGCGCAGGAACCCCTCGATGGCTTTCTCGGGCGCGTCGGCCTTGGGCCCCTTGCGCTCTTCGCGCACGGGCGCGGAGGCGGCGAGCATGTCGGAGACCACCAGGGTCAGGCGGCGCGGCGTGGCATAGGCGCGGGCCCCGGCATAGGTGATGCCCGCCTCGACCAGCCCGTTCGTGACCAGCTTTTGCAGGTCCTGCGCCGCGCGGGCCTGCATCCGGGCGGGGATTTCCTCGGAAAAGAGTTCGATCAGAAGCTCGGGCATCGGTCAGTCCGCAAATTTTTCATTGAGTTGGTGCCAGGCAAAGGCGCGCCCGTCGCGATACACGGCGACGATCCGGTCCACGCCATCGGCGATCTCGGCCTCGCCCAGGAAGGCCAGCGCCGTGCCGTCGCGCAGGTCCGCGCCAATCCGTGCGGCGTCGAAGCAGTCGAACCAGCCGGGCGCGTTCAGGGGCACGGCGGCGTCGTGGATCACGTAGCTCTCGGTCAGCAAGGCGAGGCTTTCGGACGTGTCGAAACAGGCGCGGAAGCGCAGGGGGCTGGAGCTGCCGTCGATCGCCTGCAGGTTGGTCGCCAGCATCGGTTCGGGCGCGTCCTGCCCGCCCAGGGGGGTCAGGCGGATGGTGACGGTTTCGGCATCAACCTGTTCATAATAGGCGTAAATCTGGGTGTAGTAGACCACGATCCCGAAGATCAGGGCAAAGCCCACGATCGCGCCGCCGACGAGCTTGCCCCGGTTCATGCGGGCGCAGGCGTCCAGCCGCCGGCCTCGGTTTGCACGAAGGCATCGGCGCAGGCCTTGGCGAGCGCGCGGACCCGGCCGATATAGGCCTGGCGTTCGGTGACCGAGATCACGCCGCGCGCATCCAGCAGGTTGAACAGGTGGCTGGCCTTGATGCACTGGTCATAGGCCGGGTGGACCATGAGGATGCGTTTGCCGGTTTTCGGGTCTTGGTGCGGGGCCGCGAGGGCGGCGGCGCATTCGGCCTCCGCCTCCTCGAAGTGCTTGAGCAGGGTCGCGGTGTCGGCCTGGTCGAAGTTCCAGCGGGAATACTCGGCCTCGGTCTGGCGGAAGACGTCGCCATAGCTCAGCGGGATGGCTGCGTCGGGGGCGTTGAAGGGCATGTCCATGACGTGATCGACGCCGAGCACATACATCGCCAGCCGTTCGAGACCATAGGTCAGCTCCCCCGAGACCGGGCGGCAGTCATGGCCGCCGACCTGCTGGAAATAGGTGAATTGCGAGACTTCCATGCCGTCGCACCAGACCTCCCATCCCAGGCCCCAGGCGCCGAGCGTGGGGCTTTCCCAGTCGTCCTCGACAAAGCGGATGTCGTGGAGGGCGGCGTCGATGCCGATGGCACGGAGCGAGCCGAGATAGAGCTCCTGCAGGTCGGGGGGGCTGGGTTTGATGATGACCTGGTACTGGTAGTAGTGCTGCAGCCGGTTGGGGTTCTCGCCGTAGCGGCCATCGGTGGGGCGGCGCGAGGGCTGGACATAGGCGGCGGCCCAGGGGCGGCTGCCCAGCGCGCGCAGGGTGGTGGCCGGGTGGAAGGTGCCTGCACCCACCTCCATGTCATAGGGTTGCAGCACGGCGCAGCCCTGGTCGGCCCAGTAGGCCTGCAGGCGTAGAATGATTTCCTGGAACGAGCGGGGGGTGTCCATGGGGATGCCTTTGATCAGAGCCGCGTTCTCAATAGGCAACAGCCCCGGCAGGGTCAACGCGCCCCGGACGGGTTCTGCGTGCAGGGGACGGCGGATTTTGCCAAAGTGCGGCGCAAACGGGCAATTTTGATCGAGGACAAGCGTGACAGGACGGATTTTTGCAGGGGCGGCGACGGCGATCTGGCTGATGGCGGGGGTTGCAGGCGCGCAGGAGCAGGTGTGGATCCAGGTCGAGGCACAGCCGACGCTGCGCGCGGCGGAGGACCGGGCGCGGGATTACGCGGGCGCGTTGGGCGATGTGGCGGGCTTCCGGCTGCCGTCGGGGTGGTACGCGATCGCGCTGGGGCCGTTCAGCCCGGGCGACGCGGCGGCGGTGCTGTCGCGGCTGCGCAGTTTCGGCCAGGTGCCGGGCGACAGTTTCATCGCCGATGGCACGGATTACGGCGCGGCGTTCTGGCCCCAAGGGCAGGTCACGCCGCCCGCGACCGCACCCGGGCTGGTGCCCGACGCGCCGGTCCTGACGATCAGCCCGATCCCCGAGGCCCCCGACGAGACCGAGGCCGAGGCCCGCGCCAGCGAGCGCGCCCTGGACCGGCCCGCGCGGGAGGCCTTGCAGCAGGCGATGCAGTGGTTCGGGTTCTACCGGGCGGCGATTGACGGGGCGTTCGGCCCGGGCACGCGGCGGGCCATGTCGGAGTGGCAGGCCGATCGCGGCTTGCCGGTGACCGGCACGCTGACCACGGCGCAGCGCGCGCAGCTGCTGGCCGAATGGCAGGGCGACCTGGCCGCGCTGGGGATGACCCGCGTGGCCCGCGAAGACGCCGGGATCGCGCTGGACATGCCGATGGGAATGGTGGCGTTCGACCGGATCGAGCCGCCCTTCGTGCATTACACCGGCGACGGCGGGCGCAAGGCACTGCTGATCAGCCAGGAGGGCTCGCCCGCGGGCCTCGCCGGGCTGTACGAGATCATGCAGACGCTGGAGGTGATCCCGCGGGAGGGGGAACGGGCGCTCTCGGGCGACAGCTTCGAGATCCGCGGGCGCAACGGCGAGATCGAGTCCTATACCTATGCCGCGCTGGAGGATGGGCTGATCAAGGGCTTCACCCTGGTGTGGCCGCCCGAGGACGCGCGCCTGATGGCGCGGGCGGCGCAGATGATGCGCGCGAGTTTCGAGCCCGTGGGCGACAGCGCGCTGGACCCGACGCTGGGCGACCGCCAAGCCGAGCAGCGGATCGACCTGCTGGCGGGGCTGGAGGTGCGGCAACCGATCCGCGCGGGGTCGGGGTTTTTCGTCACGCCCGCGGGAGACGTGCTGACGGCGGCGCGGGGGCTGGAGGGCTGCGCGCGGCTGACCATCGGGGACGACATCGCGGCGGAACTGACACAGAGCGATCCGGATCTGGGCCTTGCGCTGCTCAGCCCGACCGAGACCGTGGCACCGATGGCCGTGGCGCGGTTCGCGCCCGGGCCTGCGCGGTTGCAGGCGGAGATCGCGGTGGCGGGCTATTCCTATGGCGGGCTGCTGGGGGCGCCGACGCTGAGTTTCGGGACACTGGCGGATCTGCGCGGCCTGACCGGGGAAGACGCGCTCGACCGGCTCGCCGTGACCGTGACCGAGGCCGATGCGGGCGGCCCGGTTCTGGACGTGGCGGGCGGGGTGCTGGGGCTGTTGCTGCCCCGGGGCATGGACGGGGGCCGGGTGCTGCCGGAGGACGTGAATTTCAGTGCCGATGCGGCCGCGATCACCGACTGGCTGGGCGCGGCGGGGGTCGAGATCGTCCAGAGCGATCCAAGTACCGCCCTGCCGCCCGAGCGGTTGGCCATGCTGGCGGAGAACCTCACGGTGCTGGTGTCGTGCTGGGCCGAGTAGGGTCGCTCAGGCGCGCCAGAACCGCACGGTAAAGAGCGCGAAGACCACCATCAGCTCCAGCCGCCCGATCAGCATCGCGGCCGACAGGATCCATTTCGCGGTGTCGTTGAGGCCCGCGAAATTGCCTGCGGGCCCGATCTGGTCGCCGAGGCCAGGGCCGATATTGCCCAGTGCGGTGGCCGCGCCCGACACCGAGGTGATGAAGTCGAGCCCGGTCAGCGCGAGCAGCACCGACAGGATGCCGAGCGAGACGGTGAACATCACGAAGAACGCCATGACCGAGGACAGCACGTCTTCGGTCACCGGCTTGCCGCCATAGCGGGGCGTGAACATGCCGTGGGGCGAGTGGATGCGCCGGATCTGCGCCACGATGGAGGCGATCAGCAGCTGGTAGCGGAACACCTTGATCGAGCAGGCGGTCGAGCCCGCGCAGCCACCGATCAGCCCGGCAAAGAACAGCACCACCACCGGGAAGGCCCCCCAGAGCATGTAATCGGCGCTGGCATAGCCCGTCCCGGTGATGATCGAGACCGTGTTGAACAGGGACTTGCGGAGGGATTCCTCGCCCGGCGTGTCGATGGCGATCATCTTCCACGTGGCGATGATCAGCACGATCACCGCGACCGTGGCGAAGAAGGCCCGCACCTGCGGGTCATGCAGCAGGGGGCGTGCGGTGCCCGCGACCAGCTGGACATAACGCACGAATGGCAGGGCCGCGAGCAGCATGAACAGAGTGGCGGCGTATTCCATGGCCGCCGGGAAGGCGCCGAAACTGGCGTCGGAATTGGCGAAGCCGCCCGTGGCGACCGTGGTCATGGCGTGGACCACCGCGTCGAAGCCGGTCATCCCGAGGATCAGGTAGGTCAGCGCGCAGGCCCCGGTCAGGCCGAGATAGATCACCGAGATCCGGCTGGCGATCTGGGTGGCGCGGGGCAGGATCTTGCCGATCGTGTCGAACCCTTCGGAGCGGAAGATCTGCATCCCGCCGATGCGCAGCTCCGGCAGGAACACCATGGCCACCACGATGATCCCCACCCCGCCGAACCACTGCATCATGCCCCGCCACAGCAGCAGGCCGGGCGGCAGGGTTTCCAGCCCGGTGAAGACGGTCGAGCCGGTGGTGGTCAGGCCCGACATCGCCTCGAAGAATGCATCGACATAGCGCGCCTCGGTCGCCCCGAACACGAAGGGCAGCGCCGCGAAGACCGGCAGGGCGAGCCAGACGCCCGTGGTCAGCAGGAAGGTCTGCTGGATATTCAGCCGGTCGCCCACCCCGTTGGCGCAGGCAATCGCGGTCAGACCGCCGACAAGCCCCGACAGGATCGCGGATTCCAGGAAGGCGGGCCAGTGCCCGTTGCCCGCGATCAGGTCGAGCGCCATGGGCACCAGCATGGAGGCGCCCAGGGCGGCCACCAGCAGGCCGATCACGTATCCGACGGGGCGCAGGTCAAACATGGCGCGCAGGGTTGGCCTGTGCCGGGGGGGCTGTCAACGCCTGGCTCAGGTCTTGGTCTTGAAGAGGGACGCGTGGGCGCCGGTTTCCTTGCGGAAATCGGCACGCTTGTCGGCATGGAGCGCGCGGCCCGCCTGCACGCCCGGGCGGGCCGCCAGCGTGTCGAGCCAGCGCGCCATGTGGGGTTTGTCGTCGAGGGTTTGCTGCTGACCCTCCCAGAGCGACGCCCAGCCCCAGCAGGCCATGTCGGCAATGGAGTAGAAGTCGCCCGCGATGAATTCGTGCCTGGACAGTTGGGTGTCGAGCACCTTGTAGAGCCGCCCGGTCTCGGCCCGGTAGCGGTCCTTGGCGTAGGGCAGGTCGTTGGGCGGGTCCATGGCGGGGGCGTATTTAAGGAAGTGATGGGCCTGGCCCGCCATGGGGCCGAGCCCGCCCATCTGCCACATCAGCCACTGGTCCACGGCGATGCGGTCGCGCTCGGTCGCGCCGTAGAAGCGGCTGGTCTTGCGCGCGAGGTATTGCAGGATCGCGCCGCTCTCGAAGATCGAGATCGGCGCGCCGTCGGGGCCGTCGGGATCGGTGATGGCGGGCATCCGGTTGTTGGGCGAGATGGCGAGGAAGGCAGGCTTGAACTGGTCCCCTGCCCCGATGTTCACGAGATGCGTGGTGTAGGGCAGGCCCATTTCCTCCAGCGCGATGGAGGCCTTCCAGCCGTTCGGCGTGGGCCAGAAATAGAGCTCGATGGGTCGGGTCATGGGGCGGCTCCGCGGGGTTTGGTCCGACTATGACGGGTCGGGCCGCGGGCGCAAGGGTCAGGGCAGGCTGCGCGGCGGCGGGGCCAGATCGCGCAGGGCCTGCGGGCCGCGGTCGGTCAGCAGCGCGGAGTAGAGGTCCATCACCCCCGCGCGCAGGTAGGCGCCCCAGTGGCACACCGGCGCGCAGCGCGGGCCGATGGCGTGGCCGAGGGCCGCGAGATTGGCCAGCTCCGCCTCGTCGGCGAGGCTCAGCGCGATCCAGTTCTCCGCCCGGGGCGGGCGGCGGCCGAGGGCCGTGCCGGTCCCGGCCTCGCGGCGCAGGGCCTGTTCCAGCAGCCGGTCGAAGAGCCAGTTTTCCCGGGGGGCTGATCTGCAGGATCTCGGCGCCCTGGGCGCCGGGCCGGGTCAGGACCGCCCGGGCATGGGTGTCGAAATCCGCGGGGGCCAGCAGGATCACCTGGCGCACCATGGGCGCGGGCAGCGCGCCGAGCGCCGCGAGCGCGACCCGCCCGCCCAGGGAATGGCCCATCAGCTTGATCGGGCGCGCGGGGTAGCGCGCATGGAGCCGCGCGATGAACTGCGCAAGGTGCGTGCCCACCGCCTCGGCCTGGGCGAAAGCCTCGGCGAAGGTGCCGCGCGCGTCCCAGCCGATGGGCAGGCAGAGCCCCGGGTCGTCGGGATCGTCGCGAAACCCCAGCGCGGCGGGCCAGGAAAGCTGCCGCCGGGGCCGTTTGCGCCCGCCCGGCGCGGTCGCATAGAGGCTGTCATGGGGGTTGGTGGGGCCGCGCAGGGGCGAGTAGCGAAACCCGTGGATCAAGAGCACGATCGGGTCGGTCGGCCCGCCCGCCGCCGCCGCCCGGCCCAGCCGCCGGTCGAACCCGGTCTCGCCCCCGGCAAGCCCGGTGACGGTCTCGGTCACGGTCAGATTGAGGACGGGCATGACGGCTCCCTTCGCTCTGCGTGGCACCAGATGTTGTGGATGGCGGGTAGTGCCAGACTACGAAGGGGGTGTGAAACTTTCGTTAGACTTCCGTGACGGTGCTTGACCGCGCCGCGCAACACCCCTAGACCCGCGACACCGTGGTGATTTGGTGCCGGATTGCAGGCCACGTAAAACACGCTGCTAAAAGGACGCGGAACCCCCGAGCCCGTCCGGCTGCGGGGTTTTTTCGTGCCCGGAACCCAAGCTCCGGCGCGACAGGAGACGAGAGATGACCGAGAAACAGACCCGGACAAAGCTGGTCCATGCGGGCACGCGGCGCAGCCAGTATGGCGAGGTGGCCGAGGCGATTTTCCTCACCCAGGGGTTTGTCTACGACACCGCCGAGGCCGCGGAGGCGCGGTTCATCGAGGCGGGCGCGGACGAGTTCATCTATGCCCGCTACGGCAACCCGACGGTGCGGATGTTCGAGGACCGGATCGCCGCGGTGGAGGGGACCGAGGACGCCTTTGCCACCGCGTCCGGCATGGCGGCGGTCAATGGCGCGCTGGCCTCGATGCTGCGGGCGGGCGATCACGTGGTCTCGGCGCGCGCGCTCTTCGGCTCGTGCCTCTATATCCTCGAAGAGGTGCTGACCCGCTACGGGGTGGAAGTGACCTTCGTGGACGGTACGGACCTCGCGGCCTGGCGCGCCGCGATCCGGCCCGACACCAAGGCGGTGTTCTTCGAGACGATTTCCAACCCGACGCTGGAAGTGATCGACATCGAAGCGGTCGCGAAACTGGCCCATGCGGTGGGCGCGCTGGTCATCGTGGACAATGTCTTCGCCACGCCGATCTTTTCGCGCGCCAAGGACCAGGGCGCGGATGTGATCGTCTATTCCGCCACCAAGCATATCGACGGACAGGGGCGCTGCCTCGGCGGGGTGATCTGCGGCACCAGGGACTTTGTGCGCAAGGTGGCCGAGCCCTACCTGAAACACACCGGCGGCTCGCTCAGCCCGTTCAACGCCTGGGTCATGCTGAAATCCATGGAGACGCTGGATCTGCGGGTGCGCGCGCAGGCGGAAACCGCGCAAGCGCTGGCCGAGACGCTGGAGGGGCACGCGGCACTGGAAAAAGTGATCTTCCCGCACCTGCCGAGCCATCCGCAATACGATCTGGCCCGGGCGCAGATGGCGGCGGGGGGCACGGTGCTGGCGCTGGACATCAAGGGCGGCAAGGCGGGGGCGTTCCGCTTCCTCAACGCGCTGGAGATCGTGACCATCTCGAACAATCTCGGGGATGCGAAATCCATCGCGACGCACCCGGCGACCACCACCCACCAGCGCCTGACACCGGAGCAGCGCGCGGGCCTGGGGATCACCGACGGGCTGATCCGGCTCTCGGTGGGGCTGGAGGATGCGGGCGACCTGCTGCGCGATCTGCAGACCGCCCTCGCCGCGGTGTAAACCCCGGAAAAAAATGCGCCTTTCCCGCGCGCGGATTTGCCTGCAAAAATAGCGGTGCGGGTGATCCAGAAGGCGGACTGTCACGTATACTTGACACAAAGATGCTGGAAACCCGGCATGCGGCCCCCATCTTATGCCGGGCTGTCACTTGGGATGCGAGGGAGCTGCCCACATGAATGTTTATACCCCGGATATCGACAAACTGCCGAACCGAGACGAGGCTGCGACGGCCCTGGCCACGCTGCGGGCCTGGGCGCAGACCGCCTCGGCCGCCGAGATCGAGACCCTCGATCCATCCGTGGCGCGGCTGCTGCCGGGGGATCCGTCGGACTATCCGTCCCTGGCGCGCGCCTACCCGGAGGAGTTCTCCGTCGACGCGGCTTACAAGGACAGCCTGCCGGACCTGCAGAACGGGCCCTCGTCCCTGATCCGGGGTGCCAAGGCGCAGATCCAGCATGTTGGGATTTCCAACTTCCGACTGCCGATCCGGTTCCACACGCGGGACAATGGCGACGTGACGCTGGAGACCAGCGTGACCGGCTCCGTCAGCCTGGAGGCGGAGAAGAAGGGCATCAACATGTCGCGCATCATGCGCACCTTCTACGGGCACGCGGATGAAACCTTCAGCTTCGAGGTGATCGAACGGACGCTGGACGCCTACAAGTCCGACCTGGAGAGCTTCGATGCGCGCATCCAGATGCGGTTCAGCTTCCCGATGAAGGTCGAAAGCCTGCGCTCGGGCCTGTCGGGGTATCAGTATTACGACATCGCGCTGGAGGTGGTCGATGTGAACGGGCAGCGGCGCAAGTTCATGCATCTGGATTACGTGTATTCGTCGACCTGCCCCTGCTCGCTGGAGCTGTCGGAACATGCGCGGCAGTTCCGCGGCCAGCTGGCCACGCCCCATTCCCAGCGCTCGGTCGCGCGGGTGTCGGTGGAACTGACCTGCGGCGCCGATGACTGCCTGTGGTTCGAGGACCTGGTGGAGCTGTGCCGCGAGGCGATCCCGACCGAGACCCAGGTGATGGTCAAGCGCGAGGACGAGCAGGCCTTTGCCGAGTTGAACGCCGCCAACCCGATCTTCGTGGAGGATGCGGCGCGCAGCTTCTGCCTCGCGTTGCAGCGGGACGACCGGATCGGCGATTTCCGGGTGGTGGCCAGCCACCAGGAGAGCCTGCACAGCCATGACGCGGTGAGCGTGCTGACCGAGGGGCCGACTTTCGCCAGCGACAGCCTCGATCCGCGGCTGTTCCAGACCCTGTTCCACGTGGGCTGAGTTTCACGTTGGCTGCGCGGGCCTCCGGGCGCAAAATCCTTGAGGAAGGATTTTGCCAAGGATTTTACTTAAAATCCTTGGCCCAGCGAGACCGTTATGCGAATAGGCCGTCGCTCAGGAATGCTCCTCGGCGGCGGTTTCGGCCAGCGCCCGGTTCAGCGCCTTCAGCGCATCGACCTGAAAGAGCGCGCCCCACAGCTCGGGCGGCTCCCCCTCGCCGCCCAGGCTGACCACGGGGATGAAATCATGATTGGCCCGCTCGAAGGCGGGCATGGCCGTCTCGAGACTGGCGGTGCCGTCCAGATAGACCCCGTCCCCGATCAGGTCCCAACATCGCGCCTCGGGCGCGGCCCGGGGGTGGCTGGTGGGCCGCATGATCTTGGCCACCCGCACGGTACCGAGCAGATAGGCTTGCGGCCCCGCGGCGAGATGGACATTGCGCCGCTCCAGCTGTGTCAGGAAGAACGACCGGTCCACCACCCGGCTCGCCAGCGCGGTGGAGAGCGACACCGCCACCATCACCGCCAGCCCGGTCTGCCAGTCGCCGGTCAGCTCGAACACGATCAGGGTCGTCGAGATCGGCGCGCCCAGCACCGCGGCGGCCACCGCCCCCATCCCCGCCAGCGCGTAGAGCGCTTCGGAGCCTGACACATCGGGGAAGACGCCCGTGGCGATCATCCCGAAGGCCAGCCCCGTCAGCGCGCCGACCATGAGCGAGGGCGAGAAGATGCCGCCCCCCATGCGCCCGCCGATGGTGATCGCCACCGCGACCACCTTGAGGATGGCGAACACGATCGCCTCGTGCAGCAGCAGTTGCGAGGTCAGGGCGTTGGTCGTGGTCTCGTAGCCGACCCCGATGATATGCGGGAACCAGATCGCCAGCAGCCCCAGCAGCACCCCCGCGAAAGCCGGGCGCAGGTAGCGCGGAAGGCCGGTGACCTTCTGCAGGTGGTTGGCGAAATCCTCGGTCCAGAACACCGATTTCATCAAGACGATGGCGACCAGGCCGCAGACGAGCCCCAGCAGCAGGAAGGCCGGCAGTTCGACATAGAACGCCAGCGCGTTGGCCTCGGGCAGAGAAAACTCGGTCACGTCGCCGAATTCCAGCCGGTTGATCACCGTCCCGGCGGCCGAGGCGATGACGATGGGCGCGAAGGCGTGGACCGCGAAATGGCGCAGCACCACCTCCAGCGCGAAGAGCGCCCCGGCGATGGGGGCGTTGAACGAGGCCGACACGGCGGCGGCAACCGCACAGCCGAGCAGGTCGCGCCCGGTGATCCCGTCGGCATGGATGCGGTTGCTCACCCAGCTGGAGATCACGGCGGCCAGGTGGACCACCGGCCCCTCGCGCCCGGACGACCCGCCGGTGGACAGGGTGATCCAGGAGGCGACCGCCGAGGCGATGCCCGCGCGCTTCTCGACCCGGCCCTCGTAGAGCGCGGAGCCCTCGATCACATCCGCGACCGACCGCACCCGCCCGTCATCGGTGAAAAAATGCAGGATCAGCCCCACCACCAGCCCGCCCAGCGTCGGCACGATCACCAGCCAGTACCAGGGCAGGCCCGCCGCGTGGTCGATCACCGCGCGCACATCCTCGTGGCCGTAGGCCATTGTCTGGAGCCAGTGAATCCCCTTGCGGAAGATCAGCGCCGCAAAGCCCGCCGCGATGCCCACGGCCAGCGCGATGAACCAGAACTGGATCTGGCTGGGGCCCTGGCGGCGGATCGTGACGGAGGCGCGCGCAAGCGCGCTGCGCCATGCACCCAGCTGCTGAGCAAAGAAGCCTTGGGGCGGGTTCGACATGAAAAGCGGCGGTCCTTGCGCCGGATCAACGGGTTACAATTCTGTTACGCTACGCTCCCGCGCCGCCAAACCCAAGGGGACGCGGGGCCGCGCCCCCCGGGTGCGGGCGATTTGTTTCGGGCTTGCAACGATCTTTGCGCGGTCCCGGGGCACCGTTGCGCGTCAGGCAACGTCCAGCAGGGCGCGCGCCGCGGCCCGGGCCGCGTCCGTGACCACGTCGCCGGACATCATCCGGGCGATCTCGTCCACGCGGTCCGGCGGGGCGAGCGGGACGACCCGGGACAGGGTCACATCCGCCTGCACGGTTTTCTCCACCCGCCAGTGGTGAGCCCCGAGCGCCGCGACCTGGGGCGAATGGGTGACGACCAGCACCTGCCCCGCCTCGGCCAGGGATTGCAGCCGCCGTCCCACCGCGTCGGCGGTGGCCCCGCCCACGCCCCGGTCGATCTCGTCAAAGATCAGGGTCAGCCCCTCGGTCCCGGCGGTCAGGCAGACCTTCAGCGCCAGCAGGAATCGCGACAGCTCCCCGCCCGAGGCGATCTTGTTGAGCGCCCCGGCGGGCGCGCCGGGGTTGGTGGCCACGCGGAAGGTCACCTGGTCGGCCCCGTCCGGGCCGGGGGCGGCGGGCGTGATCTCGGTGCCGAAGACCGCGCGCTCCATCTTCAGGGGGGCGAGCTCGTCGGCCATGGCGGCGTCGAGCCGCCCGGCCGCCGCGCGGCGCGCCGCGGTCAGGGCCCCGGCGGCGGCGGCATAGGCGGCCTCGGCCTCGGCAAGGGCCTGCTCCAGCCCCTGCAGCCGGTCGGCACCGGCATCGAGCGTGTTCAGCCGCGCGCGCAGAGTGTCGGCAAACCCGCCGAGATCGTCGGCGGCCACCCCGTGCTTGCGCGCCAGCCCGCGCAGGGCGAAGAGCCGCTCCTCGGTCCGCTCCAGCTCCAGCGGATCGACGCCCAGACCGTCGAGCGCGCGCTCTGTGCCGTCGGAGGCCTCGCCCAGCTCCACCAGCGCGCGCGACAACGCCCCGATGGGCGCGTCCAGCGCTCCGTCCGCCTCTGCCGCGACGCCTTCGAGCCAGCGGGTCGCATCCACCACGAGGGATTCCGCCCCGCCATCGGGCGCGATCAGTGCCTGCAGGGCGCGGGCCACGTCGGCGCGGATCTTCTCGGCGGCCTGCATCCGGCGGCGGGCGATGTCGAGCTCGGCTTCCTCGCCGGGCTGGGGGTCGAGCGCATCCAGCTCGCCCACCGCATGGCGCAGGAATTCCTCGTCCGCGGCGACAGCGGCGACCTCGGCCCGGGCGGTCTCCAGCGCGCTCTGGGCCGCGGCCCGGGCGCGCCAGGCCGATGCCACCTCGCGCCGCAACCGGTCATGACCGCCGAAATCATCCAGCAACGCCCGGTGCCCCTTGGGGTCGAGCAGCCCGCGATCGTCCTGCTGGCCGTGCAACTCGACCAGCACATCCGACAGGGCCCGCAGGACCGTGCCCGAACAGGCGCGGTCGTTCACATAGGCCGATTTGCGCCCCTCGCCCGTGTTCACCCGGCGCAGGATCAGCTCGCCCTCGGGGTCCGGAAAGCCCGCCGCGCGCAGCACGGCGAAGGCGGGATGGTCCGGGGCCAGGTCGAACACCGCCGTCACCTCCCCCTGGGCGGCGCCCTGGCGCACCAGGTCTGCGCGCCCGCGCCAGCCCAGCACGAAACCGAGCGCGTCGAGCAGGATCGACTTGCCCGCGCCGGTCTCGCCTGTCAGCACATTGAGCCCGGCCCGGAAATCCAGAACCAGATGGTCGATGATCAGGATGTCGCGAATGTCGAGCCGCGCCAGCATCCCCTGCCCCTCTATACGCCCATACACCTCTAGATGATGTGGCGCGTTTCCCCGCCCCACGCAAGCCCTGCCATGCCGCGCGGCAAACTCAGAGCCAGGTGCCGCGCACCATCTGGCGGTAGATCGTGCTGAGCCAACCGGTTTCCTGCGCGTCCGGGGACAATCCGCGCTCGGTCAGCAACCGGAAGCTGTCCTCGTACCAATCGGTGGCCTGGTAGTTGAAGCCGAGGATCGCGCCGGCGGTCTGCGCCTCCCCCTCCAGCCCGAGCGACAGGTAGGCCTCCACCAGCCGGTGCAGCGCCTCGGGGGTGTGGGTCGTGGTCTGGAAATCCTCCACCACCACGCGGAAGCGGTTGATGGCGGCGGCGTAATGGCCGCGCTTGAGGTAATAGCGCCCGATCTCCATCTCCTTGGCGGCGAGATGGTTGAAGGCGAGGTCGAATTTCAGGATCGAGGACTTGGCATAGCTGCTCTCGGGATAGACCTCGATCACCGTGCGCAGGGCCTGCAATGCCTGGAAGGTCAAGCCCTGGTCGCGGCCCACATCGTCGATCTGGTCATAATAGCTGAGCGCCAGAAGGTATTGCGCATAGGCCGCGTCCTCATCGGCCGGGTAGAAATCGAGATAGCGCTGTGCCGCGGCACGGCTGCTCTCGTATTCGCGGTTCCGGTGATAGGTGAAGGCCTGCATGATCAGCGCGCGCTTTGCGAATTCGGAGAACGGATAAAGCCGCTCGACCTCGCCGAAATAACGCGCGGCCTCGTCGAGATTGTTGGCCTGCAATTCGAACTCGGCGCGGTTGAAGATCACGTCCGGGGGCGATTCCTCCAGGGCGGGGAATTCGGGTTGCTGGCTGCCGCAGGCGGCCAGGATCACGGCCAGCCCCAGCGCCAGCATCCGGTTACGGAGGGTCCCCACGCGCGTCATCATGTCCCCGGTCTTGTCTGCACACGGCCGGATCCCATGACCCGCCCGGGCGGTGTTTAGCACGTTTGCCGGAAGTTAAAAACGGAGATTGCGCCGCGGCCTCAGGCCACCAGGCGCAGGTCCGTGCGATGCAGGCCCGAGCCCGGCAGGCGCGCGGCCATGGCGCGGCTGCAGGTCTCGACCACATAGCTGCTCGGGTCCGCGAAAAGCGCCCGCAGGAGCGTGTTGGTCATGGTGTGGCCGGCCCGTTCGCCGGTGTAGCGCCCGAAGATCGGCGCGCCGGCCAACGCCAGGTCGCCCACCGCGTCGAGCATCTTGTGGCGGACCGCCTCGTCCGGGTGGCGGAAGCCGCCGGGGCTGAGCACGCGCGCGCCGTCGACCACGACCGCGTTGTCATAGGTGCCGCCGAGGGCGAGGCCCTGGGCATGCATCGCGTCCACGTCCGACTGGCGGCAGAAGGTGCGGCTGTCGCACAGCTCCCGCACGAAGGTGCCGTTGGCCATGGACAGGCGCTTGGACTGGTCGCCGATGGCGCTGTCGACGAAATCGATGTGAAAGCGCAGCTCGAAACCGGGCGCCGGGTCGAGCCGGGCCATGGCAAGGCCATCGCGGACCTCGACCGGTTTGAGGATGCGCAGCAGGCGGCTCGGCTCGGACAGATCGCGGATGCCCGCGGCGAGGAAGCCTGCGACAAACTCGGCGGAGCTGCCGTCGAGGATCGGTACTTCGGGGCCGTTCAACTCGATCAGCGCATTGTAGATGCCGCAGCCCGACAGGGCGGCCATCACATGCTCCACGGTGGAGACGGTCATGCCCGCGTCGTTGCGCAGCTTGGTGCAGAGCGGTGTGCGGTCTACCTGGTCCCAGCGCGCGGCGACGAAATTGTCGCCCGCCAGCACATCGGTGCGCTTGAACCAGATCCCGTATTCTGCCGAGGCCGGGTGTACGACCATGCGTACGGGTGCGCCGCTATGGAGCCCTACGCCTTCGAAGACGACCTTGGATTTGAGCGTTTTCTGCACGTCACCACCTCATATACGCGACGGTTTTCCCGCCGTTATGAGGGTATTAAGTCAGCAATCGCGATGATCTCAACTCAATCTTTGCAACGGTGTGAAACATAGAAAATCGGGCTCGGCGGAACTTCGCCTGATTCAGGGGGGTCTGTGGGCAACCTTTTGTTATCAGGCACAAAAAAGCCGCCCTGAGGCGGCTTCCCTGTGCATTTTTCGTGACCAAACCTAGTTGGCCTGACGCCGCAGGAAGGCGGGGATCTCGACCTTTTCGTGGTCCGGGTCGACCATTTGCGGTTCGCTCACGGGGCTGGGGCGGCGGGCCTGCGGGCTGGCCGCGTGGCCGTGATCGGCCGCCTGGCCGGTCATGCGGTTGATCAGGGAATTGATCCCGAAGCCGCGTTTTTCCGCCCCCTCCCCCGGGTCTGCCGGCGCGCGCGACGGCGCGGCCCCGACCGATTTGGTGGAGTTCACCGCCGTGCGCAGGCGCGCGAGGGTCTCGGGGGTCGGCGTGCCGGGCTTGCGCGGCTGGGGGGCGACGAACTCGGACGCGGGCGAGCCCGGCTCGAACCCGTTGGGGTCATAGGCATCGGGCTGGGCGCGGAAGGTTTCGACCTTCCGGCTCTCGGCGGTGGCGAAGAGATCCTCCTCGACCGGCTCCTCGGCGGGGGCGCGCTGCGCGACCTCCTGGAGGCGGGAGGGGGCCTCTTGCGGCTCCGGCGCGGCCTCGACCGCGGCGACCTCGGGCTGATAGACCGGCTCCGGCGTCTCGTCGGCCGGCTCGGCCGCGAAGCTCGATGCCGGGGTGAGCGGCTCGGACATCCGGCGGCGCGGCGTCGGCACGTCCTGCTGGGCCTCGACGGCGTCGATCCCCGTGGCCACCACGGAGACGCGCATCGCCCCTTCCATGGAGGTGTCGAGCGTCGAGCCGACGATGATGTTGGCTTCCGGGTCCACCTCTTCGCGGATCCGGTTCGCGGCCTCGTCCAGCTCGAACAGGGTCAGGTCGTAGCCGCCGGTGATGTTGATCAGGACGCCCTTGGCGCCACGCAGGCTGATCTCGTCCAGCAGCGGGTTGGCGATCGCCTTCTCCGCGGCCTGGGTCGCGCGATCCTCGCCAGTGGCCTCGCCGGTGCCCATCATCGCCTTGCCCATCTCGTCCATCACGGCGCGCACATCCGCGAAGTCGAGGTTGATGAGACCCGGCTGCACCATCAGGTCGGTCACCCCCTTGACGCCCTGGTAGAGCACGTCATCGGCCATCGAGAACGCCTCGGTGAAGGTCGTCTTCTCATTGGCCAACCGGAACAGGTTCTGGTTGGGGATGATGATCAGGGTATCGACCACCTTTTGCAGGATCTCGACGCCTTCCTCGGCCTGGCGCATCCGCTTGGCGCCTTCGAACTGGAAGGGTTTGGTGACCACGCCGACGGTCAGAACACCCAGCTCCCGCGCCGCCTGCGCGATGATCGGGGCAGCACCCGTGCCGGTGCCGCCGCCCATGCCCGCGGTGATGAAGCACATATGCGCGCCCGCGAGGTGATCGACGATTTCCTCGATGCTCTCTTCGGCGGCGGCCGCGCCCACGCTGGGCCGCGCACCGGCGCCAAGCCCTTCGGTCACTTTCGCGCCGATCTGGATTTTGGCCGGGGCGTTGGAGCCCTGCAGCGCCTGGCTGTCGGTGTTCGCAATGACGAATTCCACGCCATCGAGCTGCTTGTCGATCATGTTGTCCACGGCGTTTCCGCCGGCGCCGCCGACACCGAAGACGGTGATCCGGGGCTTGAGTTCGTTATGCTCTGGCATGGTGAGGTTCAATGTCATGAAAAGGGTCCGCCTGCTCTTGGTTATCGCCGCAGGGTTAAGGGCGCGTTAACCCCATCCGCGACTGTATTAGCCCCGGATATTAGACGCTCGCGGCCTTTGCGTCACCCAAAAACAACGCTTCAGACACAAAATCTGCGCGTAATCTTGCAATTTTCCGCTGAGTCTCGGTGGCGGCGCAAGCTGTTGCGGTCGGGCGCGCTCATGCATCTAGGCGGACGCACTCGGTCACGAATGGCCCGGCCCTGCCGCGCGGATATCGCGGCGTATTCTCAGTGTTTGCGGGTGACTGCTCGGCCCCCCGGCGCGTCGTGGTTCGACGTCTGCGATCAGGATACGCCAAAAGCCCCGCGGCGTCACGCGTTCGACGCGGAAAAACGCCGCGGTGGGCGGATTTTTTGCGCGATTCGACGGGGCGCGCGGCCTACCAGTTGTCGCGCACCCAGCGGACCGCGCGCTTGAGTGATCGGGCCGGGTAGCGGTCATGGGGCATCTCGAAATCCCACCATTCGTCCTGGGGATGTGCGGCATGCAGGCACAGCCCCACCACCGAAGCGAATTCCGGCCCCGAGGTCGATTGCGGCAACCCGCGCACCCGCAGGGGTCGGCCCACGCGCACCTGGGGCCCGAGTATCTTGGCCGCCAATCCGTCGAGGCCCTGCAACTGGCTGCCGCCGCCGGTGAGCACGATCTGCTGGCTGGGCAGCTGGTCGAACCCCGCCCCCACCAGCCGGTCGCGCACGTCTTCGAGGATCTCCTCCACCCGGGGGCGGATGATCCCGATCAGCTCCGACCGGCTGACCGTGCGACGGTCATGTTCCCAATCGCCGGTCTCGGAGGTGATCTCTATCTGCTCGCGGTCATCCATGCCCGTGGCCAGAACCCCGCCATAGATCGTCTTGATCCGCTCGGCGAAGGCGTGCGGCACGGACAGGCCCTTGGAGATGTCGGAGGTGATGTGATCGCCGCCCAGGCGCACGCTGTCGGCATAGATCATGTGTTTCTTGAGAAAGATCGACACGCCGGAGCTGCCCGCGCCCAGGTCGATGCAGGCGGCGCCCAATTCGCGCTCGTCCTCGACCAGGGCCGAGACGCCGGAGACATAGGAGGACGACGCCAGGCCCGCGAGTTCGAGATCGCAGCGCTTGACCGCATAGAGAAGGTTCTGGATCGCGGTCTGCTGCACGGTCAGGACATGCATGTCCGCCACCAGCCGCTTGCCGATCTGGCCGCGCGGGTCGTTCAGGCCCGACCGATGATCCAGCGCGAAATTCACCGGCTGGGCATGGAGCACCTCGCGCCCCTCGCCGAAATCGGGCAGGTCGCAGCGCGCCAGCACCTGGGCGATGTCCTGCTCGGACACGGCCTCGCCCGCGACCTCCACCTGCCCCGACACCCCGTAGGAACGCGGCTCGGCGCCGGAGAAACTGGCGATGACGTGATCGACCCGGACCTGCGCCATTTTCTGGGCACCTTGCAGGGCGGTGCGGATCGCGCGCTCGGCCTCCACCATGCCGTCGATCTCGCCGAAGCGGATGCCGCGCGACCGGGTCGCGGCGGCGCCGATCACCCGGAACCGGGACTGGCCCGCCATGGTGCCCACGCCGTCGGCCTCATGCTCGGGCGCGGGGCCGTCGAATTTCAGCACCAGGCAGGCCACCTTGTTCGTGCCGATGTCCAACACGGCCACCACCCCGCGCTGCATCGCGGCCTGCCGCATGTTCCGCATGGCCCGCTGGGCCGAATAAAGGTCCTTCATCATTCGATCCTGTCGTTGGTGAGACCACGAATGGTCCAGAGCGCATCGAGCGCATCGGGGTTGAGCCGCACGGTCGGGCGGTCCGGAAGCCGCATGTCGACCACGGAAATGTCGCGCGCAAAGAGGTCTTCGGCCTGGTCAAGCTCGATCACCCGGGCGAGGGCCAGTTCGGCCTCCCGCTCGGGCAGCAGGATGCGCTGGCCCTCGGTCAGCACCACGTCCCAGCGCCGCTCGCCCATCCGTTGCAGACCGATGATCCGCGGGGCGAGCTCTTCGGCCACCTCCAGCAGGCGCAGCGCCTCGGCCACCGCCCGGTTGCCGCCCGGGCCCGCCACCAGCGGCAGGGCGGCATGGGCCGCGCGGGATTCGATGGGCCCGACCCGGTGACCCTCGGCATCGAGGATCTCCAGCGTCTGGCGGGTCTGCCAGACCACCGCCGGCGTGCGTTCGACGATCTCGATGGCGAGGATGCCCGCGGCCTGGATCGACAGGTCGACCTCGGCCACCGCGTCAAGCTCGCCGATGATCCGGTCCATCGCCTCGAGGTCCAGCGCGAAGGAGCTGACGGGGAAGTCGATGGGCACCACCTCGTGGATGTCCTCGATCAGTTCGGTGGAGGCGCCGGAGACCGACATGGCGTTGACCATGAATTCCGGGCGCTGCTCGATCTGGGTGCGCAGGGCGATGGTCTGGGCCACCAGCTCGTCGCGCAACTCCTGGTTCTGCAGCAGCCAGCCCACCCCGAAGGCCAGGACGAAGGCGGGCAGGCCGACCCGGATCAGCGCATGAAAAAGCGGCGTGAGCAGCAACCGCTGCACCCGGTAGCTGAGCCGCGAGGGCGCGGGGTCGGGGCGCGCCTGCGCGGTGCGGCGCCGGAAGCTCAACGGTCGCATGAGGCGTCCTCCACGATCCAGCGGCAGAGCGCGCCGAAGCCCAGCCCCACATGCTGCGCCTGTTCGGGGGTCAGGGAGGTGGGCGTCATCCCCGGCTGGGTGTTGGTCTCCAGCAGGGCCAGCCCATCGAGGCTGCGGCGCGGATCCCAGCGGAAATCGGTGCGCGAGATCCCGCGGCAGCCGAGTACCCGGTGCGCGGTCTCGGCATGGGCCATGCAGGCGTCGTAGACATCCCCGGGCACCTCGGCCGGCAATACATGGCGCGACCCGCCGGGGACGTATTTCGCGTCGTAATCGTACCAGCCCTCGGTCACGATATCGGTGACACAGAGCGCGCGGTCCCCCTGCACGGTCACGGTCAGCTCCCGCCCGGGCACGAAGGCCTCCACCATCAGCGTGTCGGGCAGGTCGTCCGCCAGCTCCGGCGCGGCCTCCGCCCCCTCGGGCACCAGGTACACCCCGACGGACGAGCCCTCATTATAGGGTTTGATCACGTAAGGCGGCGGCATCACGTGGCGCGCGGCGATCTGCGCCCTGGTGAAAAGCCCGCTCGTGGCGATCGGCAGCCCGGCCGCCGCATAGGCGGCCTTGGTGCGTTCCTTGTCCATCGCCAGGGCCGAGGCCAGCACGCCCGAATGGGTATAGGGGATGCGCAGCCATTCCAGCAGGCCCTGCACGCAGCCATCCTCCCCCCAGCGGCCATGGAGCGCGTTGAACACCACGTCCGGGCGCAGATCTTCGAGCCGCGCGGCCAGGTCCGGACCCGCATCGAGGTCGATCACCTCGAACCCCTCTGCCCGGAGCGCAGCCCCGCATTCGCGTCCCGACGACAGGGACACGGCGCGTTCCGACGAGGTACCGCCCATCATCATGGCCACCTTGGGGGATGCCTTGCTCGACACGTCCCGCCTCATGTTTTCTCCGGGACTCTTTCGGACCCGGTTGCTGCTCGGTCCCCGGCCCGTCTGACGCAGGCGATTATGCGGGGGGCGTCCGCCCGGGCTGGCCGATGCGGATCACTTCCCAGTGTAGCGAATGGCCCGTGGCTTGGAAAACCTTTTTTCGCACTTCCTCGCCGAGGGATTCCAGCTCGGCGGCAGTGGCGCCCCCGGTATTGACGAGGAAGTTCGGATGCTTGGGCGACATCTGCGCCGCGCCGCGCATGGCACCGCGCATTCCCGCCGCGTCGATCACCGCCCAGGCCTTGGCCTCGTGGGTGTCGTCCGCGCGCCCGGTGGAGCTGAACCCGGCCGGGTTGCGGAAGGTCGACCCGGCGGTGCGGTCTTTGGTGGGCTGTGTCGCCTCGCGCTTGGCCAGCTGGTCGGCCATGCGCGCCTCCAGCGCCTCCGGCGCGCCCGGCGGGCCTTCCATCACCACCTCCGTGATCACCGTGCCCGGGGGCAGATCGCTCTGCCGGTAGCGGAAATTCAGGTCCTCGCGCGTCAGGGTGATCGCCTCCCCCGCCCGGGTGAGCGCGGTGGCCTCGACGAAGACATCCGCCATGTAGGTGCCGTAGCAGCCCGCGTTCATCGCCACGGCCCCGCCGATCGTGCCCGGAATGGTGCGCAGGAAGGTCAGGTCCACCCCCGCGGCGGCCGCCTTGCGCGCGACATGGGCATCGAGCGCGGCCGCCCCGGCCCGCACCCGGGTGCCGTCGATCCGGATCCCGTTGAACCCCCGGCCCAGCCGGATCACCGCCGCGCGCAGCCCGCCGTCGCGCACGATCAGGTTGGACCCCACCCCCATCACGAAAACGGGCCGCGCGAGGTCCGCGCGCAGGAAAGCCGCGAGGTCGTCGGCATCCGCAGGCTGGAAAAACAGGTCCGCAGGCCCGCCCACGCGCAGCCATGTCAGGTCCGCCAATGGGCGGTTCTCGGTCAGCGTGCCGCGCAGGTCGGTCACTTGCCCGCCCCCGTCAGCCGCGCCCGCAGCCAGCCCATGGCATACCGCACCGGCCAGCGCAGGACCGACACCGCCGCCACCGCCGCGCCGAGCAGATACCAAGGGCCCAGTTGCGCCCAGATATAGCCCAGCAGGGGGACCAGCAACGCCATCAAGACGAACGCCCCGCGCCAGTGATACCGGCTCGGCAGGACCGCGATCACCGCCGCGACCAGGATCCAGACGCAGAACAGGGTCAGGGACAGGGGAAATGTGGTGGGCATGGCAAACCTCCGCGCCCGCCTGCCCTAGCGCAGGCAGGCCGCGCGGGCAACATCACCCCATGCGCGCGGGCAGGTTATGCGCCCAGGTCGAGATCGTCCCGGCCCCGAGGCAGACCACGATATCGCCCGGCTTGGCCTCGGCCCGGATCAGCGCCTCCAGCGCATCCTCGTCGGGCACCGCGACCGCGTGGCGATGGCCATGGGCGATCAGCCCCTTGACCAGATCGTCGCGGGAGGCGCCCGGGATCGGGTCTTCGCCGGCGGCGAAAATGTCGGAGATGCCGACCACATCCGCCTCGTTGAAGCAGGTGCAGAAATCCTCGAACAGGCTCGCGAGCCGGGAAAACCGGTGCGGCTGGTGCACGGCGATCACCCGGCCCTCGCTGGCCTGGCGCGCGGCCTTGAGCACGGCGGCGATCTCCACCGGGTGGTGGCCGTAATCGTCGATGATGGTGACACCGCCCAGCTCGGCGACCTTTGTGAAGCGGCGGTTGACGCCCGCGAACCCGGCCAGGGCCGCGCGGATCTCGTCGCGCTTCATGCCCAGGTGCCGGGCCACGGCAACGGCGGCCAGCGCGTTGGAGACGTTGTGATCGCCCGGCATCGGCAGGGTGCAGCCCGAGATCACCTGCCCCTCGTTGCGCAGCAGGATGTCGAAATGGGCGACGCCGGACTTGTAGGTCAGGTTGACCGCGCGCACATCGGCTTGGGTGTTGAAGCCGAAGGTCACGACGCGGCGGTCGGTGATCCGCCCGACCAGCGCCTGCACCTCCGGGTGGTCGGTGCAGCAGACCGCCAGCCCGTAGAACGGAATGTTCGATACGAACTCGTGAAACCCGTCCTTGAGCCGCTCGAAGCTGCCCCAATGTTCCATATGTTCAGGATCGATATTCGTGACCACCGCAATGGTCGCGGGCAGACGGTTGAAGGTGCCGTCGCTCTCGTCGGCCTCCACCACCATCCACTCGCCCGCCCCGGCGCGCGCGTTGGAGTCGTAGGCATGGATGATCCCGCCATTGATCACCGTGGGGTCGATCCCGCCCCGGTCGAGCAGCGTGGCGACCATCGTGGTGGTGGTCGTCTTGCCATGGGTGCCCGCGATGGCGATGTTCGATTTCAGCCGCATCAGCTCCGCCAGCATCTCGGCCCGGCGCACCACCGGCAGGCCGCGGGCGCGGGCGGTCTCAAGCTCCGGGTTGCCCGGCTTGATCGCCGAGGAGATCACCACGACCTCCGCATCGGCCAGGTTCTCGCCCACCTGCCCGATGAAGATCTTCGCGCCCAGCCGCTCCAGCCTTTCGGTGATCTTCGACGGTTTCAGGTCCGAGCCCTGCACCGTGTAGCCATGGGTCAGCAGCACTTCGGCGATGCCCGACATGCCGATCCCGCCGATGCCGGTGAAGTGGATCGGCCCGAGCTGGGTGGGAAGTTTCGTGGCGGCGTTCATGACGAAGCTGTCTTTCATATGGCGTGTCTCTGCGGTTGGCGCCCTCAGGCGGCGACATGGGTTGGGGGCGCTGCGAGGTGATCGACCAGGTCCACCAACCGGTCCGTGGCGTTCGGATGCCCGATGCGCAGCGCGGCATGGGCCATCTGCACCGCCCCGTCGGGATTGTCGAGGATCAGCGCGATCTGCTCGGCGAGTGTTGCGGGATCGAGCTTGGATTCCGGGATCAGGATCGCGGCCCCGGCCTCCACCAGCCCGCGGGCATTGGCGGTCTGGTGATCCGCCGCCGCCGCGGCATAGGGCACGAGGATCGAGGGCCGCCCGATCACCGTCAGGTCCGCCACCGTCGAGGCCCCGGAGCGGGAGATGACCAGCTGCGCCTCGGACATCCGTTTGGGCACGTCGTGGAAGAACGTCTGCACCTCGGCCCGGATCCCGGCGGCGTCATAGGCGGCGACGACCCGGTCGAGGTCCTCGGCCCGGGCCTGATGGGCCACGCGGATACGGTCGCGCAGGGGGGCGGCCAGCCCCGCCACGGCGGTCGGCACCACGTCCGACAGGATCCGCGCGCCCTGGCTGCCGCCCAGCACCAGCAGGCTCAGGGGCCAGTCGCCGGGGGGAATATAGGGGGCACCCGCCCGCTCCAGGATGGCGTTGCGCACCGGGTTGCCCGTGGGCGCACCCTGGACCCCTTCGGGCAGGGTCGTGGGCCAGGTGCCGCAGGCGATGGCGTGCACATGCTTGGCAAAGAGCTGGTTGACCCGGCCCAGCACGCCGTTCTGTTCGTGGATCATCCGCGGCAGGCGCAACAGGGTCGCCGCCGCCATGGCCGGGATCGCCGGGTAGCCGCCGAACCCCACCACCATCGCAGGCCGGTCGCGCAGCATGTCCAGCAGCGCCGAGGCGACCCCGGCGGCGATCTTCACCGGCACCACCACCTTGGCCAACGCTCCGCCGCGCGCGAAGGTGGCCGAGGATTTCTCGACGATCTCGACCACATGGGGGAAGCCACCGGTATAGCGCGCGCCCCGCGCATCGGTCACCAGCTTCACCCGCCAGCCCTTGCGCAGCATCGCTTCGGCCAGCGCTTGCGCGGGGAACATATGCCCGCCCGTGCCGCCCGCTGCGATCACCAGAAGTGGTGCCGTGCCCATACCCTATCTTCCCCGCTTGATCAGAACGTCTTCGATCTGCCCCTGCGGGCGGCTGCGCGTAAAGGCCAAAAGACAGCCCAGCGCGATGCCCGTCGCAATGAGCGAGGATCCGCCATAACTGACCAGCGGCAGGGTCATGCCCTTGGCCGGCAGCATCCGGACCGCGACGCCCATGTTGATGATGGCCTGGGCGGCAAAGAGCAGCACCAGACCCGTGCCCGCAAGCCGCGCGAAAGGGTCGCGTTCCTTCATCAGGCGCCACAGGCTGCGCAGCACGATAGTGGCATAAAGCGCAATGATAACAAGGACCAGAAGGACGCCGTATTCCTCGGCCGCCACGGCGATGATGAAGTCGGTATGCGCGTCGGGGAGCACCCATTTCACTTGCCCCTCGCCCACGCCGACGCCGAAGAACCCGCCCTCGCGGATCGCGTTGGTGGCGTAGCCGAGCTGCGTCGTCGGGTCGACTTCGGTGGACAGGAAGCCGTCGATCCGGCGGGCGAAATGCTCCGACGCGTTATAAGCCACGACGCCCGCGAGCCCCACCATGCCCACCAGCGCCACGACCAGCAGCATCGAGGCCCCGGCCACGAAATACATCGCCGCCCAGCCGAACAGGATCAGGCAGGCCTGGCCGAAATCGGGCTGGATCACCAGGAAGGCCACCACGATGAGCGCCACGGCGAGCGACAGGCTCCGCCCTGGGGGGCCGTTGATCTCCTGCGCGGCGGCGAGCAGCCAGGCGCACAGGATGATGAAGGCGGGCTTGAGGAATTCCGACGGCTGCACGCTGGCAAATCCCAAGGAATACCAGCGGGTTGCCCCCTTGCCGAAGTCGGTTCCGAACAGCGGAAGGAAGGCCAGCGCCAGGAAGGTCGCCACGAACAGGAGCACCCCCATCCGGCGGATCATCCGCGGGTCGCCGAGCGACAGAATCCCCATCACGCCCAGCGCCATGGTGCCGAAAATCAGCTGCCGTTCGACATAGTGAAACGGCTGCAACCCGTTGCGCGTGGCAAGCGGCGGAGAGGCCGCGAGACCGAGCAGGAGCCCGATCGCGAAGAGCCCGAGGATCGCCAGGAGGCTCACCTTGTCCACGGTCCGCCACCACCGGGGGAGCACCGGCTCCCGCGCGCCGGACCGGACGGTGCCATACACCATCTCTGTCATCGAAATACCGCCTATGCCTCAGTCAAACGCCCGGTTTTCCGGGTCTGGATGGCAGGGTACACGATGCCGCGCCGCAAAGCCAGTCCGCAGGTCTTAACGGCGCCCCGGCACCCCCGGAATACCCCGGAATACCCCGTCGGATCCGGGTCGGGCTTGCGTCGGACATCTGTCGGGCAAGTGTCGGGCACCTCCGCGCGGTGCGGTAACGCCACGTTAGGGGATGCGGGCCGGACCCGGCCGAAGAGCCGATGGCGCCAAGGTGACAGAAGGGGCCGGCCCGAGGTCGAAATTACTTTGAACCGTTTTTCAACACGCGGCGACCAAGGGGTTCCTCAGCGCCCTGAGGCTTGCCGAACGTGATCGGTGACGGGGTGAGGAGGGGATTTTTCGAAACGCTCCAAGGAGAGAACCCAAATGGCACGCTTCAACTTTTTCAACCTGATCTTTGGTCACGGCAACACCCATGGCACCGAGGACAAGGACATCATTGTCGGTTCGTTCGGTGCGGACGATATCAACGCCAAGGGCGGCGATGACCTCGTTTTCGGCCTGTCCGGGGATGACAAGATCTCCGGCGGCGAGGGCGACGATCAGCTTTTCGGTGGCTTCGGAGATGACGTCGTCATCGGCAACCGGGGCAGCGATGCAATGTTCGGCGGACAGGGGGATGACCGTCTGGTCTGGAACAACGGCGACGGATCGGACCTGATGGACGGCGGCGAGGGCCATGATGTCCAGCAGGTGAATTTTGACACCGACCTGGTGAACGACGACCTGCAGAACGACGACGTGGCCGAGTTCACGGTGACCGACGCGGGCCTCCAGTTCGCCCGGATCGAGGTGAACGGTCAGTCCGAGCAGGGGCTGTTCCAGCTCGACATCCGCAACACGGAAGTGCAGGAGACGAATTTCGGCGGCGGCGATGACACCGCGATCATCAACAGCGGTGTTCTGGACGCAATCCGGCTCGATCTCGACGGTGGCGACGGCATCGACACGCTCGACTTCAGCCAACTCGACACCAACGTGTCGGTGAACCTCGAAACCGGACAGATCGTGGACAACGTCTTCTTTGCCGCCTCTTTGCCCGAGGAGTTCGAGATCGGGGCAAGCCTCGCCGCGGCCCCGGTGGTCGAGACCTCGCAGGCGATCGATTTCGAGAACGTGATCGGCACGGAATTCAGCGACGCTCTGACCGGCAATGCCTGGGACAACGTGATTTCGGGCGGCGGCGGCAACGACCGTATCGCGGGCGGCGCAGGCAATGACACGCTCATCGGCAACAAGGGCAGCGACACCGTCGATGGCGGGTCGGGCGATGACAAGATCGTCTGGAACAACGGCGACGGGTCGGACCTTTTTGACGGGGGCGCCGATGACGACGTGGTGCAGGTCAATTTCGATACCGATCTGGTGAACGAGGATCTGCAGAACAAGGACGTGGCCGAGTTCTCGACCACCGACGCGGGCGTTCAGTTCGCCCGGATCGAAGTGAACGACCAGACCGAGAACGGGCTGTTCCAGCTCGACATCCGCAACACCGAGACCCTGGAGACCAATTTCGGCGGCGGCGCAGACACGGCGGTCATCACGGGCGACGTGCTGGGCGAGATCATGCTGGATCTGGATGGCGGGGACGGCGTGGATACGCTCGATCTGAGCCAGGCCTCCGGTCCGGTCGGCGTGAACCTCGAGACCGGCGCGATCGAGGTCGACCACGGCGCAGGCCAGGCTGCGGCCGCGATCAACTTCGAGAACGTCACCGGGACCGACAGTAACGATGTCATCGTCGGGAACGCACAGGACAACGTCATCCGGGGGGGGCTCGGGGACGACACGATGTCCGGCGGCGCGGGTGCCGATACCTTCGTGTTCTTCGAAGCGGATATAGGCGTCGATGTCATCCTCGATTTCGAGATCGGAATCGATCAGCTGGCCTTCTTCACCAACGATCCGGAGGTCACCCAGGACAGCCTGCTGTCGAACCTCGATCAGGTCGGGGATGACGTGGAACTGTCTCTCAACAACAAGGTGATCACCTTCGAGGACACGCAGGTCGCGGACTTCTCGGCGGACATGTTCATGATCGCCTGAGCCGATCCCGCTGTCACAACATCCAGGGCCCCGCCGGCATCACGTCGGCGGGGTTCGTCTTGCGCGGGGGGAGTGCGGGCTCATTGCGTGCAGACGTCTTCGGCGAGCGCGAGCCCGTACCCGAAAGTCGGATCGCGCCCTTCGGATCCAAGCTCTGCGCTGGTTCGGGCCAGCAACGCGCGGACGTCGGACGCATCCCGCGCCGCGGTGATCTCGGGATCCGCCGCGAGGCGCGCCGTCACGAAGGGGGTGGCGATCGAGGTCCCCGTGACGAAGCGCGGGCGGCCTTGCGTGCTGACCAGCACATCGACGCCGGGGGCCGCGATGTCCACATGGGGCCCGCGCACCGCGTTGCGATAGACCCGGCGGTCCGCGTCTATGGCCGTCACGGCGATCACGTCCCGGAACCCGGCGGGATACATCGGTTCGACCCCGGGCCCGTCATTGCCCACCGCGGCGACCAGAACCAGGCCCCGCGCGGTGGCCCGCTCCACCGCCAGATCCAGCAGCTTGTTATAGGGCCCGGCCAGCGCAAGATTGACCAGGCGCACGTCTTCGCTGGCCAGCCAGTCGAGCGCGCGCACCAGCGCATCCGCTCCGGCGGCGAGATCCGGGGTCTGGGACTGGCCGAACACGTTGGCCCCGTAGATGCGAACGTCGCGCAGCCGCTCCGGGTCGGCCAGCACGGTGGCGACATCGGTGCCGTGGGTGGCCGCGGCGGACGGGCCGTCGAAGAACGTCCGGCTCGTCACGTCCACCCCCGAGAGGGCGGGCGCGGAGGTGTCGATTGCCGTATCGATCACCCCGATCGCCACATGGGCGCGGCAGCCCCCGTCAGCCCATCTCATGATGGTGTTGGCGTAATCGAGCGCCAGCGCCGACGACGGCTGCTGTTGCAAACGATAGGCGTGATCGACGCCGACGGTCGATGCGGGGACCGCGCCTTCGAGGGCCGCGATCGCCTCCGGCCCCGTGACGCCGTCCGGCATCCGGTAGACCAGCATCGTCAGGCCGAGCCCGTCGAGCCGGGCCACATCAAGTTCGCGATACCCGGTCGATTGCGCCTCGAGGCGGATCTGGTCGGCGCTGGCGCGGTCGGGCACCAGCGCGATGATCTTTCGCGGGTCCACCACGTCCGACGGCTGTGGCCCCGTCGCCTGTGGCACGGCGCAGCCCCAGGCGGCCATGGCGACCGCGACGGCCAGGACGCCCAGACGGATGCGTGCAAGCTGGGACAAGCGGGCTTTCTTTCTCTCATGGCGCTTGGCACTCGGGGCTTTGCACCCGAGACGCCGCAGCGTTGAATGGCGCAGAAATACACTCTAGAAGTGAGCAATCGGCGGGCACGGACCCAAGTTTGAACCATTCCCTGGGATCCTTCGACAAAGAACCACTGGCATGACGATTTTGTGAGCGAGAACACGTGGACCGCGAAGAGACCATACTCGACTACTTCCAAGGCCGGCTGACGCCCGAGCGCCGGGCGGTTTTCGAGGAAGAGATGGCACAGGATGCGTCTCTTGCCGCCGAGGTGGCGTTGTTGCGGTCCGTGCGGGAGGACATGGCGCAGGCGCCCAGACATGAAAAGGCCGATCAGGTCTGGGATCGCGTGTCGGCAGAGATCGATGCCACCCCCCGGGCCGCGAATGACAACCGGCCCCTCTGGAAGGCGGCTTTGAAATATGCAGCCGTTGTCGTGCTGTCCGTGGCCACCTGGCATGTCGTGGTCGGACCGCGCCTCGGCCCGGATCCGGAGGGGTTTCGCACCGCGAGCGAGGACCCCGCCGCCTTCAGCGTGCAGGTGCAGTTCGTCCAGACCGCCAGCTATGGCGACATCGCCGCCTTGCTCGCGTCGCTCGGTGCCCGGATCACGGACGGGCCCAGTGCGCTTGGCCTCGTGCGTCTGTCCTTTGCGGACGCCGATGCGCGACAAGAGGCCCTCGGCGTGCTGGAAGCGACCGGCGACCTCGTGGCGTTTGTCGCGGAATAAAGGCGCTATCGCCGCAAGCCCCGTTCGAGACAGCGCATGAGCGCCCGTTTTGCATGATGGATGCGGGTCTTGATCGTACCGACCGGCACGGCTTCGATCTCTGCAACCTCGGGATAGGTCAACTCCTCGAGGAAGGCGAGCCGAACCGCGGCCCTCTGCGGGCCGGACAAGCCCTCGAGGCAGTGGTGCAGGCGCGCCCGCTCCGCCGCGGCAATGGCGGCGGCTTCGGGATTGGGGGCCGTATCCTCGACCTCGGGCACGTCCTCCACATAGGCGTGCTTTCCCCGCTTGCGCAGCGCGTCCACCAGCTTGTTGCGCGCGATGGAGAACAGCCATGTCTTGACGCTCGACCTGCCCTGGAACTTGGCCGCGGTCCGCCAGACATCGAGCATGGTGTCGTGGACACAGTCCGACGCCAGCTCCGGATTGCCGGCACGTGACAGGCTGAACGCGTAGATGGCGTCGTTGTACCGCAAGTAGAGCGCGTGCATCGCCCGCTTGTCGCCCATCCCGATTTGCGCGACCAGATCTATGTCATCCATGGGCCATTACATCCGCACCTGAATGCCAGAAGGTACCCGACAGCGCATGCCATCTCCGAGAGTTGTGTTCAACGTCAATCCCATGCGGGCGTCGCCGCCATGTGCGACGATAGCAGGCGTGGCCGCGATTTCATGCGCGATGAGCGGCGGATCGCCGAAACAGCCCTGTTTGGGAACGAGCGCGGCCTGGCGTGCCGTGTTGCGAAGATGCGGAAGGTCCGTGCGGGTGCGCGGGGTCCGGCGGAGTGACGGGCCTTGGCGCCATGCCCGTTGCGCGCGCCGGTGGATGCAGGTTTGGCCCCGGGGGCGGGCGCGCGGTGTGGCTAGGGCGTTCGGCGCCGGGCCCGTTGCCGCCAATGCGCTGCGTAGTGCCGCAGGCGGGTCTTGGACGCCGCCGGTAGCGCGACGAGGCTGTCGGGGCGCGGCGGGGCGCCGGCATCGCCGCCCGCCAGCAGGGCCGCACCGGCGCTGGTTCCGGTGGTGCCGGAGGCGCGGACCACATCCGCCTCCATCGCGACGCTGAGCATTTCGAGATAGAGGCGATTGCCGGCGAAAGGTCCCTCGACGATGATCTTGCCCGCATGCCCGATATTGGACAGGCACTCGGCCGTCACCAGCGCCAGATAGAGCGCGACGGCCGCGCCGCGGGCGCCGGTCCCGGGCGCGGGGGCGTCGCCTTCCCATCGCGAGGCCTGGCCCTTGAACGGGCCTGTGTCGGGCACGACGGCGGGCAAAAGCAGGATCTGCCGCGACAGGATGTGGTCGAGGTCTTGGGCGCTCGGCGGCGGGCCGGTGCCCTCGGTGGCCAGGTCATGCTCGCGCCCGCCCATGAACCGGGCGGAGGGCGCGGGCTGGCCGAGGGCCGTGACGTTGATCAGCGTGTCGAGATCGGGATCGAGCACCACGGGCCTGCCGCCGACGGACATGGCAACGACCCAGGTGCCGGTGGAGATCACGCTGAAGGGGGAGGTCTGGGTCAACACGTAAGGCAGAAGCGAGGCGTTGGAATCGTGGATGCCGCAATGAACGGGCGTGCCGGGGGCCAACCCGGTCTGCGCGGCCACCGCTGGCAGCACCGGCCCGAGGATGTCATGCGGCTTGCGGACGGGGGCGAGCTTGCCCGTCAGCCCGAGCCTGTCGACCAGCGACGAGACCGCCCCGGCATGGGGGTTCCACAGATCGGTATGACACCCCAGCGAGGTGACATCGGTCGCGGTCACGCCGGTCAGCTTGGCGCCCCAGAATTGCGGGTAGGTGACGATCTGGCGGGTGCGGTCCCTGAGGGCCGGGTCGGTGTGGAACTGCCAGAAGAGTTGCGCGCCGATGTTCAGCCCGCCCGCCAGGCGCGGCGACCCGGTTTCCGAGAAAGGCGGGCGAAGCGCGTCATAGGCCAGCGCGGTGTCGTCCGGGCCGGGGTGTTCGTAGTCGAGAATGGGAGCGGCCAAGGCGCCGTCCTTTTGAAGAAGGGCCGCGCAGGCGCCATGCGTGGTGATCGAGATCGCGTCGATCCCGTGGCGGGCCTGGAAATCGCGCAGCCCGTCCAGCAGGAAGGCCCAGTGCCCGTCCACGTCGAAATGCGGCCAGGGCGGACCCGGCAGGACCGTGTTGGGCCGCGTGATCACTGAGATTTCGGTCAGGCTCTGTCGGTCGACCAGGGCCAGCTTGGCGTTGGTCTTGCCGATGTCGATGACGGCGACGTGACGTGTCATGGCATGTGGAACACGGTGTCGAGCGGGGTGACCACGGGCGCGTTGTCCGGCTGGGTTTGCATGATGTCGGCCATGTGCGCCCACCATTTCTGCATGACCGGATGGCTCGGGAGGTCGTCCATCCCGTGCCCCTCCTTGCGCCACAGGACGGCAAAGAGCGTGTCGGTCTCGGGGTCGAGGTGGATCGAGTAATCCGACACGCCGGCCTTGCGGAGAAGATCCACCAGTTCCGGCCAGATCGCGTCGTGGCGTTTGATGTATTCCTCCCGGCAGCCGGGGTTCAGCATCATCTTGAAGGCGATCTTTTCCATCAGCGCGCCCGCCACATGGACCACAGCCGCGGCAGGGCGATCACCCCGATCAGCAGCGCGCCGATCACGATGGACATCACGATCCCCGGCACGTTCAGCAGGCCGAGCCCGAAGGTCACAAGCCCCATCACGAAGGCGGCGATGACGACGCCCAGGATGGTGCCCGATCCGCCGAGGATGCTGACGCCGCCGAGCACGACCATGGTGACCACCTCCAGCTCCCAGCCCATCGCGATGGAGGGGCGGGTGGAGCCGAGGCGCGCGGTCAGGCAGATCGCCGCGACGCCGGACATGAGGCCCGTGAGCAGGAACAGGATGAATTTCACGCGCTGCACCCGGATGCCCGAGAACATCGCGCCGGTGGCATTGTTGCCGATGGCGTAGACCGCGCGGCCGAAATTGGTCTTGTGCAGAAGCATCGCGTAGATCACCGCGATGATGGCGAAGAGGACAAGCTCGAACGAGATCACCCACCAGACATAGCCCTGGCCGAACCAGGAGAAGCTCTCGGGGTAGCCCCGGAAGGCCTGGTCGCCCAGAACGATGTAGCTGATGCCGCGAAACAGGCTCATGGTGCCGATGGTCACGACGATGGAGGGCAGTCCCATCCGGGTGACCAGCACACCGTTGAACGCGCCACAGAGCAGCCCGACCCCGAGCCCGATCAGCACCAGCCCGGGCGTGCCGACGCCCATCTGCACCGCCGCGCCCATGGCGGTCGAGGCCAGCGCAATGATGGAGGCGACCGACAGGTCGATCTCCCCCGAGATGATCAGCAGCGCCATGGCGAAGGCGATCATCGCCTTTTCGGTGAAGTTGAAGGTTGCGTCGCTCAGGTTCCAGGCGTTCAGGAAATAGGGGGAGGCGAAGCTGTTGGCGACGAAGATGCCGATGGCCACCAGCAAAAGAAGCGTCTCCCAGCTCTTGAGGCGCTGCTCCATCGGAGAGCGCAGGCGGTCGGGGATCATGCGGTCGGCTGTGCTCATGATGTTTGCTCCGCGCGCTTGAGGATGATGCGACCCTTCTTGCGGTTGGCCTGGGCATTGAGCGCGACGGCGATGATGATCGCACCGCCCGAGATGGCCAGCTGCCAGAAGGGGGAGATATCGACGACCGGCAGGGCATTCTTGATGATGCCGAGGAACAAGGCCCCGAGCAACGCGCCGCCGACGGTGCCGACGCCGCCCATGATCGACACACCGCCGATGACGCAGGCGGCGACCACGTCCAGCTCGAACCCGCCGGCGATATCCACGTAGGACACCGCAAAGCGCGAGACCCAGAGATACCCCGTCAGGCCCGCCAGGGCGCCGGAGATCGTGAAGGCCCAGAACTGGGTCTTGCCCACATCGATGCCCGCGTAGGTCGCGGCATGGGGGTTGCCGCCCGCCGCGTAGAAGGCACGCCCCAGGGTGGTCCGGGTCATCACGATCGTGAACAGGATCACGGCCAGGATCGCGATCCAGCTGAGGACCGGGAGGCCGAGGAGTTCCGCCCGCGGGAAGGCCTTGAAGGCGGGGCTCATCTCGTGACTGTTGACCCATTTTCCGTCGGAGATCAGGAAGATGATGCCGCGGAAGATGGTCATGGTCCCCAGCGTCACCACGATGGGCGGGATTTGCAGCTTCCACACGAGAAGCCCGTTGAACATGCCCAGCAGCGTGCCCAGTCCGATGGCGATGGCGAGGATCACGACAATCGGCAGGCCCGGAGCCGCAACATTGACCATCGACACGACCATGCCGGTCAATGCCAGGTTCGCCGCGACGCTGAGGTCGATGCACCGGGTCAGGATGACGATCATCTGGCCGATCGCCAGCAGGATCAGCGGCGATGTATCGTTGAACACATGCGCGAGGTTCGACGGCGCGATGAATGCGGGGAACCGGGAGGCGATCAGCGCCAGCAGCAGCAGGATCGCCGCGATCAGCAGTGTTTCCCGGGAGGCGATCAGGCGTTTCAACATGACCCGTTTCCTTCAGATCCCCGCGGCGTGGCGGACAAGGGTTTCAGGTTGCAGGTCGTCACCCGCCAGTTCGGCCACGATGCGCCCCTCGCGCATGACGATCACGCGGTCGGACATGCCCAGCACTTCGGGAATTTCCGAACTGACCATGATCACGGCGAGCCCCTGGGCCGCCAGTTCCGCCATGAAGTCGTGCACCGCGGCCTTGGAGCCGATATCGACGCCTTTGGTGGGCTCGTCGAGGATGATCACCCTGGGCCGGGTGGCCAGCCATTTGGCGATCACGACCTTCTGCTGGTTGCCGCCGGACAGGTTGCCGACATGGGTGTCCAGCGAGGCCGCGCGCAGGTCGAGCCGTTCGGTGTATTCGCGGGCCAGGGCGAACTCCTCGGCCAGCCGCAGGAAGCCCTTGCGGGAGATCCGCCCGAGCGAGGGCAGCGTGACGTTCTGAAAGATCGGCAGGTCGAGGATGGCGCCTTGCTTGCCGCGGTCCTCGGGGACATAGACGATCCCGTGATCGACCGCGTCCGCGGGGGAGCTGATTTCGGCCCTGGCCCCGCCGATCTCGACCGACCCGGCGGAGGGGCGGGTGATCCCGAACAGGGATTGCATGAATTCCGACCGCCCGGCCCCGACCAGTCCGTAGAACCCCAGGATCTCGCCCTCGCGCAACGTGAAGCTGATATCGTCGAATTCGGTGGGATGGGCATAGCCTTGGACGGTCAGAACCGTGTCGCCCACATTGGGCGCGCGCTGCGGGAAAATCTGGCTGACATCGCGGCCCACCATCATCTTGACCAGGTCGGCCTCGGTTACATCGGCGATCGCGCCGTCCCCGATCAGCTGGCCATCCCGGAAGACGGTGTAATTGTCCGCGATGCGGAAGATCTCGTCGAACTTGTGGCTGATGAACAGGATCGCCTTGCCCTGGGCCTTGAGGCTTTCGACCAGCTCGTAGAGCTCTTCGATCTCCTTGTGGGAGAGCGCGGCGGTGGGTTCGTCCATGATGACCACGCGCGCCTCGATCGACAGGGCGCGGGCGATCGCCACGAGGTGCTTGTTGGCAATGCCCAGGTCCTTGAGCTTGTGATCCGGGTCGAGCTCGGCGCCGATGCTGGTCAGCAGGGCGCGGGCGTTCTCGGTCGTCTTTTTCCAGTCGATCAGACCGAAGGCCCCGCGCGGCGCATGGCCCAGAAAGATATTCTCGGCCACGGACAACTCATCGAACAGGACCGTTTCCTGGTGGATCGCCGTGACCCCGTGATCGGCGGCGGCCTGCGGGGTGGAAAACGGCACCGGCTGACCGTCAACGAGGATGCGGCCGCCATCGGGCTGGTAGATGCCGGTGAGGATCTTGACGACGGTGGACTTGCCGGCACCGTTCTCGCCGATCAGCGCGGTCACCTTGCCGGGGTACAGAGACAGCGAGACGTCGGACAAGGCCTTCACGCCCGGGAAGGTCTTGGTGATGTGCGCCAGGGCCAGCGCCGCCTGGGACACAGGCGGGTCTTCGGACGGCAAGGGTCTCTGCGTTTGGTGCAGCATCAACTGTCCCGGAATGAAAGGGGTGGGGTGTGACGCGGGCCCGAAAGCCCGCGTCGGAGATCCGTCGTCGCCCTAGAAGATCGACTTGAACTGATCGATGTTGGAGGCGTCGTAGATGAACGGATCGGCCATGGCGGCCTCGTTGTTCTCGTCCAGGGTGATGGTCCCGACGCGCCCGATGGAGATCTCTGTCCCCGGCTCCGCCGTGGCCGCGCCGGAGGCGAGCGCATGGGCGATCATCGCGGCCGAGTAGCCCAGATCGATCGGGTTCCAGATCGCGAAGGACTTGGATGCGCCGCTTTCGATGGCACCGGCCATCTCGGAGGGCAGGCCAAGGCCGGTCACGTTGACCTGGCCGATCTTGCCCGCATCCGCGACCGCTTGTGCCGCGGCGACGATCCCGACGGAGGTGGGCGCGATGATCGCATCGAGGTCCGGGAAGGACTGCATCAGGCCCTGCGCTTCGCGGTAGGACTTGTCGGCCAGGTCATCGCCATAGACGGTGGAGACCACGTTGATGCCCGGATAGTCGCCCAGCACCTTGGTCATCTCTTCGATCCAGATGTTCTGGTTGGTCGAGGTGGTGGTCGCGGACAGAACCGCGACATCCCCGCCATCGGGCAAATGATCGGCGGCAAGCTTGATGATCATGTTCCCGATCAGGGCGTTGGAGGAGGGGTTCAGGTGCATCTGGCGCCCTTCGGGGGCCACGCCGGAATCCCAGGATATCACCGTGATGCCCCGCTGCATCGCCTTCTTGAGCGTCGGGACCAGCGCATCGGTGTCATTGGCCGACACCGCGATGGCATCAACGCCCTGGGCGATCAGCGAATTGATTACCTCGATCTGGCCCTCGGCCGTGGTGTCGGTGGGACCGGTATAGATGATCTCGACGCCCCCGAGTTCCGCGGCGGCTTCCTCGGCGCCCTGGGCGGCGGCCTCGAAGAAGCCGATGCCGAGGGCCTTCACGACGAGGGCGATGCGCATCTCGTCCTGGGCCATGGCGGTTGTGCCGAACAGGCTGGCGGCAAGGCTGAGCCCTGCGGTGAGTTTGGTGAAGGTGCGACGTTTCATTGGTTTCCTCCCTAAGGTACGATCGCGGATATGGCCGGTCACGAGGCCACGTTTTTCTGAGCGCCCCCCGAGTGGGCGACGATCAGGGTCACTTCTGCGGCGTCGAGCATGGCGGCCGCCTTGTCTGAGATCCGGTCATCGGTGATGACCTTGGTGATGCGGTTGAGCGGGCACAGCACGAGGCTGGAGCGTTGCTCGAACTTGCTGCTGTCGGCCAGAACGATCAGCTCATCCGCCTGCCCGATCAGTTTCTGTTCCGCCTGGATCAGGAGCGGGTCCGCCTCCATCAGGCCCAGCGGCCCGAGGCCCTGGGCCCCCATGAACATGCGCCGCGCACAGAAATTGCGGGTCACGTCATTGTCGAACGGGGACAGGATGATGTTCTGTTCGCGGTAGATCGTGCCCCCCGACAGCATGACGGTGTTCTTGGAGTGCTTCAGCAGGTGTTCGGCGATCGGGAAGGAGTTGGTGAAGACCTGCATCCGGCGGCTTGCCAGCGGATGCACCATCTGGAACGTGGTCGTGCCGCCATTGATGATGATCGCGTCGCCATCGTCACACAGCTCCACCGCGGCCGCGGCAATCGCCTGCTTCTCTTCGATCCGCATGGTTTCGTTGACCGAAAACGGTCGCCCGGCGAGGCCCACGAATTGCGGCGGGCTCAGCGCCTCGGCACCGCCGCGCACGCGGCGCAGCAGCTTTTCGTGATCGAGCGTGGCGATGTCACGGCGGATCGTGGCCTCGGACGCGCCGGTCAGATTGCACAGGTCCCCGACGGTGACGACGGGGCGTTCCTCGACCGCGGACAGAATGATCGTATGACGTTCTTTTTCGTGCAAATCGAGCCTCCCTCGGCGCACAGGCTGTCCAGATTCGCACCATCTGTCAATCATTATCCACCATATTCCGTCATTCTGCGGTGCAGAATGATTGCTTGTGATTGATAATGATTGACAAGCCCGGCTGCACCGCTCAGCGTAAAGGCCACAGAGATGGATCGGCGTGCCGCGCCAGCCGGGAGGAAACATGTTGAAATCATTGGAAACGCAGCTGCTTGAAAGTCGGTGGGACGACGAGGTCGCCAAGGGCATGAGCGAATCGGAACTGTTGCTCTATCGGTCGAACATCCTCGGCGCCGACAAGCGGGTGACGAATTACGGCGGTGGCAACACATCGGCCAAGGTGATGGAGGCCGACCCCCTGACCGGCGCGCAGGTCGAGGTGCTTTGGGTCAAAGGGTCCGGCGGGGATATCGGCTCGATCAAGATGGACGGGTTCGCGACGCTTTACATGGACAAGCTGCGCGCGCTGAAGGGGCTGTATCGCGGGGTCGCGTTCGAGGATGAGATGGTCAGCTACCTGCCGCATTGCACCTTCCGGCTGAACCCGCGCGCGGCCTCCATCGACACGCCCCTGCACGCTTACGTCCCGCGCAAGCACGTCGATCACGTCCATGCCGATGCGATCATCGCCATCGCCGCCTCCGACAATTCGAAGGAGCTCACGCAGGAGATTTTCGGAAACCGGATCGGCTGGCTGCCGTGGAAGCGGCCCGGCTTCGAGCTGGGCCTGTGGTTGGAGAAATTCTGCCGGGAGAACCCCGAGGCGGATGGTGTCGTGCTCGAAAGTCACGGGCTGTTCACCTGGGCCGACACCGCGAAGGAGTGCTACGATCAGACGATCGACGTGATCAACGTGGCGACCCGGTGGCTCGCCGAGCGCAGCGCGGGTGTCCCGGCCTTCGGCGGGGCGATCCACGAGAGCCTTCCGGCCGCGGCCCGCCGCGAGGTCGCCGCCCGGCTGATGCCCGCCATCCGCGGTTTCGTGTCGGACAATCAGCACATGGTTGGCCATTTCAATGACAGCGACGCGGTGCTGGAATTCGTGAACGCGCGGGACATGGAGGCGCTCGCGGCGTTGGGCACCTCCTGCCCGGACCATTTCCTGCGCACGAAGATCCGGCCCCTCGTGGTGCCGTTCGATCCGGCGCAGAATAACATCCTGGCGGTGCTGTCGGAGCTGCCGGACCAGGTTGCGGCTTACCGTGAGGCCTATGCCGCCTATTACGCGCGCTGCAAACATGACGACAGCCCGGCCCTGCGCGACCCGAACGCGGTGGTCTATCTGGTGCCCGGGGTGGGCATGATCACCTTTGCCAAGGACAAGGCCACGGCCCGGATATCGGGCGAGTTCTATGTCAACGCGATCAACGTGATGCGCGGCGCGTCGGCGGTCAGCACGTACCAGGGCCTGCCGGAACAGGAAGCTTTCGATATCGAGTACTGGTTGCTGGAAGAGGCCAAGCTGCAGCGCATGCCGAAACCGAAATCTCTTGCCGGCCGCGTGGCCCTCGTCACCGGCGGTGCGGGCGGGATCGGGGCGGCCACGGCCGAGCGGTTCCTGGCCGAAGGTGCCTGCGTGGTTCTGGCGGATATCAACGAGGACAGCCTGGCATCGACGCAGGAGAGGTTGTCGGAGCGGTTTGGCGCGGATGTCGTCCGCTCGGTCGTCATGAACGTGACGCGCGAAGAGGCCGTCGCGGCGGCCTTTGCGGAGGCGTCGGTGGAATTCGGCGGGGTGGATATCCTGGTGTCCAACGCCGGGATTGCCTCCTCCGCGCCGATCGAGGAGACGTCGCTGGCGCTGTGGAACAAGAACATGGACATTCTGTCCACCGGTTACTTCCTGGTCAGCCGCGCGGCGTTCAAGCTGATGCGGGTGCAGGACATGGGCGGCGCGGTGGTGTTCGTGGCCTCCAAGAACGGATTGGCCGCGTCACCGAATGCGGCGGCCTACTGCACGGCCAAGGCGTCGGAAATCCATCTGGCCCGGTGCCTGGCCCTTGAAGGCGCGGAGGCCGGCATCCGCGTCAACGTGGTGAACCCGGACGCGGTACTGCGGGGCTCCAAGATCTGGGAGGGCGACTGGCTGGAACAGCGCGCGGGCACCTATGGCACCGACAAGGACGGGCTGGAGGAGATGTATCGCCAACGCTCTCTGCTCAAGCGGTCGGTTCTGCCGGAAGATATCGCCGAGGCCTGCTATTTCTTCGCCGCGGACGCGTCGTCGAAGTCCACGGGCAACATCATCAACGTGGACGCGGGCAATGTGCAAGCGTTCACACGCTAGGGGATGAGCATGGGCTACGAGAACGCGAAAGCCGCCTTTGCGGAGTGGGGTGTGGACACCGAGGCCGCGTTGGCGCGGCTGAAGACCATCCCGATTTCGATGCATTGCTGGCAGGGCGACGATGTTGTCGGTTTCGAGCAGAAGACCGGCAGCTCCGGCGGCGGCATTCAGGCCACCGGCAACCACCCGGGCCGCGCGCGCACGCCCGACGAGTTGCGCGCGGATCTGGAATTCGCCTACGCGATGATCCCGGGCCGGCACCGGTTGAACCTTCACGCGATGTATCTCGACACCGAGGCGACCCCGGACCGGGACGAGATCGAGATCGCGCATTTCGCGCCCTGGGTCGACTGGGCCCGGGCGCAGGGGATCGGCCTGGATTTCAACCCCACCTTCTTTGCCCATGCCAAGGCCGACGACAACCTGACGCTCAGCCACCCCGATCCGGGCATTCGCGACTTCTGGATCGAGCATGGCAAACGCTCACGGGAGATCGCGGCCGGGATGGGGGCAGCGCTTGGATCGGCATGTGTGAACAACATCTGGGTGCCCGATGGCTACAAGGACACGCCGGTGGACCGGATGGCTGCGCGGGCGCGTCTGGAGGCGTCGCTCGATGCGATGCTGGCGCCGCCGCAGGATCGGGCCCGGATGCTGGACGCGGTGGAAAGCAAGCTCTTCGGGATCGGGGTCGAGGCCTGCACGGTGGGCAGCCACGAATTCTACATGGGCTACGCGATCCGCAAGGGCACGTTGTTGTGTCTCGACATGGGCCATTTCCACCCGACCGAGAACATCGCGGACAAGCTCAGCGCCGTTGCCCTGTCCCTCGATGAGATCCTGCTGCACGTGTCGCGCCCCATGCGGTGGGACAGCGACCACGTGATCCTGCTCGACGATGACATCCTGCAGATGGCGCAGGAACTCGTCAGTGCCGATTTGCTGGGGCGCACCCGGATCGGGCTGGATTTCTTCGACGCGACGATCAGCCGGACCGCTGCCTGGGTGATCGGGACGCGCAACATGCAAAAGGCGCTGTTGCGCGCGCTGCTGATGCCGCTCGACAGGTTGCGGGCGGCGGAAGATGCCCTGGATTTCACCACCCGGCTCGTGGTGACGGAAGAGGTCAAGGATTTGCCGTTCGGCGCGGTCTGGGCCGAGTTTGCCGCCCGCGAAGACGTGCCGAATGGCCAGAAGTTGATCCGCGAACTCGACAGGTATCAGGCGCAGGTGTCAGGGCGCGGGTGACGCGCAGGCGGGGCAACGCGCCCCGGCGCGCGCAAGGCCAGGGGCATGCATGCAGGCCGCGCATCTCGAGACGCCCGGCACCGCCGCCCGGCGAGGCGCCCGGGCTATCAGAGCCCGTAGACCCGGTGGGCGGTGTCGTGGAACAGCGCCCGACGGGCGGCTTCGGGATCCTGTCGGGTGGCCGCATCGAAGCCCGAGAAGATGACATCGAACGACCCGCACACCCCGTCGACCGGGAAATTCGAGGCGAACATGGCGCGCTCGGGTCCAAAGACGTCGATACAGGTCCGGATGATCGCGCGGTTGTCTTCCAGCGCCCAGGGACGGTCGGGCAGGCCGAGACCGGAGATCTTGATGACGCTCTGCGGCAGGGTGGCGAAGCGCCTCAGGGCCGCCTCCCACCCCGCCAGCCCCGCCGCGGAACGATCGGAGGGCAGACCGGCGTGGTTGAGAATGATCGGCGTCTCGGGCGCGAGCGCGGCCAGGTCCATCGCCTCGTCCAGATGCCACCACGGGGTTTGCAGATCGAACATCAGGCCGCTGTCGGCCAGGCGGCGGAACCCCTCGCGATAGGCGGTGTCCATCATGCCGCCGGCGGGGCCGCCCGGCGCCGGGTTGGCGCGGGGCTTGTGGCGGACGGATTTGACGATGGGCAGGGTCTTGTAGACGCTCAGAACCTCCGCCAGGTCCTCCCGGTCCAGCCATGCCTGGGCGACATGGGCGGCCGGTCGGCCGGTGCGATTGGCCAGATCCTGCATCCAGTGCGCCTCGCCCACCGGGTCGGCCGGATCCCATTCGCCCTCCATCGTGACGGTGGCGACGATATCCCAGCCCCTAGAGACCGCGTCGTAGTCATCGGGCATGAACGGTTTGCGGATCGAGGAGTAATCGCCGTAGCGGAACGGGATCATCGGCTCGTCGCGCAGCCATGGGTGATAGTTCGCGACCGGGTCCCAGAAATGGTGATGGGCATCTATGATCTTCATGGACTTTCCTTCCGACGTGAGCGCATGGCCCGCATGATGGGCAGCACCCAGATCATGAGGACGATGAGTGCAAGGGCGGCGGCCACAGGGCGCGAGACGAATATCGCCAGGTCGCCCCGGGATTTCAGCATCGATGTGACGAAGTTGAATTCCAGCATGCCGCCCAGAACGATGCCGAGGATGGCGGGGGCGATGGGGATCCTGTTTTCTTCGAAGATCCAGCCGACCACCCCGAAGGCCAGCATGGTCAGCACGCCGTAGCTGGTGTTGTTGATCGCGAAGCTGCCGACGATACAGCAGGCCAGCACCACGGGCGCGAAATAGGCGGGCGGAATGCGCAGCAGGTGCCGCGCCATGCGGATCACGGCCCAGCCCAGCGGGATCAGCAACAGGTTCGCCAGCAGGAAGGCGAACAGGATCGCGTAGACCAGTTCCGGCGACTTCACGAAGATGATCGGACCCGGCTCCAGCCCCTTGAGATACAGCACACCGATCACGATGGCGGTGATGCTGTCGCCGGGGATGCCGAAGACCAGCGTCGGCACCCAGGCGCTGGAGAGCGCGGCGTTGTTGGCCGCCCCGGCCTCGATCAGCCCCTCGTCATGGCCCTTGCCAAAGGCCTCGGGCGTGGCCGAGCGGCGGCGGGCAATCGCATAGGCGACCCAGGCGGCGATGTCCGCCCCGGCCCCCGGAAGGGCCCCCACCAGCGAGCCGACCGCCCCGCCGCGCAGCAGATTGCGCCAGCGCTTGCGCAGCGTGGCGCCAAGCCCGGCCAGGATCGGGCCCATGGTCGGGGTCGCGATGCGCGGCTGCCGGGCGGTGAGATTGCGCAGGACCTCGGGCAAGGCGAACATGCCGATCATCGCGGGAATGAAGCTGACCCCGCCCATCAGTTCGATGGAGCCGAAGGTGAAGCGCGGCTGGCCTGCGACCGCGTCGATCCCGATGGTGGCGACCCAGAGACCGAAGAGCAGGGACACGATGCCCTTCAACGCCGACCCCGCTGCGATGATGGCGGCGCAACTCAGCCCCAGAAGGGCCAGCCAGAAATACTCCACCGAGGAAAAATTCGTGGCAAAGCGCGCCAGCAGCGGAGCCGCCACCATCAGCGCAATCACCCCCATCACCCCGCCGACGCAGGCCGAGACCATGGACAGGCCCAGGGCGCGTTCCGGCTTGCCTGCCTTGGTCATGGCATAGCCGTCCTCGACATAGGCGGCGGAGGCGGGTGTGCCGGGGATACGAAGCAGCGTGCCCGGGATGTCTCCGGCGAAGATCGCCATGGCCGCGAGAGACGCGATGGAGGCGATGGCCGGGACCGGATCCATGAAGAACGTGATCGGGATCAGCAGGGCGACGCCCATCACCGCCGTGAGCCCGGGAATGGCGCCGAGCGTGATGCCCAGGAGGCTGGCGATCAGGATCGCGCCCAAAGTCGCGGGTTCGGTGACCAGCACCAGGGCTTCCCAGTAGACATTCATGTCAGGAACCGTTCGATTGCCCCGAAAGGCAGCGGCACGCGCAGCAGAATGCCGAAGACGAGATAGAGGAGACAGGCCATGACCAGCGCGGTGAGCGCCGCCGGGACGAGGCGCCCCCCCGCCACGAGGATCAGGATCCAGATCATCAGGGTCGTCGTCGCGATGAAGCCCAGGTAGGGGGAGACGACCACCCAGCCGATCACCGATGCCAGCGCCGCCGCGACCTGCCACTTGGCCGCCCCGCGCAACAGAGCCGGCAGCCGCAGCCACGGCCCGTCAGCGCGCATTGCCAGCATCGCCGCCCCGGTCAGGATCAGGGCGGTCCCGACGATCCGCGGGAAAAACGCCGAGCCGAACTGCTGACCCGGCAGTTCCCGAAACCCGAGGGTGCCAACAATAATGGCCACGCCGCCACAAATGGCGAGCGCTCCGATCAGGCGGTCATTCAATTGCATGTCGGCACCCGGTTTGTGCGCGGTTGCCGATGTGTCGTGAACACCGGCAACCGGCTTTGCCTACTGGGCCAGGCCGAGGTCGGTCAGAAGGCCGGCCGCATCATTGGCGAAGGCCGCGGCATAGGACGAAAACGCCTCCGAGCCGTCGAAAAGTGGCGTGATGCCACGCTGCGCCAGGGCCTCTTGCACCTCGGCGGAGCCGTGGGCCTGTTCGGCGGCCGCTTCGATCCTGGCTTTCACGTCCTCGGGCAGGCCCGCGGGCGCGCACAGGGAGAACCAGTTGGTCAACGACCAGTCCACGCCGCTTTCCTTCAGTGTCGGCACATCCGGGAAGGCGGGCGAGCGTTCGTCGGACATGATGCCGAGGATCTTCACTTCGCCTGCGTCGGCCAGGGCGCGCGCCTCGATGGGCGATCCGGTGAACATGCTGATGCCGCCGGCCACGAGATCCTGAAGCGCCGGGGCCCCGCCCTGGGACGGGATGAACTGCACGGTGTTCACGTCGCCGCCGACCTGTTTCATCATGCCCGCGATGGCCATGTGCCATGGCCCGCCCAGGCCGGAGCCGGAGGAGCTCAACCCGCCCTTCTTGGCGGCGGCGATCAACTCCTCGAGCGAGTTGTAGGGACTGTCGGCCGCGACGGTCACCCCTGCCGGGATCACCGCGAGGCGCGAGATCAGATCGAAGCTCGCGGGCGTGATCGGGGCCAGGCCGATGGTTTCGAAATAGGTGATCTCGGAGGTACAGGCGCCCAGGGTGTAGCCATCCGGAGTGGCATTGGCGATGGCCGAGTGGCCGACGACGCCCGAGCCGCCGGTGCGGTTGACCACGTTGATGGGCTGGCCCATGGCCTCTTCGAAGCCGATGGAAAACAGCCGGATGATGGTATCGGTGCCGCCGCCGGCGCCCCATGGCACGATGATCGTGACGGGTCGTTCCGGGTAGTCCGCCAGCGCCGGGCTGGTACCCAACGCCAGAACACCGGCCATGACGGCCGCGATCTGTGTCTTGAATGAAGTCATTTCGAAGTTCCTCCCAGTTGAAAGTCCTGAAGTTCTGGTCGTTCAGTAATCGGCAGGCAAAAGGGCGTCCGGCATGTTCTGATAGCACACGGGCCGCAGGAATCGCCGGATCGAGAGTGTCCCGACCGAGGTCGCACCGAAATTCGTGGAGGCCGGATAGGGCCCGCCATGCACCATGCTGTCGGCAACCTCGACGCCCGTGGGGAAGCCGTTGACAAGCATCCTGCCCGCCTTGCGTTCGAGCAGCGGCACCAGGGATCTCGCATGGTCGGTGTCGCCGTCCTCCATGTGGAGCGTACAGGTGAGCTGGCCCTGGAGGGACCTGGCGATCCGGGCCATTTCGGCCGCATCCTGCGCCTCCACCACCAGGCCGAGCGGCCCGAAGACCTCCTCTTGCAGGGTGTGATCGGCCAGCCAGTCCCTGGCCGCGACACGGTAGAGACAGGGGTGCGCCTCGCGCCCATCGCAGGGGGCGCCCAGCAGTTCCGAGGTTTGCGGGTGCGCGGCCAGACGGGCGACGCCGTCGCGATAGGCCGCGGCGATCCCCTCCGTCAGCATGGTTTGCGCGGCGGTCTCGCGCAGGGCGGCCTCGGCGGCGGCGACGAAAGCGTCGGCGCCCGGCAGCACCACCGCGATGCCGGGATTGGTGCAGAACTGCCCCGCCCCCATGGCCAGCGAGCCCGCCCAGCCCGCGCCGATCTCGGCCCCACGCGCCGCGATCGCCTCGGGCAGCAGGAACATCGGGTTGACCGAGCCCAGCTCGCCGAAGAACGGGATCGGCTCGGGCCGTGCGGCGCAGAGATCGAAGAGCGCCCGCCCCCCGGCGAGCGAGCCGGTGAAGCCCACCGCGCGGATCAGCGGGTGTTGGACGAGGGCTGTGCCCACGTCGCGCTTGCCGCCCTGGATCAGGCTGAAAACCCCCGCGGGCATCCCGGTCCTGGCGATGGCCGCGTGGATCGCTTCGGCCACGATCTCCCCGGTGCCGGGATGGGCCGAGTGGCCCTTGACCACCACGGGGCAGCCCGCGGCCAGCGCCGCCGCGGTGTCGCCGCCCGCCACCGAGAAGGCGAGCGGGAAGTTCGAGGCGCCGAACACCGCGACCGGGCCGATGGGGCGTTGGACCAGCTTCAGGTCCGGGCGCGGCAGAGGCGCGCGGTCCGGCAGAGCCGGATCATGCCGCCGGTCGAGGCAATCGCCCTTGAGGATATGTTCGGCAAAGAGGCGCAGCTGCCCGGTGGTTCGGCCCCGCTCCCCTTGCAGGCGGGCTTCGGGCAGGCCGGTTTCCTGGGTGCCGATCCCAGTGATGATCTGGGCGCGGGCGTCGATCTCGTCGGCGATGGCGTTCAGGAAGGCCGCGCGGGTGGCCGCGTCGCTGTAGCCATAGCTGGCAAAGGCGTCCTCCGCGGCAGCGCAGGCCTGATCGACCAGCGCGGGCGTGCCGACGGAGAATTCGTGGGCGGGCCCGTGGGCGGGATCGGAGGCGAAGGTCTGATCGCTCCCGACCCAGGCGCCGGCGATCAGGTGTTTTCCGTGGGGGGTGAAGCTCATCTTGCGTATCCGTCTGTGTGAGGGGAATTCAGGGCGCCCGTACGGGCGCTGTCAGGGTCGGTTCGGGTCGAAGAGTGTGGTGACGAACTCCGCGCCGCGACCCTGGGCCGCCAGCGCGCCGAGCCGCGCGGCGAGCGCCCCGGCGACATCGGCGCGGCCCGGGAGGGCGTCGGCCAGCAGGGCCTCGGCATAGCCCAGGTCCTTGGCCGCGTTGGAGATGGAGAACCGCGCGCCGGTATAGTCACCATCGAGCGCGGGGGGCACGGCCTTTTGCAGGGTGCCGGAGCGGGCCGCGCCGGTCATCATCACCTCGTAGAGCGCCCGGGGATCGACCCCAAGCCGACCAGCGGCCTGAAACGCGTCCGACAACAGCACCATGGTGCCCTGGGTCACGAGGTTGTTGAGCAGCTTGGCCGCATGGCCGGTGCCCGCATCGCCGAAACGGCGGATGGCGGTGGAATAGGTCCCGACCAGGGATGCGATGGTGTCGAACTGCGCGGCGGCACAGCCCACCAGGGAGGTCAGCGCGCCGTCCTGCGCCTGTTTCGGGCCGCCCGTCACCGGGGCGTCCGAGAACACCGCCCCCGCCGCGTCGAGCCGGTGCGCAAGGGTGGCGCTGGTCTCTGGCCGTGAGGTGGTCGTGTCGATCCAGATCTGGCCCGGGCGCGTATGGGGGAGGAGCGTGTCCGCCAGTCCCGCCACCGCCTCCGCGTCGGGCAGGCAGGTGAAGAGCACGTCGCAGCCGTCAAGGAGCGTCACCGCATCCGGGGCCTCCCGAGCGCCCCGGTCCAGCAGGGGGGTGAGCGGCGCGCGGTTGCGGTGGGCCAGCAGCGTGACCGGGTGCCCGGCGGACAGCAGGCATCCCGCCATCCCGGCCCCCATCATCCCGACGCCGATGAAGCCGACCGCGGGCAGGCTCATGCCGCCGCCTCGTCCCTGGCGTTGCGCGCCATCCGGACCAGCAGGTCGAAAGCCTGCCGGGTGGCGCCCACATTGGCGATCCCCTTGCCCGCGATGTCGAAGGCGGTGCCATGGGCGGGGGTCGCCACCGGGATCGGCAGGCCGCCCGCGACGGTCACGCCCCGCTCGAACCCCATCAGCTTGATCGCGATCTGGCCCTGGTCGTGATACATGGTGACGACGGCATCGACTTCGCCCCGCTGGGCCTTGAGGAAGACCGTGTCCGAGGGCCAGGGGCCGGTGACGTTCATCTGCCGGTCCTGGCAGGCCTTCACGACCGGTGCGATCACGTCGATCTCTTCGCGCCCGAACTTGCCGTTGTCGCCCGCGTGGGGGTTGAGCGCGGCCACGGCCACATGGGGGCGCGCCTTGCCCGAGCGCGCCAGGGTGGCATGGGCGAGCTCGATGGCGCGCTCGATCCCCGGACCGTCGATTTGGGCCGCCACGTCTTTCAGACCGATATGGCTGGTCACCCGGGTGGTCATCAGGTCGTCGAGCACGTTGATCTCGGAATGATAGCCGGTGAACCCGAGGTAGCGCGCCATGTAGCGATGCTCGTCCTCGGCATCGAGCCCCGCCGCGGTCATGGCCGACTTGTTGAAGGGCGCAAAGAGCACCCCGTCCACCTGCCCGGCCTGGGCCAGGTCGAGCGCCTTGTCGAGGCAGCGCAGCGACGTCGCGCCCCCGGCCACGGTGACCTCGGCGATCCGCACATCCTCCGGCGCGATGGTGTCGAGGTCGAGATGGGCCAGCCCGGTGAAGCTGCCGCTGTCGCGCGGGTCGATGGTGTCGAGCGGGATCTCCAGCCCGGCCTGGTCCGCGCCGCGCCGCCACAGATGGGCATCACCCACCAGCAGGATATCGGCGGCCTCGCGCACGCCGTCTTCGGCCAGCAGCCTGGCGATCAGTTCCGGCCCGATCCCCGAAGGATCCCCGGGCACGATGGCAAGTCTGGGACGCATCAGTCGCTCTCCTTCTCAGAGGCAAGATCCGCCATGGCGGCGGCAATGTTGGTTTCGGCGGTGCGCAGATGCTGCTGCAGCGCCCGGCTGGCCGCCGCGGAGTCGCGCGCCTTGAGCGCCTGGACGATGTCGCGATGCTCCCGCCGGGTGGCTTCGCGGCCCGGTATGCGCTGGGAGGACAGGAACCGCACCCGCCACAGCCGCGCGTTGTAACTGGCATGGGTTTCAGCCAGAGCCGCGTTTCCGGCGGCCGCCACGATGGCGGTGTGGAACGCCATGTCCCTGCGAAAAGCCTCGAGTTGCCCGTCGGTGTCGCGGGCTTCCTTGATCGAGGCATTGATCCGCTCGATCTCTGCCAACTGGCGATCGGTGGCTTCGGAGCAGGCCAGCTCACCGGCCAGCGCCTCCAGCGCGCCCTGGACGCGCAGCCAGTCGTTGATCTCGTCGAGCGAGGGGTCGGCCACGCTCGGGCGGCGGGTCGGGCCGTAGACGATCAGCCCCTCGCTTTCGAGGATGCGCAGCGCCTCTTTCAGCGGTGTGCGGCTGATGCCGAACGCCTCGGCCAGGTCACGTTCGCGCACGGGCATGCCCGGGGCGAGCTTGCCCAGCATTATGAATTCACGCAGGTTCTCCGCCGCCTCCGCGGCGAGGGATTTGCGCGGTTTGAGGTCCACGAAATCGCGCAGCTCGTCGGTCCAGGCAGCGTCACTCATCTCACCGCCCCCAACGCAGGACGAGGGGGTCGAGCGGGCGCAGCAGGTCGATCAGCCGGGCCCGGATCGCCGGGTGCAGGGGCGCGATCGGGTGGCGGCAGAATTCCGAGGCGATCACGCCGCCCTCCACCATCGCGGCCTTGCAGGACTGCCAGCCGCATTGGCGGTTCTCGTGGATGATCGCCATGGCGACCCGCCCGTAGGCCTCGGTCGCGCCGGAGACATCGCCTGCGTGGTACCTGGTCAGCACGGGCTTGATCTGGTCCACGATCATGCCGCTGGTCATCGTGCCGGTGGCCCCGGCATCGAGATCGGCCAGCAGGGTGATGGCTTCCTCCCCGTCGAACGGGCCCTCGATGGCCGCACCGCCCTGCGCGATCAAGGCGCGGATCTTGTTGGCCGCCCTTGGGCACTCGATCTTGAAGAGCTTCACGGCCTCGATCTCGCGCGCCATGCGCACCAGCAGGTCCACGGGCAGATCGACCCCCGAGAGCGGCGCATCCTGCACCATGATCGGGATGCCCACCTCGCCCACGGCGGCGAACTGCTCGAACGACTGCTCCGGCGTGCCCTTCAGGAGCGCGCCGTGATAGGGCGGCATCATCATCACGATATCGGCGCCGAGATCCTTGGCAAAGCGCGCGCGCTCCACCGCGATCTGGGTGGCGAAATGGCTGATGGTGACGATCACCGGGACACGGCCGGCCACATGCTCCACGCTCAGCCGGGCCAGAACCTCGCGTTCGGCATCGGAAATCAGGAACTGCTCGGAGTAGTTGGCGAGCACGCAGATCCCGTCCGCCCCCTGGTCGATCAAACAATCGAGGACCCGCTTCATGCCATCGAGATCGAGGGTGCCATCCTCGTTGAAGGGGGTCGGGGCGACGGGCCAGATGCCGGAATAGGTGTTCATTCTGTGATCTCGAAATGTTTCAGGTGAGCGTCGCTGATGGTGATCCCGAGCCCGGGCGTGTCGTCATCCAGTTGCAGATAGCCGTCCACCGCCTCGGGATCGCCGTCGAAGATGTAGTAGAACAGCTCATTGCCCACTTCGACGTCGAAGACAGGGAAATACTCGCTGATGGGGCAGTTCATGTTGGCCATGGTCAGGTGGTAGTTGTGCATCTGGCCCGCATGGGGGATGACGATGATCTGCGCGGCCTCGGCGATGGCGTTGATCTTCTGCGCCGCGGTGATGCCGCCCACCCGGTTGGTGTCGTATTGCAGCACGCTGACGGCCTTGCGGTTGATCAACTCCGCACAGCCCATGACGCTGAATTCATGCTCCCCGCCCGAGATCGGCACGATCCCCATGGCGTTCAGCTCCGCATAGCCCGCCACGTCGTCGGCAATCACCGGCTCTTCGAGCCAGCGCGGCTCGAACCGCTCCAGTTTGGGCAGCATCCGCTTGGTGTAATCGAGGTTCCAGCCCATGTAGCACTCAAGCATCAGGTCCACGTCATAGCCCAGTACCTCGCGCAGGGCCTCCACGCGCTTGAGGTTCTCGCGCATCCCCGCCGGGCCGTCCTTGGGACCGTAGCCGAACCGGGTCTTGTAGCCTTGGTAGCCATGCTTTTGCGCCTCCTCGGCCTCTGCCTGCATCGCGGGGATGCTGTCGGCGTAAAGCTTGGAGTAGTAGACCGGGATCTTCTCCTTGGTGCGCCCGCCCAGAAGCTTGAACACCGGCTTGCCGACCAGCTTGCCCATCAGGTCCCAGATCGCGATGTCGATGGCACTGATCGCGGTCATGCCGATCCCCTTGCGGCCCCAGGCATGGGTGCGGCGATACATCTTTTCCCACAGGTAGGCATAATCGAACGGGTCCTCGCCGATGACCAGGGGCGCATACCATTCGTCGATGGCCTGTTTGACGACGTTGGGCGCCAGCGCCGCGTTGCCGATCCCGATGGTGCCATCCTCGGTCTCGACCTCGCAGGTCAGCCATTGGTGGAACCGGAAGGAGGCCATGGCGTCGCCCTGGATCCACAGCGCATCGGACGCATTGGTGCAGAAATTGCCCTGCGGCGGGACGGTCGGGCCGGTCCAGTTCCAGACGCGCGTACGGACGGATTTGATCTTGGTCATGGATTACTCTCCGGTTGAAACCATCGGGTCACGTTGCTTGAACAAACGCCAGAAAAACGGCCCGAACAACGCCAGGACGGTCAGAACAAAGAAGAAAAGCGTGAGCGGCCGGGTAAACATCAGCCACCACTGGTCGTCGAGCATGATCAGGGACTGGCCGAGACGCTTCTCCAGCATGCCGCCGAGGATCAGCCCGATGGCCAGCGGCACGACCGAGTAGCCGAAGCGCCGCATGAAATAGCCCACGACCCCGGAGGCCAGCGCGATGTAGACATCCAGCATCGACTGGTCGAGCGCATAGGCCCCGACGATCGAGAAGGTGAAGACAACCGGCCAGAGGATCTGCACCGGCACGAAGGTGACCCGGGCAAAGAGCTTGGCGCCAAACAGGCCCACGAAGATGAACGTCACATTGACCAACAGCATGGCCCAGAAGATCGCATAGGCGAACTCGGCCTGTTCGGTGAACATGGTCGGCCCCGGTTGCAACCCGTGCACCATGAGCCCGGCCAGGATCACCGCCGCCGTGGGGCTGCCCGGAATGCCCAGGGCCAGCGTGGGCACCATGGCCCCCCCGGTGGCCGAATTGTTGGCCGCCTCGGACCCGGCAATGCCCTCGATGGCGCCCTTGCCGAACTCTTCGGGGGTCTTGGACCAGCGTCGCGCCTCGTTATAGCCGATCATCGAGGCCACGGTCGCGCCCTCGGCGGGCAGGATGCCGATGAAGGTCCCGATGCCGGAACTGCGCAGGATGGTGCGCCAGACCTTGCGATAATCCTCCCGCGAGGGCAGCTTGATCGCCTTCATCTCGATCAGCTTGCGCTTGGCCTGCAGGCGCTCGGCCTGCACCAGCAACTCGGAGATGCCGAAAATACCGATCATCACGGGGACGAAGCCGATGCCCTCGGACAGCTCGTTGAAGCCGAACGTGAACCGCTCCACCGTGGTCAGCAGGTCCTTGCCCACGGTCGCGAGAAACACGCCCAGCGCCCCGGCGATGATGTTCTTGAGCGGCGTGCCATCCCCGATGGTGGCCAGCATCGAGATGCCGAACACGGTCAGCGCGAAGTATTCGGGCGGGGCGAAGTTATAGGCCATGCGCGCCATCAGCGGCGCTGCCATCATCAGGCACACGACCGAGATGATCCCGCCGATGGTCGAGGACACGGTGGCCATGCCCAGGGCGCGGCCCGCCTCGCCGCGTTGGGCGAGCGGGTAGCCATCGAGGCAGGTAGTGGCGCTGGCCGAGGTGCCGGGCGTGTTGATCAGGATCGCCGTGATCGCGCCGGCAAAGGTCGCCGCGCAGTAGATCGTGGTCAGGATCGCGATCGCCGGGATCGGGTCCATGGTAATGGTGAAGGGCAGCAGGAGTGCCGCGCCGGTGGTCGCGTTCAGCCCCGGAAGCGCGCCGATGATCACCCCGCCGAGCGTGGCCGCGAAGAGCAGCACAAGCAGGGACGGGTCCATCAGGGCGTAGAGGCCCGCAAACAGTGGTTCCATGGTCTCTATCCGTACCAGAGGTTGGTGAGCAGGCCCCGCGGGAAGCGGATTCGGAACACCAGGTCAAAGAGCAGGAAGATCAGCAGCGGGCTGAGGACCGAGACCAGCCCGATCCCCCAGGGCCGCCGTTCGCCCCAGGTCCAGGCGAGACAGCCGGCAAAGACCCCCAGCCCGAGAAACAGGTCGATCTGCGCCACCAGCGCGAACACCACGAAGAGCCCCAGGCTGACCCAGACATTGGGGCCCACGGGTTTGTTTTCCTTCGGCGCGTCGAAGATCATCACAAGGACCGACAGCGCCATGATCAGCAGCAGCACCATCTGCGGGAAGTCCGACGGCTGCATCCCGCGCAGCAGGATCGGCGGGACCCGGTCGAACTGCGTGCTGAGCCAATAGGCGATCATGCAAAAGACAATCGTGCCGCAGGGAACCGCAAATCGCGTCATCTCATCCGTCCTTGAAGGGGGAAGGGACCGGCCCGCAACGCCTGGCGGACCGGCCATCCGTCGTGCGGCTTACTCGATGAAGCCCAGCTCACGCAGGGCGGCATCCATGTCTGCCTGCATCGAGGTGAGCTGGTTGCCCCAGACCTCGGAGCCCGCGACCGAGCTGGCATCCAGCCCCACGGAAGTCAGGAAGCCCTGATAGACCGTGTGGTTCATGGCGTTCAGGAGCGCCTCTTCGATCTTGGCCGCGACATCGTCGGGGGTGTCCGCATGGACCACGAAGCCCCGCACGGTGGAGAAGTTGGCGTCGATGCCAAGTTCCTGCGCGGTGGAGACATCGGGCAGACCGCTCATCCGTTCCGGCGCCAGAACCACGATGGGGCAGATATCGCCCGCTTCGATCTGGGAGCCTGCCTCGGCGAGGTTCAGGACCGCGACATCCACGGCGCCTGCGACCAGCTGGGTGGCCAGCTCGCCGCCGCCCTCGAAGGGGACGATCCGCGGGGTGGCAAGCTCGCCGCGCCGGGCGAACATGAAGGCCGACACGTCGTCGATCCCGCCCAGGTGGGTGGTGCCATAGTTCAGCGGTTCGTCCTTCTGGGCGTCGACGAAGGCCTGGGCGGAGTCGTAGACACCGCAGCGCGTCATCAGGATCTGTGGATCATCGGTGCCGCGCGCGATCGGGCGCACATCTTCCAGCTTCATGTCGGTCTTGCCCAGCGCCACGGTGGCCGAGTGGCCGATGGTGAAGGTCAGAATGCTGTGACCGTCCGCGTCCTGGGTCAGGTAATAATCCATGGCGGAGGCCCCGCCCCCGCCGCGCTTGTTGACCACGACCATGTCGGTGCCCAGCTCGCGCCGCGCCCGGATCATCATCATCCGCGTGGTCACATCCGTGCCACCGCCATTGCCCGCATGGGTGATGACCTCGATGGTCTTGGCCGGAAATTCCTGTGCAACGACATCACCACCGACAATCGCAGCGGCCGCCGCCAAGGCAAAAACTTTCTTCATGGAGTCCTCCCGTTCATCCAGCGCATGCAGCGCCCGGACAACCGGATACCATGGCATTCGAAATTTTGGAATACCAAAATTTCGAATATCGGGACAGATACGCCTTCGCTGAAGGTTCCCCCTTGGAAACGGGACCATCCGGACTTTCACGCGATGCATCTTGCCCGGGGTGACGCGCGTTTTGGCACCGGTCCGTTGGCGCGTTGCGGCGCGACCGGCGCCGTCACGGAGGAGATGAAGGGGGCGCCCGAGGCCCTAGGGCGTAGCGCCCTGGCATGTGCAGGACCTCGGCTCGGCGCATCCCGAAGGTGCGGCGGGCATCCGATTCACGGCAGGATTTTGCGGCCGCACAAGCGGACCGGCCTTGCCGTCAGTTCATAAGTACTTCGCCACCTCGGCGATGAAGTCCTCGCCGCGTCGCTCGAAATTGTCGTACTGATCGAAGCTGGCCGCGGCAGGGGCAAGCAGGATCGTATCGCCCGGTTCGGCTTCGGCCACGGCTGCGGCCACGGCGCGGGCCATGGTCTCGCAGACCTCGTGGGGAGTGTCGGGAATGCCCAGGGCGAACTCGGCCGCCGAGCGCCCGATCAGGTAGGCCTTGCGGACCCCGCCCAGATGGGGGGTGAGGGCCGCGAGACCGCCCTCCTTCTCCAGTCCGCCGGCGATCCAGCGGATGCGGTCGAAAGCCTGTAGCGCCTTGGCCGCGCTGTCCACGTTGGTGGCCTTGCTGTCGTTGACGAAGGTGACGCCGTTCGCGGTGCCGACGATCTGGCTGCGGTGCGGCAGCCCCTTGAAACTGGCAAAGCCCGCCTCGATCTGGCGCGGGGCAAGGCCGAGGCTGCGGCAGGCGGCATAGGCGCAGGCGGCGTTCTGGTGGTTATGGGCCCCGGGCAGGCCCGGGATCGGGCGCAGGTCGATGGACCCGGTCTGGCGGCCCTTGCGGTGCTCGGCCAGGAACCCCTTGCGCGCGCTAACGACCCAGCCGGGCCCCGAGGGTTTGGCGGAGGTCACCCGGATCACCCGGTCATCGGCGGGCGCCACGGAGAGCTGGGAGGCGAGGAACAGGCCCTCGGGCTCGTCGGTGCCGATCACCGCACGGTCCGGCCCGCCGATGGTGAAGAGCCGCCGCTTGGCCGCGAAATACCCACCCATGCCACCGTGACGGTCCAGGTGGTCGGGGCTGAGATTGGTGAAGACCGCGATGTCGGGGGTCAGGGCGCGGGCAAGCTCGGTCTGGTAGCTCGACAGCTCCAAGACGACGATGCCGCCATCCTCGCCCGGGTCGATGTCGAGCACGCCGCGGCCGATATTGCCGGCCAGCTGGGTGGGCCGGCCCGCCGCCGTCAGGACGTGGTGGATCAGCGCGGAGGTGGTGGATTTGCCGTTGGAGCCGGTGACCGCGATGACCCGCGGGAGGCTGTCGAACTCGTCCCAGTCCGGCGTGGCGAAGGAGCGGAAGAACAGGCCGATATCGTTGTCCACGGGGATGCCGAGGGACATGGCCAGCGCGATCGTGGGATTCGGGGTCGGGTAGAGATGGGGGATGCCCGGCGAGGTGATCAGGGCCGCGACCCCGTCGAAGGCGTCGGCGTGTTTGAGGGGCGCGCAGGCGAAGCCCTCGGCCTCGGCCCGGGCGCGGGCCTCGGTATTGTCGTCCCAGCACAGCGGCGTGGCACCGCCGGCGCGCAGGGCGCGGGCCGTGGCGAGGCCGGAGCGGCCCAGTCCGAGCACAGCGATGGTTTCGCCGGAAAATCCGCGCACGGGGATCATGGGGGGCTCCTGTCTGTGGCCGGGTCGTCTGCGGGCGCAAGATGCACCGGGGCGCAGGCGGCGGCAAGGTGGGGCGGGCAAGCGCCTTCGAAGGCGCTTGGCGGGGCGCGGGCGGCCCCGTCGGGACAGAGGATCAAGGGGCGGTGGCGTTGGAACCCGGCTCGCCCCGGCCACCGGGCCCGCGGGGTCGAGACCGGGCCCAAGCGCCTTCGAAGGCGCTTGCGGGCTCAGCGGGTGGGTTGGACGCGGACGTTCACGTCCACATCGCCGCTAACCCCCGGCACCGCACCCTTGTCGGTGAACTGCCACATCACGGTGTTGAACCCCTCCAGCGCCGCAGGCGCCGAGCCGCTGTCGGTGGGGGCTGCCGTGTAGTCCGCCAGCCAGACCGGGTAGCGCTTGCCCAGGTCCGCCCCTGCATCGCCGATCCGCGCGGTCCACCAGTCGCGATTGGTGTAGATCACCGGGGTCTGGCCCGTGGCCAGGGCCACCGCACGCATCCAGGTGTCCACGGCGGCGACGATCTGGGCCGGAGTTTTCTGTTCCCAGCGGTCGACTTTCTTCTCGGTATAGTCCCATTCCACGTCCAGAACCGGCGGCAGGTCGCTGGAGCTGCGCGCGTCATAGACCGACAGGAAGAACCGCGCCTGGGCCGCCGGATCCGACAGCGCCGACAGGAAGTGATAGGCCCCACGCGGGATCTTGGCCTTGCCCGCTTCGTTCCAGCTGGTGTCGAACTCGGAATCCTTCACCGTCCGGCCCTGGCTGGCCTTGATATAGACATAAGCCACCTTGCTCTGGGCCACGTCTGCCCAAGTGATGTTGATCTTCGCGTTGCCCTTCTGGATGTTGTAATGTGACACGTCGATGCCGAACTCGGTGCTGCCTTCGGGTACGTTCGTGGGAAAGCCGAAGGCGCCGCCCGGGGGGATCACCGATGCCGTGGCCGGCGTCCCGGCGGTTGCGGCGGGCGCTTCCGTGCCGTCCTGCGTCGCGGGGGCCGTCGGGGAGGGTGTGCCGGACGCCGCGGCGGTCTCCCGCGCGATGGCCTTGCGCTCGGCCCGGGTCAGTTCCCGGGACGAGATGTCCGCGGGCGGAACCGTGATCAGGGCCAGGGCGAGGACTGTGAGCACGGCCAGCAGGATGGCGCTGAGAGCGGGCATCGACATGGGGTCTCCTTTCAGAGGTGACCGAAACGCGCGCAGGCGCGTAGGGTGGCGTCAGACAGTGACATAAATCGTGGACCAGGCCTCGGGGCCGTTGGGCCCCTGTTCGAGGGCGGTGTTGGCGGGCCCCGGCTGCGGCAGCTGCCGGGGCGGCGGGGGTGGTCCTGCCTCCGCCGGCAGGGTCAGGGCGATGCGGCGGGCGGGGGCGGGGCGCAGGGCCAGCGGGATCGGCCCCGCGCTCTCGCAGAGCCACACGGTGCGCCCGTTGCGCATCGCCTTGCGCGGGGCGGCAAAGCGCAGCGGGTCGGGCGCGCTGATGGCCGCGGCGCCGAGATCGCGCGCAGCGCTTCGGCTCTGGAGCACATAGCGCCAGCGCGGGGCGCGGGCCCGGAACCGCACGGTCAGGGTTCTGGGTGTCTCCCGTGGCCCCACCGGCGTGGCACCCGCCAGCGGCACCGTCACCAGCCCGTAGAGCCGCGCGGGCGGTTCGTCCGACAGGATCAGGTCGCGCAGCGGCTGGTCGTCGACCTCCAGCCGGTAGGTGCCCTCGGGCACTTCATTCGCCGCAAGGTCGAGGTGACTGTGTTTGCCCGGCGGCAGCGGCGCGCTCCAGGCGGGGTCGTCGGCGGGGTCGGCGCCAAGGGCGCGCAGGGCCATCCGGCCGCCCGCGACCGCCGCCTCGAGCAACACGCGCCCGCGCCGGGCCACCACCGGAAGGGTCCGACCGCGGGCACTGGGAAGGCTGCCCTGCGGATCGAGCCCGCCGGGGCCGAGGCTGAGCGCATCGCGGGCACTTTCGGCGCCCCAGTCCGGCTCGGTCACAAGTGCGAAATCCGGATCGCGCAAGCCCAGTCGGAAGGTCACCAGCGCCGGCGCCGCGGGGTCGAGCGCGGGAGGCGCGCCAAAGGGCATCTGGGCATAGATCTCCGCCACATCCTGGGTCACCCGCAGCCGACAACAGCCCCGCCGCAGAGCCGCGGCGGTCTCGGGCGTCGGCTCGAAGGCGATCGGCACCGCGGCGGGGTCATAGTAGTCATGGGCGATCCGCAGGCTGAGGAGCGGCGCGAGGGTGATCCCGATGGTCATTATCCTGTCTCCTGAAGGCTACATCCAAGACGGTGGGGCATGGTCAGGTCTCCACGGCGGTGGAGGTGATACGCGAGACATCGGTGCCGACGAAGCCGTCCTCGACCACCAGCATCCGCGCCTTGTAGACCGCCGAGGGCAGGTAGGTGCCGCCGAGCACGGTCCACAGGTTGTGGATCGATTGCAGGTCGAGATCGCGCCATTCCACCGACAGCCTCTCGATCCCCTCGGGCAGGGTCGGGTCTGATTGCGGGGTGAAAAGCGGTCGGGCCTGGAAGGCGCCGATGCCCGCCGAGAGCACCCGCAGCCCGTCGGCATACTGGTCGGGAAAATTGGCCGACAGCAGGAAGATCAGGTTGATGTTCAGGGGCTGGGGCGCGCGCCGGGTGACGCCGCCCTCTTCGCGGTAGACCCGGCCGGTATTGCCGGCAGTGCCCTCGCGTTCGATGTTCACCAGCGTCAGGACGAGGCGGTTGGCGGTTTCCTCCCCCCCTGCCCCGGGATCGCGCGCAACGCTTTCGAGCGCCACCAGATCGCTGGCGGCGGCAAAGCGTGTGCGCAGTTCCTCGTTCAGCATGGCGGTGAGGAATTTCAGGGTGGCATCGATCATGGTCCGGCTCCTGCCAGTTTCCCGGCCTTGTGCAATTCGCGGGCGATGGCCGCGCGCAGACTTGCGGCGGTGACGGTCGGGGCGCCTGCGCGCAGACGTGTCAGGTGGGCGGTGCGGGCGGTGTTGACGATCTCGCCGCCCGACAGCGCGACCTCCTCGGCCAGCGCCACAAGGTCGACCTCCGGGGCCAGAAGGTGGGCCTCGGGAAAGGCGTTGCGCCAGATCGCCAACCGCGCCGCGGGGTCGGGCAGATCGAACCGGATCATCGACTGGAACCGGCGGGCGAAGGCCGCGTCGATATTGCTGCGCAGGTTGGTGGCCAGCAGCACGATGCCTGCGAAATCCTCGACTCGTTGCAGGATGTAGGACACTTCCTGGTTGGCGTAGCGGTCGTTGGATTGCGTCACGTCCGTGCGCTTGCCGAAGAGCGAGTCCGCTTCGTCGAAGAACAGGATCCAGCCCTCCGCCTCGGCCTGGTCGAAGACGCGGGCGAGGTTCTTTTCGGTCTCGCCGATCCATTTCGACACCACCAGAGACAGGTCGACCCGGTAGACATCGCGCCCGCTGCGCTGACCCAGGAGCGCGGCACTGAGGGTCTTGCCCGTGCCCGAGGGGCCGTAGAACAGGCTGCGATAACCTGGAAGGATCAGCCGCCCGATCCCGGCGGTCGCGGCCAGCGCCGCACCGTGCTCGGTCCAGGCGAGCACCTCTTCGAGCTCGTGCAGGGTGCGCTCGGGCAGGATCAGATCCTCCCAGCGCATCTGTGTTTCCAGCCGCTTGGCCGGGAAGTCGGGCCGAAACTCGGGCCGGTGCCGGGTGCCCAGCAGGATCCGGCCCACGAATTGCGGCGCCAGCTCCAGAGGGGCGTGCAGACCTGGGGCGTCCAGCCCGCGCAGAGGCAACAGGAACCCCCCGGCGACCAGCGCCCCGTCGGCACTCAGCATTTCAAGCGCAGCGCGGCGGTCGCCCTCGGTGTCGAGCAGGAACATCGCCGTGCCGAGGCTGGGCTGAGCCCCGCCCTCGGGCCGGGCTGCCAGGCAGAACTCGGAAAACACCCGATCCGTGGCGGGGTTACGGGTGAGGAACGGGTCCAGCGCCTCGGGCCGCAAGACCGGGGCCAGCGCCAGCGCGAGCAGCAGGCGACCCTCCGGGGGGACTTGCGCCCGGCGCAGCGCCCGGGCCAGCGGGCAGGTCTTGGGGCTGAGTCTGGGCGGCGAAGGCGAGGCGGCCTGCCCGGTGCCGAAATGGCGCGCGATCCGGGCGGCAATGGCGGCCTCCAGCCAGTCAAGCTCGGCCTTGAGGGTTCGGGAAGTGGCGATCATGTCCATGAGACGTGCAGCGCCTCCGGCATCCAGGGCAAGGCCACCACCGACCACGGCCATGGGATACCCCCCAAAAGCATGTCGAACGGGCCCTTGGTGACCTGCAGCGTCAGGGCGGCGTCCGGGCCGGGGCGGCGGATCACCCCGTGGCGCATCACGAAGGTCTCGCGCAAGGCGTCGGCATCGGTATTGGCGAAGGCCGCGACCTGCGACGCGGTGAAGCCGAGCAGGCTCTCGGCCAGCGCGGCCTCCTCCGGGGTCGCGGCACCGCCCGGGGCAAGAGGCGTCGCAAGGGGCATCCCGCAAAGCAGCTTGGGCAGGGCCAGCTCGTGCTCGGGCAGGTCCATGCGTCCGCTGGCCAGCAGAGCCAGCAGGTGGACGGCCCTGGGGCGGCTGTCGTCACGCAGCCCACCGGAGGGATCGAGGCAATCGCTGCGCGCGAGATAGGTCGCGAGGTGGACATGGAGCAGGACCAGCCCCGCCAGCCCGGTATGGATTTCGCCCGCGGGCGCAAGGGGCGCGGGCGGGGGGGCGAGATGGGCAAGCAGGATCTCGACCGAGGTGTCCAAAGCCGCGGCCAGGGCTGCGTGAAACGCCCCCGGCCCTTCGGGCGCGTCGATCGGCGCGGCGGCATGGGCCGCGGCGAGGCGCGCCGCCAGATCCCGCGGATCAAGGCCGATGCCCGCCCGGCGGAGCGCCCGGGCGACGGTTTCGAGCGCATCGACGTGGCGGGCCGGAGGCGTGGGCAGGCCCATGGGAGAGAGATGGTCCATCAGGGACCCGAGCGGAGTGCCCAAACCCGCCGCCAGTGCCGCGTGGAACGCCCCTGGCCCGTCTGGTGCATCGATCGGGGCGGCAGCATTGGCCGCCGTGAGGCGCCTGGAGAGATCCTGCGGATCGAGACCAAGACCGGCCTGCCGCAGCCTCTGGGCGACCTGCTGCAGCGCAACCTGCGCATCCGGGCCTGGCGCCCGGGCGTCCGTGCGATTGCCATCGGCAGGATCGGTCGGCGTAGCTCCGTCCTCGGGCGTTTCGGCGGCGAGCCCCCCCGTGACTGACCGGTCGAACGGCGATGAGGCAGATTGGTCGCGCCCACGTTCCGAAGACCGCACGCCAGCCGTGTCCTGTGCTGCAACGCCGTCCGGAGGCGCGGATGTCGGGACTGGGGATGCCCCGCGCGCCGGGGCGGGTGCCGCCGCGGTGCGGACAGTCTCCGGGGAGGTTGGGTCCGGCGTCGGGGGGGCGGCGGTTTCGGGACGCTGAGGCCGTCCTATCGGATTGCCATCCACATGACCATCCGAGGCAGTCTCGGGCATGCGCCCGTGCGGCGGAACTTCCCCGGCGATCGGCGCAATGTCGCGCGATTTCAGAGGCGTGACATTCGGGTGGGTCTCAGCGGACGCGGAGGTGTCCAGCGCCTCCGCCAGGGCGGCGCGCAGGCTTGCCAGCTCATGCGCTGACAGGCCCGAGAGCGCCTGCCCCGCCTCGCCCTCCGGCGGCTCTGAGAGATCGCGCGCCATCCGGGCGCGCACGGTCTCCAGCGGCTGAGCGGCGCGCTCCGACGCGATCTCCGCAAGCGCCGAGAGAACGGATTCCAGCGGCACGGGGGCCGACGGGTCCGGCCCGGACGCTGCCCCGTTCGCCCAGGCGCGGAGCGTGGCCTGGGTCAGGTCCGCAGCACTCAGTGGCACGTTCGCCACCGCCGCGAGCCACGCGGCCGCCCGGCGCGCCAGCTGCGCCTGGTCCTGGCCGAGGCGTGCGGACAGTGTCGCGGCACGTTGCGCCGGGCTGACCTGTTCCAGGGCGGCGGCAAGGGCTGCTGCCAGGGGCGGCGGCCCGGACGGCGTGACGCGGGCCGCATCGGGCCGGAGGTAGCGCGCGACCAGCGCGGTCGCAACGTCCATTGCGGCAGATGGCGTCTCGGTCGCGGCAGGCGGGCGGGGGAGCACCACCTCGGCACGCATCGGTGGCTCTTCTGCGGGGCTGCGCCCTTGGGCGCGGGTGGTGGCGGGCGGAGGGTCGGTATCCTGCACGCGGTCCCGCGGTGCGGACTCCTCCGCCTGCAGGTCGCGCAGCATCTCGATCAGGGGCGCGAAGCGGGGCTCGGCGGCGCGCCCCGATGCCAGCGCGGAGAGTTGTGCTGCGAGCGCTCCCGGCGTCTCGGCAGTCCGGCCCCGGCTTCCGGCCCGCAGAACGGCGCGTAGCCAGCGGCGGGCATCGCCCTCGAACCCCCCACCCGCAAGAAGGGTCAAGCTCGCCTCCGCCAGATGCGGACCCAGTGTGTCATCCGGCGCCGCGGCCCGCAGGATGGTCACGGCGAAGCCGCCAAGGGTCGGCAGCAGCGCCAGATGCGCCGCCTCGATCCGCGTCCAGTCCAGCGGCGAGAGCAGCGCTTGCCGCCCGGTCGGGGTCTGCAGGAGACCGGCCCAATCCATACCGATTTCGGGGGGCGCGGGCGGCGTTTCGTCGCCGCGGATATGGCTTGGCTGGCGCGGTTGGGAGGCGTCTTGCCCGTCGGGATGCGCGCCTGCGCGGACAGCCAGGACAGGGGCGGCGCCCGGATCCTGCGGCGGGGGGCGCAAGGCGGACGGCCGCGCCGGCGCCCCCGGGTTCGGCGCGGTAAGACCCGGGGCTGTCGGGAGTGACGCCGCGGGCGCGCGCTCTCCGGAGGCGGCGGCAGCCAGCGAGTCTTCGGGCGCCGCTCGGGTGTCCTCGGACACCTCGGCCCGCGCGTCGTTGACCCGGGGCACTGCGTCGGGTGCTTGGGCCCGCGGCGGATCATCGTGCGGGGTACGTGCGGTTGTGTCGACGGGGGACCGTGCCCCGTCACGAGCGGGTAAGGGATCCGCCAAGACCGGGCCGGGCGCCTCCGTAGCCTCGGGCGCCCTGCGCGCGCCCAGTGCGGGAGGGGCGTTCGGTGGCGCGGCTCTGGGCACAACAGGCGGCGCGGTCTCGGGCGCCTGTGGTCTGGCCGGACCGACCTTGGCCCCCTGGCCGAGCATGTCCGGGGTATCCGGGTCGCCCCGCTGACGTGAGGGGGCGGTCGGAAAGGCCCTGGCGGTGTCTTCGGCAGGGTCCGAACCAGGCGAGGCGTTGGTCCGAGACGTGGGGTCCGGGGCGCGCGCCCCGCGATCCACCTCCGATCCTGAAGGCTGATGCGACGGCTCTGACGGGTCCTGCGGCCCATGTGACGGTGGCGCGGCAGGTGCGCGCGGGACAGGCCCGGCCGAACCTGACGACCCGATCCCCGTCGGGTCGGAAGCAGGCGGCGGGGTGTCTGTCGCACCCCCTTCGAAGACGTTCTGCGCCCTGGAGCCCCCCGGTACGGAGGATGGCCCCGGGCGGGGGACGTCTTGCGCGGGCGCTACCCGCCGGATGGGGGATGCGGATGGACCGCTGCGCGCGGCTCCTGGGGGATCCGCTTGCGCTCCCGCAGGGGCCCGCGCCGCTGGGGATGCGGAGCGGGGGCCGGTCGGTGTGTCCAGTCCTGCGGGGAACTGTCCGGTCCCGGTCGCAGCCGGCGTGGGCGATGCCGGGTCGGCCGAGGACAAGGGCAACACTCGGTCACCTCCGGGCGGCACGCGGGCGTCCGGAGCGTCCACGGCAGGGGGCGGGCTCGGCGCGGCCGAAGGTGCCTTCGGAAGACCGGGAGACGGTGGGCGCCCAGAACCGCCCGCGGGCAAGGACCGCTCGTTCGCGGCGCCCGGCCCTTGCGGTGCGGTCGGACCTGCGGGAGCAGGGTCGGACGGGGTGGCCCCGCGGGAGCCTGCCGCTTCGGACGGATCGACGGGATGCCCCGGCGCGGCCCGCGGCATCGGAGGCACGGCGTTTTCGGCAGGCAGATCGGCAGCGGACCCCGCGCGGCGCTGTGGCGGGGATGGTGCGGCCCGCGTGGACGGGTCCAAAGCGGCGGTTGGATCCCCGGGAACGGCAGATGTGGCTGCGCGGTCTTCCCTGGCCTCAGGCCCTGCGGCAGGCGGGGCGGAGACCGCCGGTTGCGCCGGGGAGGCGTGCGAGAGCGGCTTGTCCGACCCGGGGAGGCCGGCCTCGGGGGCCAGCGCGGCCAGTCGGGCGCGCAGGGGCGCAGGCACATGGGTTGCCAGGCGTTGCGCCACGGCAGGCTGGTCGGCCAGCGAAGCCAGCAGCGCCCGCAAGCCGTCGGGATGGTCGGCCAGGCAGGGCTCCAGCAGGCCGGACAGCCCGGGCGCGGCGGCGCCGGGCCAGTGCGGATAGGTGCCGTGCTGGAGGTAATGGGCGAGATCACGCAGCCGGGCGGGCTGGAGCGGGCCACGGGGCATGCGAGCCCGTGCGAGCGATCCCGCCGCCGCCACCGCCTGCTCCGCGCGGTGCGCATCGAGAGCGGCGCGCAGAGCCTCGGTCAGCCGCCGGGCAAGCTCGTCTTCCAGCACGAAGGCAGGGATATCTCCCAGATCGAGCGCGAGCTGATCGAGGCGCAGGTCCACGCCCGCCTCCTCCAGCAGCTCGGTCAGCAATCCGGGCAGGCGCGCGGCGGCGAAATCACTGAGCCGGGTCTGCACCGCATCCGCCTGTTCGGGATCGGGCAGGTCAATGGCGAAGGTCAGCCGGTCTATGCGGTGATCGAGGCTCATCCTTGCACGGCGTCGCCGCGCCGCCGGGCCCGCAAGGCACGAAACTCGCGGCAGAAAAGATCATGTATCTGGCGGCGCAGGGTCTGCGAGGCCTGCGCGCCCGCCGCAAGTGCTTCGGCAGATGGGGTGCGGGTCGCACGCACGCAAAGCTGCGCGGCGCACCAGGCGGCGTAGGCCCGTGCGAAATCACGCGCCTCCTGCGGGGTCTCCCCATCGAGCCAGAGCATGGCAGGCAGGGTATGGGCAGGCATCTCCTCGGTGACGATGTCAGCCAGATAGGCCCGACGTGCCGGCGAGGTGCCCGAGGCATCCGGGGCCAGCGCGAGGGTGGCACCCCGGGCCGCGAAATCGAGCGGCATCACCACCGGGGTGAAGACCGCATCGAGCGCCCGGGCATCGCGCCCGGCCCCTTGGCAGGTGGCAACCATGCGGGCGATCCAGTCGGCGGCATGGGAGCGGGACCGGAAATTCTCCACCACTTCGATCGAGAGCCCATTAGGACCGACGAGGCTAACGGTCGTGCCATAGCCACGCTCGGGCGACGTGGTGTAATGGGCCGGATCCGCGCCGAGCGCACGGAGTTGCGGCAGCAGCATCTCCAGCGGTGGCAGGGCGGGATCTGGCTCCAGCACCCAGTGCACCGCCCGGTCCCCGATCGCCAACCGGAAGGTCGAGCGCGGCAGGGGGGCGGAAATCGCGAAGCTGGTGCCGATCTCCTCGCGGCCGATCCTGGCCTCCAGCCCGTCATCCTGCAACAGAACGTGCTCGATCAGGAACATGGGCGCGTCATGGCCCGACCGCAGGGCGATCCGGCGCAGCAGCGGGCAGGTCTCCGGCGCGGCGAGATCGACCCCCTGCCCCCGCCCTTGCCCGAGCGCGATCACGTCCCGCAGGAGCGCGGCCTTGCGGTCGAGCAGCCAGCGCTCGAAGATCTCCAGCGGTTGGGCCTTGTCATCGTAGAGCCGCTTCAGCTCGGCGGTGTCGATCCTCTCGCCGAACCTTGCCAGCAGGTGGTCGAGGGCACGGTTGCGCCGCGCCAGGGGGCGGTCCTGGCTGTCGCGCAGCTCCGCCAGACCGTCCTTGTAGGCCGTGAACCAGCCTTGGGTCCGGCCCGGCTCGGGTGTCTCCGGCTGGCCCAGTATCGGGCCGAGGGCAGGCGCATCGTCCGGGCTTGGCTCAGGCCGCGTCAGGGGCTGCACATGGTAGCTCGGCCCCTCGGACGGCAGGGCCAGCAGGTCCGCGGTGGCATCGAGCTGCGCAAGGTGATTGGCGAGCATCTGTTCGAAGATCGCGAGATAGGCCTTGAGCTGGCGCGCCTGGGCCTGGCGGGCATCGCGGGCGGCCCGGGTGTCGGCCACCCCCTCGGCCAGCGGGGCACTGCCCTGCACGCCGTCCGGGCCGATGCCGTAGACACCCGGGAACATGTGCTGGATCGACCGATAGCGCGCGAGCTGCCGCGCCGGATTGCCCAGGGTGATGCGGGAATAGTCGGAACTGGCGACCTGGCGGATGGCATAGTGCTCCTCCCAGCGCAGCTTCTCCTCGCGGTGGCGCAGTTGCACCAGCACCTTGTCCGCGTCGAAGCTGACCTGCGCCCCGCGGCGGAACACCCTCAGCCCCTCGAGGTCCGCAGCCTTGCGCGACAGGGCGGGGATGACGAGGGCCGCGGCGCGCTTGTCGGCGCAGAGCGCGCAGGGACACGGATCCTCGGCGTCGCATCCCCTGGGACAGGGCTTTTCGGGCGCCATGAGGCCATGCACGGTCTCGATCTGGGGCAGCGCGATGATGGCGGCCCGGATCCGAGCGAGGTCGATATCGCGTCCCGGCGGGCTCAGGCCACTATCGGGGATCAGCCCAAGCTCCAGCGCTGGTCCCTCGAACAGGGTTTCGGGCGCGGCGCTGCTGGCGAGCGCTTCATCGATGTCCTCGACCCGGGGCGGCGGGTTCAGCGCGATTTCCGCCGCGAACAGCATGGCCGAGAGGGCAGCTTCGGGATCGGCCTCCGGCGCGAGAGTGACGTCACCGCACAGGGCGAACTCGGCCGTGGGCGCGATCCGGACATGGCGGAAATCCACGCCCAGCGCACGGGTCTTGCGCAACAGCGCCATGGCGTCGTCTTCGATCTGCCGGTGGAGCCGCGCGGGCTGGGCCTCCTCCGCCACATCGGTGGCATAGGGTTGGATCCAGACGTCGTAATGCCCCCCCGCCCCGGAGGTACCGGGATGGGGCAGGATCCAGGCATTGCGCAGGCCCGACACCTGGTCAAAGAGCAGCTTGCGGTAGTCGTTGGAGGTCACCGGGGCGCTGGCGAAGGCCTGCGGGCCCGGAAAGAAAGGCTGTCGCTCCAGCCCGGGGTCGGCGGTGCTGGCCGAGGAGGCGAGGATATCCTCGATCGGGTGATCGGTGCGATACGCCACATCGGTGAGCGCGAAGACCAGCGTCTCCAGGATGGTGACACCCGGGTCGTGGAGGTTGTAGTCGGTCCATTCCTGCCCGCTATAGTGCTGGGCCGCGGCAATACCGGCGGCCAGCAACGCCTCGAAATCGAGGGTTTCGGGCGTATCGGGCGCCTTGGTGATGGTGACATGCTCGGTCATCGGCGCGCGCGCCCCTCAGGCCCAGAGCTTGGTGATGGTGTAATAGACCTTGGCCTCCTCCGGCCCCGGCGGCAGGGGCGGGCCGCGCAGCTGCAAGGTCCATGTCCGGTCGTCCATCAGCGCACTGCCTCCGGCCTTCTTCCAGCGCAGGCTGACGGCGCGGGATTTCAGATGGCGCAGGCGGTTGAGCTGGCGCAACAGGTAGAGCCCGGCCAGGCCCAGCACCGCGAGGGGCAGGTAGACCGTCACCACCTCGCTGGCCTCCACCCCGGTGATGCGCAGGCTGGTCATCAGGCTTCCGACCCCCTGTTCGAGCTGCGCCGCCGCCCGGATCAGCGCGTCCTGCGCCGCACCCTCGGCCTGGGTGCCGATCAGCAGCAGACCCAGCAGGAAAAGACCGAGGATGATGCCGAGAAACAGGGCAAGGCTGGTGCCGACCCCCTCTGCGGAGGGTTGGCTGGTCAGCGAGAGCGCCGGTTTGCGATGCCCGCCCACCGCCGTGCAGGTCCCGTGGGCGATGCCATTGGGCTCCGTCGTGATGCCGAGCAGGGATTTGAACGCTGTCCCGAACCCGGTGGTCGCGGGATACACGGTCCGGGCGGTGGCCGCCGTGATCTCGAACGCGCAGGGCCGGCCCGGCATGGCGAGAATGTCATGCCAGCCGCCATCGCTCGCCACGCTCGACATATGCGCCACGGGCAGCTCGGTCTGCCCCTCCTCGAAAGCATAGGCGTCGAGCTTCGGACCCAGCCGACCGGCGGCATTGACCCAGCCACCCAGCAGGATGTCGCCCGCCTCGACGCTGGCGGGCGGCTTGCCCTCGGCGTCGAGTTCCAGCACCCGCAACTGTGCGTCCTCGTTCACCCCCAATTGCCACTGGCCCGGGCTGGGCCCGAGGGTGATCTCGCCGCGCGCCTTGAAGTCCTCGAAGGCCTGCTGGGCCTTTGTGAAATCGTCCTTGTGGACCATGGAATTGATCAGATCGGCGAAGTTCTCCCCGGTCGGCAGTTTGCCGTCGGAGAAGTTCTTGATCAGGTCGTCGACTTTTATGGTCATGACTGGGACGAGCTCACTTTACCAGGAACACCGCATCAAGCGCGTGGTGTCTTGTGTCAGGGGCGAAGGCCGGGGGGCGCGTGTCTTCGAGACGGGTCAGGATGAGATCCTCCCCGATGGTCAGGTTGCCGATCCCCGCAGGGCTCGGGCGCAGCGGCAGACTTGCGGGATCCGCGCTGTAGCTGGCGAGCTTGGCGGGACTTGCGGCGATGAAATCCGCCCCGACCTCCAGGTCGCCGATACCCGTGCGCGGCGGCAGGATCGAGATCAGGTGACGGCGCGCAGGCACGAAGACCGAGGACGGCGTCACCCCGAGCAGGACCGCCGCCCGATCGCCGTCGGGCGCGTCGCGCAAACGGGCACTGTCCTTGAACCCGTGCGGCCCCAGCGCGCTGCCATTGGCACGCCGGGTGCGAAAGACATGCAGCACCGAGAAGCCCAGGACCTCCTCCAACCCGGGCATGGCGCGCAGATGTTGCAGCAGCATGGCCACGTCGAGCCGGGCCTGCCCGATCGGCATCGGGGCGTCCCGGGTCTGCATCCAGGGCGCGATCAACCCGGCCACATGAGCCGTCACATCGGTCACCGACAGCGCGACGCTGCCCGGTCGCGGCACCAGGTGTGCCTGCACGCGGATGGTCTCGTAGGACGGGTTGCGCACGTCGATCCGCGCCACTGGCAGAGAACTGCGCGCGGCCAGCCATGCGGCGATCTCGGCGCGCAGGTGCAGGGGCACGCGCGGAAACCGGGTCGGGCGGTCGGGCGCGCGGACAGGTGCCACGACCACCTCCACCCCGCCCGCACCATCGGGCAGCACGCGAACATCGCCGATCTCGTCGAATTCCTGCAGCACCATGCGGGCATAATCCATCGGCCGCTGGGCGCGCATCTTGTGGCCGAGACGCTCGGACAGCCGCACCCGGAAAGCCGCATCGCGCTCGGGCGCGCGGCCGCCACTACTGGGCACGGGCTGGGTGATCTTGGCGATGGCTGGGCGCGCGGCGAGAAACCGGGTGATCTGGCCCGCGGGCAAGTGCGGCGCGGCGCCCGCCTGCGCCGTGACCACGCCGGGGGCGGCGGTGATCCGGCGGGTGGCACGCACGCCGTGGGTGGTGATGTCGACAATCCTGCCGAACCGGCGCCGATTGCCGCGCAACGCCACCGAAAGCCAGACCAGGGGCGCGTCGGAAAACTGATCCGTCTCTTGCGCGGTCTGCGGCAGGGCAATCTCGACCACGCCCCGGGTGGTCAGCCCGTGCGTGGTGTCCTCGCGAAGGGCACCCGCGGACACTTCCCGCCAGCCGCCCGCGCCCAGGTAGTACCAGCACACTCCGGGGCGCGGGCCGGGATCGCCGGGCGCCCAGCTTTCGGCAAGGCTGTCGCGGATGTCGAAGAAGAGCGAAACCGTCTCCGGCAGGCGGGTGCGCTCCAGACCGATCATCAGGTAGCCGTCCACGTCGAGATCCGCGCGCAGCAGGCGCCGGCTGCCGGAGGGGCGCATCGGACCATGCACCATCAAGTTGTAGAAGGCGATCGGATCGCCCTCGCCCAGGGTCTCGCAACGCACGGCGGCGCGGTAGCTCAGACCGACCCCGGTCAGCATCGGCAACAGCGGTGGCCTGGGCGGCGGCGCCTCGGTGTCCTTGGCCAGCGCCTTGGGCGTGACCGCCTTCAGCGCCTTGGACAGGGCGCCGGGCTTGGGCTTCATCGCCGCGGCGGCGAGGAGCTCGGGATAGAGCCGCTGGCCGAAGCCGAATCGCGGGCCGGTCAGCTCCACCCGGAGCGTGCCGGGGGGCCTGGTGTCGGGCCGGGCGAGGGGCGCGGAGGCCGCGGGGTCGGATCGCCCCTCGGGGCGCGGCAGGTGGGGGACATGCCACGCGGTCTCGGTGGCCACGCCGCCCTTGGCATCGATCCCAAAGAGCGGCGCGTCCCTTTCCGGGCGCGCAACACCAGGCCCCTGCACCGGCAGCGGATGCCAACTCACCCCGTCGCTGCGCGCCAGGCTTGCGCGAAAATCGGTCTCGCTCAGCTTGGGCGCGTAGCCCGCATAATGGCTGGCGAAGGTCTCCGGCGGCAGGGGCAGCCCGGTCCAGTGGAAACACAGGCGCAGCTGCGACGGCTGCTTGCGTGCCAGTTCGGGCGCGGCGACCGTCAGGCGTGCCCGCGGCAGGGGCATGGGCCCGAAGGGCGCGAAGGGCTTTCCCGGCGCCACCGGGGCGATATCGGTTTCCATCTTCAGGGTGGTGAGGTCCGTAACCTCCACCGCGAGGGTCGCGCCCAGCACGCGCAGCCGGTGGAGCGGGGAGTAGGCAAACGCCCGCGCGGCGGGATTGAGGACCACGCGCAGCACAGGCTCGGGATGGGTGTCGGGATGGGACGCGAGCGGTGGTGCGGTGGCGGGCACCGACAGCCGCAGGCGCAGCGCATCGGGGTCGTCGGGATCCGCCCCGAGAGTGACTTCGGACACCGGATGCCAGCCGGTCGCGGTGGTGATCGACACCCGCACCGCCTCGGCCAGAAACTTCGCGAAAATGTCAGGGGGCAGCTTGCCTGAGCCGGTGTCCTCCGGCGCCCCCTGGTAGCGGTCGGCGAGCACCGCCTCGTACTCGGCCAATGCGCGCGCCAGCGTGCTCTCACCCTTGGGATCACAGGCCAGCGTCACGGTGATGTCGCGCTGCCCGCCCGCAAGCTCCAGGATCGGCGCGGCGAGGGCAAAGCCCACATGCGACGGCGCGTCCAGCCCGGGACCGAAAGGCGACCAACCCAGGTCCGGGTCCGCGAGCGGCGCGCCCCGCCCGTCTTCGGAATTGGCCACCGGGTAGACATCCACCGCCTCGACGAAGGGCGCACCACCCCGATCCCGCAGGGCCATGTTGCGCTGCACCGCCACGGCGCGGATATGCGCGACACGGGCGGCGGTCACTTCGACCGCGCGGTCAAGCTCGAAGATCGCCGCCTCCGGTCCCGCGCCGCTGCCCGCCACCAATGGCGTGCCCGCCTCCAGGGTCAGCGCGCGCGCGCCCGGCGCCAGCGCGAAGGTGACATGGGTGCTGTCGGGGCGCGCAGGTTGCGGGGCGCTGCGCAGAACCTTGCGGAAATAGAACTCGAGATGCCGGTCGGTCATCCGGTTCAAGTCGGCTTGCGCCTTTTGCAACAGGTCCACGAAGGCCAGGAACAGACCGAGATGGCCGGGATGGTTGCGCCGCTCGGCCAGCGCGCGGTCGAGATAGGTCTCGGCGGCCAGCGCGACCTGCGCTGTGGCACGGTTCGCCGCACTGACCGCCCGCGACAGCGCCGCAGGATCGGGCAAGGCAGCCGCGAAGACCTCTGTCGGGCCGAGACGGCGGGCGGCCTCGGCCCGCGCTTCGACCTCCAGGGGATCGAGCGCCCGGCGCAGCGCCGTGAAGGGCGCGCTGGTCAGCTCGGTCTGGTCGGGCCGGGACAGGGTATGGGCGACATCCGCCACGAGGCTGTCTGGGGCTGCGAACACCGCCATCTCGCGCGCGCGGTCGCGCCAGTCCCAGATCCGGACCGTGTCCATGACCACGCGGCGGCACATCGCTTGCGGCGCGGTGTCGCTCATGGTGGCGCGATATTCCAGGGCGGCATCGACCGAGGCGATCTCGGCCAGAAGGAAAGTCAGATCATGGCGGAAGAACGCCTCCCACGCGCCCTGCCCCTCGGGCCGCGGGCCATGGGGTCGGTTCTGCGCATCGTAATAGGTCAGCAGCCGCGCCAGCCCCGTGGCCGTGTGCACCAGTTGCGCCCGGCTGCGCTCATCGAGCCGAAAGTAATCCGTGGCCAGAGCCTCGGGCGCCCGCGCGGCGCGGGACAGGTGCCCGGTATGGGCGGTATGGGGGGACGGGCGGGTCATCGGACGGTCAGACCGCCCTAGGGCATTCGGACATTCGTGCCCTCCTTGATGTAAAGCGGATAGACCATGTTGCTGCGCGAGTTGATCGCGGGCACGTCGTAGTCGAGATGGATCGCAAGCACCCCGTCGGCCGCCCGGGCGGTGTCGAGGGTGACGCTGCGCAGCTTGATCCGCGGCTCGAAGAACAGGATCGCGTGCTCGATCCTGGAGCGCAGCGCGCCGAGCTGCGTGGCATTCAGCGGTGTGTCCACATCCCCGGCAAGCCCTGCGCCGTATTCAGGCTGCAACAGGCGTTCCCCGCGGAAAGTCGAGAACAACACCCGCAGGCTTTCATGGATATCTTCGTGATCGCGCACCATGGTCAGCGCCCCCGGCCCCGACGCGCGGCCCTGGCCATCGAGCGCCACATCGAAACGGGGCGGAAAGGACCAGCCCCGGCCGAGAAAACTCTGTGCGGGATCGGACATCCGCTTAGCCCCCGATGATCACGGTGGGCGCACCGAGCACGATGGAGCCGCCATGGGCCGTGGTATCGCCCATGCGCGCGGCGGGCCGGCCGCCGATCATCACGGTGCCCGAGCCCTTGACCACCGAATCCGGCGGGCCGACGCAGATCGCCATGTCGCCCACCACCGAGGCGGGCAGTTTCTCGATCAGGACCGTGGGCACGCCGGGGCCCGAGATCGGGCCGCCCACATGGGGGATCGGCGGCAACCCTGGGGTCTGCATCGGGCAGGTGTGCATGTCTGTCAGTCGCGCTGCTGGCGGCATTGCTGTCTCCTCAATTGATCATGACCATGGCGCCCTTGACCGTGGTCTCGCCGCTGGCCGACAACTCCGCCGATGCGCCGCCCTTGGCGGTCATGCCGATATCGGCCTCGGCCGAGACGTTCATGCCCTTCACGCTCACATCCGCGTCCGACGAAACGGTCACCCCGCTGGCGCCCGAGATCTTCACCGACGCGTCGGCGGAGATGGTGATGTCGCTGGGCGAGGTCATGGCGATGCCCGAACCCGACATTTCCAGCTTGTTGTCGTTGCTGTCGGTGATGGTGACGGAAGTATCCTCGTCGCTCAGCACGATCTTGTGCCCGCCCGGGGTCTCGACGGTGATGATCTTCTTGTCGTCGTCGAAGGTGACCTTGTGCTGCGCCTTGGTCACGAGGGTCTTGATGGTGTTCTCGGCATCGGGGACGACAGGGGCGGGGTTCTTGCTGGAATGCAGCGCCCCCAGCAGGATCGCGCTGTCCGGGTCGCCATGGAGAAAGCCCAGCACCACTTCGTCGCCGATCTCGGGCAGGAATTCGAAGCCCGCGTTGTTGGTGGCATAGGGACTGGCGATCCGGACCCAGACCCCCAGGTCCCCGCCCACCCGCAGGGGCATCGAGACCTGGATCCGGCGCTCGCCCTCGGGGTCTTCGTCGGTCTTGAGCACGGTGGCGATCTCCAGCCCCGTGACACCGGGGCGGACCGCGGCCGCCGGCGCGGGGCTGACATCGCGCTGCGCCTCGGCAAACCAGTCCGGCGACAGGCCGAATTCGAGCTGTGTGTCCCAGCTCCCTTCTGCGAGCGTATGGCGCACCCCGACCATGTAGGCACTTCCATTGAACACCGCGCCCAACCCGGCCAGCTCGATCTGGGTGCCGGGTTTCAGGGTCGGGTTCCCGGGCACCTTGAGCTGCCCCGCATAGCGCGCCATGCGGGATTTCAGCAGGCAGGCACTCGCCCATTCGGCCAGGGCATCGTCGGTCTCGGCACCGGGGCCCTGCAGGGTGGCGCTCTGCCCGCCGAGCACGGCGGACAACTTAGCGCCGGTCAGGGTGCCCTGCTTGTTGACCGTGGGCTCGGCGCCTTTGCCGGTGATCACCGCCTGGGTCTTGGGGTCCCAGGCCTGGGCGGTCACGCTGTCGAGCTGCGCCGTGGCCGACAATTCAAGGTCGAAATCGAGGATCGAGTCGCCATAGGTGGCGTTCAGCACCGGGTTATCGAATTTCGGCGGCGCCACGGTCAGCTTGCCCGCCTCCACCGTGACAACCATCCCGTTCACCTCGGCCCTGGACAGGATGAAATCCCAATCCGAGCTGTTGGCCCTGGCCTGCTGGGCGACCTTCAGGCTTGTCGCGGTCACATCCGCGCTCAGCCCCGCATCTCCCACGATTTTCGCGATCACGTCGCTGTCGCTCATGTCGAGATACTGGGCCGCCGCGCGGCTCACGGTCAGGGCGACCGCCTTGTCCTTGCACAGCACCTCCAGATAGGTACCCCCGCCCGGGTCCGCCCGGATACGCTGGCCCACGATAATGCCCTTGAAGACGCTCTGGTTCTTGCTGTGGTAACCCAGCAGGATCTCGATCTCGGCACCGGGCGTGAAGGTGGACGAGGCGCTGACCGGGAAATCGGCCTCCGCGCGGCTCCCGTCGGCGATGTTGATCACCGCCTCGGGCACGCGGTTGAGCCGGTGGTGGACGCTGATGCCGGACACCATCACCATGTCGGGGATGGTCGCCCCGTTGGTCTTGATCTCGGAGGTCACGAGATCCGCATTCGGCAGCCAGACGCTCTCAGTCATGGCGGCTCTCCTCGAAGGGCGGGAAGTTCAGCGCCCGGCCCGCGGTCAGATGCACGAGGTCGTTCATGTCATTGGCCCGCGCGACCTGCGGATAAAGGTCCGGCCGGTCATAGACCCCGTAGGCCATCAGCGGCAGAGTGCTGCCCGCGGTGACCACCTGGGCATGGGTCAGGTCGGCGGATTTCTTGTCCCCCAGTCGGGCGAGATCCTCGGGCGTCAGGTGCTGTCGGAACGCCACGCTGAGTTGGGCCCGCAGAGGCGCGCCGGAAGGGGCAAAGAGCTGGTAGGCGATCTTCAGGCTGGTGAGCATGCAGTTGAAGGTCAGCCCGCCCCACACGATCTTGAGGTAGTTCGGGCTGTGCTGCGCGCCCTGGTAGGTATAGGCGAGGGTGCGGAAGCTCTCGATTTCCTTGGCCACATCGGTCACGCCAGGCACCACGCCGGTGGCGTCGATCACGAAGTCGAACGACATTTCTTCGGCGTTCTGGGTGTGGAATTTCAGAACAGTGCCCGCCGCGTCGTTGTCCTTGGCGGGCGCGAAGCTGGCCGAGTGGCTGTGCGACAGGGAGTTGGGGTTGATCTGCAAGCTGTAGCTGCCGGTCTGCGACCGCAGCTCATTGTCAGAAAACGCCTGGATCTGAAGCTTGGAGAGCATGGCCGCCGCCCTACCGGGTCCGGCTGCGGGTCAGTTCCTCGCGGATCATCCTCGCGCAACTCGCCAGGATGTCTGCCTTCAGCCGGGCCGCGGCCTGCGGGTCCTCCCCATGGCCCTGGGCCTCCTGCGACGGGCTGTCCATGATCCGCGCCTGCAGCACGATCTCTCGAATTTCGACCGGCATGTCCCCCCCTTTTCGTCCGTCCGGCCCGGCCCGTCAGGTACCGGGCGTGTTGGCCTTCTGCATCTGGTTGATCTTGCGTTCGACCCGCTGGTAGGCGAGCTCGATGCTTTCGACCGCGATACTGTTCTTCTGCGCACCGAAGCTGTCCACGGTCCACTTGACCGGCCAGGCCTCGACGACCGACCAGCTCATCGTCGGCTTGGCCTTGGCATCGAGCAGCGACACCGACAGGGACTTGGGCTCGATCGGCACGCCCAGATCGCCCTCGATGACCGACTTGCACCAGGTGAACAGCGGCGAACTGGCCAGCATCATCCCGCGTTTCAACACCAGGTTCGGCAACTTGACCTTGCCGGGCAGCTTGTGCGCGAACCGGTTCTCCCCCCCCTCCTCCAGCGGGGTCATGGCCCGTTCGGCCGTCAGCCCCGAAACCTCCTGGAACCCCTGGTCCACCACTGCCGCGTTGCCCGCGATCCGCACTGTGAAGGAAAAGGCGACAGGGGGGTAATAGGTCATCGCCCGACCCTTTTACCCGTTCTCGATCGTCAGCTTCTCGTGGGCGAGCTCCAGCGTCTCGACCGCCACCTCGTTGCCGTCGGACTTCATGTCCGTGCCGGTGATCTTGACCGGAAACGCATTGGCGAGCTTCCACACCATGGTCGGCTTGTTGGTCTGATCCAGCAGGCTTATGACCACGGATTGGCGCTTGATCGTGTTCAGCTTGATCTGCTCAAACCAGGTCCAGAAACGGTTGTCGCTGACGAAGATGCCCTTCTTCAGGGTCACGTTGCCGGACTTGATCAGCCCCGGCATCTTGATGACGTTGAAGGCCGGGTTGTCGCCGGCGCGGTAGGTGATCGCTTCGGACTCGGTGTCGAGGCCCGAGACCTCCTGAAACGGGATCTGCCCCGGATCGCCAAGATTGACGCTGAAGTAAAACTTCGGCAGCGGCCATGTGGCGCCCTGCTTGTCTCCTGCATCAGCCATGCTGTGCCTCCCTTACGCGCCCGTCAGGACGTCTGCATCTTCTGTTGGAACGTGATCACGATGAATTCGGCCGGGCGCACGATGGCCACCTTGACCGAGACCCGCATGTAACCGTCGAGAATGTCATTGCCGGTCATGGTCGACCCCAACCCCACATCGACCTGATACGCCTCGGCCGGAGTCGCACCGGCCAGCGCGCCGGACTTCCACTGGTTGTTGAGGAAATTCTCGATCATGGTCCGCACGGTCAGCCAGGTGTTCGCATCGTTGGACGCGAAGACATAGGATTCCGCGGCCGTGGCGATGGATTGCTCCAGCATGATCAGCGTGCGGCGCACGTTGATATATCGGTAATCCTGGCTGTTGCCGTCGAGGGTCCGCGCGCCCCAGACCAACACCCCGCGCCCCAGGAACGACCGGATCGCATTGATCGCCTTGCCGTCCAGTGGCACGTTGAGGTCTTGCTGTTCTTCGTCGCTGATCGAGACGGCGGGCGACATCACGTCCATGATGCCCGTGTTCGCGGGCGCCTTGAACACACCGATCTCGTTATCGGTGCGGGTATAGACCCCGGCCATCGCCGCCGAGGGCGGTTGCAGGTTCATCGCGTCCATCAGGTCGAGCATCGCCTGCTTGTAGGTTTCGCTGATGCTGGCCAGCGCCTGGTGGGTCTTGGTCACAACGCCGTCGGAGGTGTCATCCCCGTTCATCGTATCCAGATATGCCTTGATCGCCTTGACCACCTTGTCGGCCGCCCCGGAGAACTCCTTGGTGATGTGATCGGCCAGGTCCTTGCGGCTGTCCTTCGTGATGTTGAGGTAATTGACGTCCGTGGGACCGAATAGATTGGTGTTCACGAAAGGGTAATAAGCCGCGCCATAGCTCATATTGTCATACTCGATCAATTGGCGAAATCCGACCTTTTCGTCGGAAATGACATCGATTCCGTCGTCGGAATTGCGGGGCTTGAAACCGTTGAACACATCGAGAATCGCAATGCGGTTCTGCATTGCGATGCAATGGGGGAACGCCTTGTCCCAGATCTTCTTGTAATCAGCCTCCGAGGGCATCAGCACCGAGTCCGGGATGACGACCATGGTCGGCTCCGGCTCTTTCTTGAGGGCCGCCCAAACCTTGTCCCCGAAGGCGTCCGCGGCCTTCTCGTCGCCCGAGTAGTTGCCGATCGACACGATCCAGCATGGCCCCCCGCCATTGTCGAAAAACAGCCGCATCCCGTTGAAGAGATTGTAGAGGCTGTTGGCCTCGGCGGTCAGGGTGATCTTGCCTGCATCATCCACCGCAAAGGTGTATTCCGGCGTCGGCCCCATGCCGAAGATTTTCATGTACTCCGCCATGGAGGTAAGCCGGATGGGCATGTTCGTGACATTCGTCGTGCCGCGCATGGCCCGCTCGGTATACCCTATGAAGACCGGCACCGCGGTTGGCACTTCGACCACCGAGTTCGGGAACGCGGGCAGTTCCTTGATGTAAACGCCGGGTGTTTTCTCTTGTGCCATGCCTACCTCCGATGGTGTGGCGCGAAATCAGGGCGCGGGCCCGGTGCAGGGCATCGCGCCCCACCCGTCGCGCGCCCACCGTGTCAGCTTGCCGCCACCATGCGGCAGGATGCTTTCGAAGCGATATCGGCGAGCGTGGCGGCGTAGGTCGCCTTGGCCGCGGCGAAATCCGCCTCTGCCGTGGCGTTGTCGAGCGCCATCTTCTTGCTGGCTGTTTTCATGGCGATCCCGAGCTTGGTCTCGGCTGCCTCGGCCGCGGTTTTTGCCGCGTCCAGAGTGGCTTGCGCCTTGTCGAGCACAGCCTGCTTTGCCGCGAGATCGGCGGTGAGCGCGGTCGCCTTCGCCTTGCCGTCGGCATAGTCCTGCTCGGCCTTGGTCTGGGCTGCTGCCGCCTCGTCCACCTCGTTCTGTGCCTTGTTGACGGCGATCTGGGCCTGCACGACGCTCCTGGCCATGGCATAGGCATTCTTCTGCACGTCCGCCTTGACGTCGGCCATCTGGTCGTCGTCGTTTGCGATCCCCGCCAGCGCGGTCAGGGCGTCCTGCGCCACCTTGTTCTTGGCAATCGCGGTCGCCTGTGCCGCCTTGGCCGCATCGAGCGCGGCCTGCTTCTTGACCGCCGCGTCCTTGGCCGACTGCGCCGCCTTCTTCAAGTCTGGCAGCGCATCCTCGGCCGCCTGCGCGGCTGTCGTGGCCGCATCCAAATCGTCCTGCGGGTCTTTGAGCTCCTTCTCGGCCTCGGTGACGGCCTTGTCCGCCGCATCCTTGGCCTTCTGGGCTTGTCCCGTGGTCTGGGTGTAGGCGGCGGCGGCGGCGGCCATGGCTGTGGTCTGGGCGGCGGCGGCCTGCTCCAGCGTCAACTCGGCCGTGGCACGGGCCTCTTCGTCCTGTTGCTGGTCGCGATCCTGCTCCGCGGCGCGCTTGGCGTCATTCGCCGCCTTGGCGGCCTCTTTGGCCGCTTTCGGATCCTGCGTCGCGGACGCATCGGGTTTGGGTGATGAAGATTTCGATTTCGTGCCCACGCGTGCAGACGCGGTCTTGGCCTTCGATGCCACAGCCGAGTCCTTATCGGTATCTGCCATTATTCCCCCCAAGGCATACGCCATAATGGAGCACGCCTTATGTCAATTACATTTTGGAAAACGCACCCCTCCCTCAGCAGCGAATGAAGGGGCCGGTACAGCAAAAACTTTGTGGAGTTCACGATTCCACAACAATTCTCGTTTGAACAGCTTTTTTTACCCTAACGTAAACCTTTTTTTGACCCGGCGCGGGCAGCGGGGCTGACAGTGCCGGTTTCCTCGGCATATGCTGCCGTCCACGTCACCTTGGGCCGGGCGCGCAGGCAGAGAGGAACAAATGGCACAAAAAGGCAGGGTCAAACCCCCCGCAGGCGCAGCGGCGGCGCACAGATCGCGCCGCTCAGTCTCGCCCGGCGCACTCGACACCAGTCCAAGGGTCATCGCACAACTCGCCCGGCAACGTGCGATGTTCGGCGCGGTACTTGCAACACCCGCCGCCGGTGTCATCCAGCGGGAGGTCATTCTGGGCAAGGAGTCGAGCTACGCATATCCCAGGACCTATGCCTCCTCCTACGCGCCCGATATCTGCTACAAATCGCGCGAAGAAGCTGAAGCCGCCGACAAACGGCTGGCCGCGGCAGCCGAGAGCCAAGCGGAAAGCGCATCCGCGAGTACGTCCACGGCCGATGCGGCCCCGGCAAGCGGAGCGGGGTCCAGCGCACCCCCCACAGCGCCGCCGCTGAGGTCACGCGCGCCCCAGCGCGCGTCCCCCCCGCCTGCCCCTCTTCGCCCCCTCACGCCGAGTGAGCGCGGCTATCCGCTCGGCTTCGGCTCGATGAAAGAGTTTCGGGACGCCACGCGTCCGGTGGCCGTCGCCAACCGGCATCGCAGCATCATCGTGCGCGGCAGCAGCGTCACAGGCAAATCAGGGGACGGCAGCCGCGATTTCCGTGGGGCCGACTACCCCAACCCACCGCGCAAGAAACCGGCGGGCTTCGACAAGGCCGACTACCGGAGCGATATCGACGTGGGTGTCGTTGGTGCGGACGTCCGCCGTGACCGGGACATCAACCGGCGCGGCTTTCCACGGCCCAAAACAGCCGCAGCGCGGCTGGAAAGGCGGCACCAAAGGGCGGTGAGAGACGCCATCGGCTTCCAGACCGGCCTGAAATTCTTTGCCGAAGCGCCCGACGGTGCGCAGATCGAACGGCCCCACACGCCCGACGGGCGCAGGACACCAATGGGACAGGATGCCTTCAGTGCCGAGCTGTCCGAGAGGCTGGCGCGGCTCGCAGCGGAGCGAGACGCCGGGGACGGCGCCGACAAGGACGCGGATGACTAGCCCACTGGCCTAGCGCACCTTCAGCGTCGCCAGCCCGATCAGCGCCAGGATCAGTGAGATGATCCAGAACCGGATCACGATCTGGCTCTCCTGCCAGCCCTTCTTCTCGAAATGGTGGTGGATCGGGGCCATCAGGAAAACGCGCTTGCCGGTCTTCTTGAAATAGGCGACCTGGATGATCACCGACAGCGCCTCGACCACGAAGATGCCGCCCACCACCACGAGCACGATCTCGTGCTTGGTGGCCACGGCGATGGCCCCAAGGGCGCCACCCAGCGCAAGGCTCCCGGTGTCGCCCATGAACACGGCCGCGGGCGGCGCGTTATACCACAGAAAGCCCAGCCCACCCCCGATCAGCGCCGAGGTGAAGACGAAGATCTCGCCCGTGCCCGGCACGTAATGCACATCGAGATAAGAGGTGAAGTCGACCCGCCCCACCGCGTAGGCAATGACCCCGAGCGTTCCGGCGGCGATCATCACCGGCATGATCGCCAGCCCGTCCAGACCATCCGTGAGGTTCACCGCATTGGCGGAACCCGCGATCACGATCATGCAGAACGGGATGAACAGGATCGACAGGTTGATCAGCGTGTCCTTGAACACCGGTAGGGCCAGTTGCCCCGCCAAGGGCTCCGGATGCAGCAGCAGCGCCCCCGCCCCCGCGATCCCCGCGATACCGAACCCCATGGCCAGCCGCACCCGCCCCGACACGCCCGCGTGGGAGTTCTTGGTGACCTTCTGAAAGTCGTCCATGAATCCGATCAGCCCGAAACTGACCGTGACGAACAGCACCAGCCAGACATAGCCGTTGTCCCACCGCGCCCAGAGCAGCGTCGCCAGCGTCAGCGCCGACAGGATCAACAGGCCCCCCATGGTCGGCGTGCCCTGCTTGGTCTCCAGGTGGCTTTCGGGACCGTCCTCGCGGATCGGCTGGCCGAATCGTTGCCGTTTGCGCAACAAGTTGATGAGCGGACGGCCGAAGATGAAGCCGAAGATCAGCGCCGTGAAGAACGCCCCACCGGCGCGAAAGGTGATATACCTGAACAGGTTGAAGGCGTCCCCGCCATCGGAAATCGAGGTCAGCCAATACAACATGTTCAGAAATCCTTAACTCTCATACCGGGATGCGGGATGCCCAAGTTTGCGCAGGGCGTCAACAACAAGGCTGACCCGGCTGCCCTTTGACCCCTTGACCAGAACCACGTCCCCCGCGTCCACCAGCGCATGCGCGTGAGGCACGAGCGCCTGCGCCGTCTCGACCCAGCGACCGCGCTTGTCCTCGGGCAAGGCCGCGTGCAGGGCCTGCATCCGGGGCCCGACGCAATGCACCAGGGTGATCTGCGCCATGGCGGGATGGGCGGCAAGCGCGGCGTGCATCGCGGCCTCGTCCGGGCCGAGCTCCAGCATGTCGCCGAGAATGGCGATCCGGCGCCCCTTGGCGATCCGCCCGATATCATGGGCGGGGGCAGCCTGGGCCAGCATGTCGAGGGCCGCGCCCATCGAGGTCGGGTTGGCGTTGAACGCATCGTCGATCAGCTCGATCGACATCGCCTCGATCACCGGGTCGAGCTGCAGCCGCTCCCGCGTGCCTCGGCCCGAGGGCGGCGCCCAGGCCCCCAGCGCCATCAAGGCGCGCGCCGGGTCCGCGCCCACGCCCGCGACGCAGGCCAGAACGCCCAGCGCGGTCTCCAGGAAATGGGTGCCGGGGGTGGCGATCTTCAACGCCATCTCCGCACCAGAAAGCTGCGCCCGCGCCACCGCCGCCGTCCCGACCGCCTGCACATCGCTCAGCCGGTGGGTATTGCCCGCGCCCGTGCCGAAGCTCTCGATCCGCGCCCCGGCGTCCTCGGCGGCGGCGCGCAGGATCGGGGTCTGCGGCAGGTCGCCGGGGATCACGGCCAGCCCGTCCGGCTCCAGCCCTTCGAAAATGCTCGCCTTCTCGACTGCGATCGCCTCCAGCGAGCCCAGCGCCTCCAGATGCGCGGCGGCGATGGTCGTGATCAGCGCCGCATGAGGCCGGGCCATGCGGGCCAGCGGCGCGATCTCGCCGGGATGGTTCATGCCGATCTCGATCACGGCGACCTCGGTGCCCGCGGGCATCCGCGCCAGGGTCAGGGGCACGCCCCAATGGTTGTTGAAACTGCGCTCGGCGGCATGGGCCCGACCCTGGCTGGCAAGGGCCGCGCGCATCATCTCCTTGGCGGAGGTCTTGCCGACCGAGCCGGTGATGGCGATCACCCGGGCCTCGGTCCGCGCCCGCCCGGCCCGGCCCAACGCCTCCAGCGCGGTCTGCACATCGGGCACCAGCAACAGGGGCGCGTCCTCGGCCACACCCTCCGGAATGCGGGAGACCAGCGCGGCGCCCGCCCCGGCCGCCAGCGCCTGGGCCACGAAATCATGCCCGTCCCGGGCCGCGGTCAGTGCCACGAACAAATCGCCGGGCGCGAGTTCGCGGGTGTCGATGGACACGCCGGTGACCGCCCAGTCGCCCCGCGCCTGCCCGCCCGTGGCCGCAGCCGCCTCGGCGGCGGTCCACAGCGCGCTCATGCCAGCCGCCCTTCGAGCGCCGCGACCGCCACGCTGGCCTGTTCCGCGTCGTCGAACGGGTAGACCACGTCGCCCACCGTCTGCCCCGTCTCGTGCCCCTTGCCCGCGATCAGCAGAACGTCACCCGGCTCCAGCGCGTCGACCCCGCGCAGGATCGCCTCCGCCCGGTCCGGCACATCCGTGGCCTCGGGACAGCCCGCCCGCACCTGCGCCCGGATCAGCGCGGGGTCTTCGGAGCGGGGATTGTCATCGGTCACGAAGACCACATCCGCCGCCGCCGCCGCGGCCGCGCCCATCAGGGGGCGCTTGCCCGAATCCCGGTCGCCGCCCGCGCCGAACACCACCACCAGACGGCCCAGCACATGGGGGCGGAGCGCGCGCAACGCCGTTTTCAGCGCATCGGGCGTATGGGCATAGTCCACGAAGACCGTCGCGCCGTTCTCGCGACGCGCGACCTTCTGCATCCGGCCGCGCACCGTGGCCAGCCGCGGCAGGAGCGGTACGAGATCCCCGACCTGCGCGCCCGTGGCCATGACGAGCCCCATAGCCACCAGCACGTTGGAGGCCTGGAATCCGCCCACGAGGTTGAGCCGCGCCTGGTGCGCCACGCCCTTCCATGTGAACCGCATCTCCTGCCCGTCGGCATCGAAGCGCTGCGCGGTCAGCCGCAGCATGGCGTCCTTGTGCGTGCCCACGGTCAGCAACTCGGCCCCCGCCCCATGGGCAATCGCCATCATGTCCGCGCCTTTCGGGTCGTCGAGGTTGATCACCGCCATGCCCTGATCGGCCAGCACCCGCGAAAACAGACCCGCCTTGGCGGCAAAATACGCCTCGAACGTCTCGTGATAGTCCAGGTGATCCTGGCTGAAATTGGTGAACCCCGCCGCCACCAGCCGCACGCCATCCAGCCGCCGCTGGTCGAGTCCGTGGGACGACGCCTCCATCGCCGCGTGGGTGATGCCTTGCGCGGCCATCTCGGCCAGCGCCGCATGCAGGGTCAGGGGATCGGGCGTGGTATGGGCGAGATCGGCGGAAAAATCCCCCTCGATCCCCGTGGTGCCGATATTGGCCGCCGCGTGGCCCAGCCCCTGCCAGAGCTGCCGGGTGAAGCTCGCCACGGACGTCTTGCCATTGGTCCCCGTCACGCCGACCATGGTCGCGGGCTGCGCGCCGTACCACAGGGCGGCCGCGGCGGAAAACGCCTGGCGCGGGTCTTCGGCCACGATCAGGGTGACCTCGGCGCCGTCGAGCACATCGCGCGCGATCCGCGCGCCCTCCGCATCGGTCAGGATCGCCCCCGCCCCCATGCGCAACGCATACTGGATGAATTCCGCCCCGTGCACCCGGCTGCCGGGCAGGCCGGCGAACAAGTAGCCCTCCTTGACCTGCCGACTGTCCAGCGCAAGCCCCGTCACCGGGCGCCCGCGTTCCGCGAAGCCCAGCTCCGCCAGCGATTTCGGCCCGTAGCCTACGCTCATGTCCCCGTGCTCCCTGCTCAGTCGCTCACCAGCGTTATCTCAGGATCCCCGAGATATTCAACGGTGGGCCGCAATCCCAGAAGCGGCAGGATGCGCCGGGTGATCTCGGCCGAGACCGGCACGGCGGTCCAGCCCGCGGTGCGGCGCGGCTCCTCGCCTGAGGTCTCCACCGGCTCGTCCAGGGTCACGACCAGCACGTATTCCGGATCGTCCGCGGGAAAGACCGAAGCAAAGGTGGCGATCACCTTGTCGTCGTAATATCCGCCGCCCGCCGCGCGGGGCTTGTCAGCTGTGCCGGTCTTGCCGCCGATGGCATAGCCCTCGATGCGCCCAAAGCTCGCCGTGCCCCGCTCGACCACCGCGTGCAGCATCTCCCGCGAGATCCGCGAGGTCCGCTCCGACACCACGCGCGGCCCCTTCACCGGCGCGTCCTGACGCAGCAGCGTCGGCGTCACCTTCGTCCCGCCATTGAGGAGCGAGGCATAGCCTGCCGCCAGGTGCAGCGGCGAGGTCGAGATGCCGTGGCCATAGCTGATGGTCATGGTGTGGATGTCGGACCAGTTCGACGGCCAGAGCGGGACGGCCCCCGGCGCCTCGATCATTTCCACCGGGGTGGGCGCGAGAAAGCCCAGCTGTTCGAGGAAATCCTTCTGCCGCGCCCCGCCGATCTGCAGCGCCAGCCGCGCCGTGCCGACGTTGGAGCTTTTGACGATCACGTCCGTCACGCTCAGTTCGGGCCCGTAATTGCGGAAATCCCGGATCCGGAACCGGCCCCAGGTCATCGGGCTGGTGGTGTCGAGCATGGTTTCGGGGCTCACCAGGCCCAGTTCCAGCGCCTGCGCGGTGGTGAAGATCTTGAACGACGAGCCCAGCTCGTAGACCCCCTGCACCGCCCGGTTGAAGAGCGGGCTGTCCCCCTGGTCGCCCTGGGTCAGGGGCCGGGGGCGGGAGTTGGGGTCGAAATCCGGCAAGGACGCCTTGGCGATGATCTCGCCCGTATGCACATCCATCAAAACCGCCGCGGCCCCCTTGGCATTCATCAGCCGCATGCCCGAGGCCAGCACATCCTCCACCACCGCCTGCACGGTCAGGTCGATCGACAGCGCCAGCGGGGTCGAGGCCGTGGCGGGATCGCTCAGCCGCGCGTTGAAGGCCTTCTCGACCCCCGCGACACCGATCAGTTCGGCCGATTGCACCCCCTCGCGCCCGAAACCAGTACCACCCAGGATATGCGCCGCCAGGGCGCCGTTGGGGTAAAGCCGCATCTCGCGTGGCCCGAACTGCAGCCCCGGATCGCCGATATCATGGACCGCCTGCATCTGCTCCGGCGAGATTCGGCGCTTGAGCCAGAGGAACTTGCGCTCGCCGGTGAACCAGTCTCGCATCCGCGCCTCGTCGAGGTCCGGGAAGATCCGCGCCAGCTCCGCCGCGGAGCGTTCCGGTTCGGTCATCAGGGGTGGCTGGGCATAGAGCGAATGGCTCACCAGGTTGGTGGCCAGCACGCGGCCCTCCCGGTCGACGATATCGGCCCGCGCGGCATCGATGCGCGCGTCGCTCACGGCGGCCACGGGCTCGGCCACGGGCTCCGAGGCGATGGCCCACATCCGAACGCCCACAAGGCCGAACACCAGCAGGCAAACACAGGCCGCCAGCAGCAGCCGCTGCTCGGCCATCACCCGCCAGTCGTCGCGCAGCGCTTCGTGACGACGCCGGATGTTCTCGCGCTCGATCAGGTCGGGATTGCCGCCGGTCTGGCGAGCATGCAGGATCCGGGCCAGCGGCCGCAGCGGGGTGCGCAGACGGTTGCTCATGGCCGCCGTCCCACGTTCTGCTCACTCACCTCGATGGTGTCGATCAACGCCCCCTCCAGCGAGGGCGGTCGCGGATAGGCCACCTGCTCCACCAGGCCGAAATGCCCGGGCGTGAGCGGCAGAAGCTCCAGGTCCTCGAAATTGAGCTTCACCAGGTCGGCCAACCGATCCGGCCGGTTCAGATAGGCCCACTCCGCGCGCTGCACCGCCAGCGCCTCGCGGGTATCGCCGATCTGCGCCTGCACCGCGCTGAGGCGTTTCAGCGCCTGCTGGGTCTCGAAATTCTCTTGATAGGCCCAGTAGGCCAAACCGACCACCGAGCCGATTGCGAGGGTATAAAGCAGCGTCCTCATGGTGTCTCCGTCAGGGTGTAGAGATGCGGCAGGCCAAGGGCCGCGCGATCAGCCGGCATCGCCGGCGCGGCCGTGCGCCGCCCGATGCGCAGCCGGGCCGACCGGGCGCGCGGGTTGGCGGCGACCTCGGCTTCCGTGGGCGCGATGGCCTTGCGCGGCTCCAGCCTGAAGCGGGCGGGCGTGTCTTCGGTCTCGGGCGCATAGCGGTTGGCACGCCCGGCGCCGCCACTGGCCTGGGTGAAAAACCGCTTCACGATGCGGTCCTCGATGGAATGAAACGTCACGACCGCCAGCCAGCCGCCGGGCTCCAGCGCCCCTTCCGCCGCCTCCAGCCCGCGCACCAGCGCGCCCAACTCGTCATTCACCGCGATGCGCAGGGCCTGGAAACTGCGCGTGGCGGCATGGCTCTGGCCCGGCTTGGGGCGCGGCAGGCAACTCGCCACGATCTCGGCCAGCTGCGATGTCCGGGTGATCGGTGCGACAGCCCGCGCCGCCACGATGGCTCGTGCGATCCGGCGCGCGGCGCGTTCCTCGCCCAGATGGAACAGGATATCGGCCAGCATGTCCGCGTCTTCCTCGGCCACCAGGTCCGCCGCCGAGCGCCCGTGCTGCGCCATACGCATGTCCAGCGGCCCGTCGCGCAGAAACGAGAACCCCCGCTCGGCCCGGTCAAGCTGCATCGACGACACGCCCAGATCAAGCACGACGCCGTCCAACGGCCCGCCCGCATGGGCATCCAACGCTTCGAAATTCCCCGCCACCAGCCGCAGCCGGTCGCCGTAATCCCCGGCCCAATCCGCAGCCATCTCCAGCGCCAGAGGGTCCTGATCCACCCCGATCACCCGGTCCGCCCCGGCCTCCAGCAACCCGCGCGCATAGCCCCCCGCCCCGAAGGTGCCGTCGAGCCAGGTGCCCGTGATCGGTGCGCAGCGGGTGAGGATCGGCTCCAGCAGAACCGGGATATGGGGCGCGTTGGGGGGATCTTGCGCCGCGACCATGGCGCTAGTGCGTCTCGCCCGGCGGCGGCGTGGGCTCCAGGAAGGTGAGCGGGTCCACATCTTCGTCGAGATCGTCCAGCCAGCTGCCCATCTCGCCCATCTTCGCGGCATAGCCCTCGGGCGACAGGATCTGAAACGTATCGCCGGTGGCCAGGAAATGCGCCTCGCCCTCCAGCCCGATCTTGGCGCGCAGCTTGGCAGGCAGCACCAGGCGCCCGGTCTCGTCCACCGAGGTCTCGTGCGCCTGCCCGGTGAACAGCGTCTCGAGCATCCGGCGCGGTTTGGAGCCACGCGGCAGGCGCGCGATCTTGGCGTCGACCTCCGCCATCGCGGCCATGGTATAGCATTCGAGGTAATTCTGACGGTGATCGCCATAGACGATCACCAGTTCGGGGTTGCCACCGGCGGTCCAGCGGGGATCGTTATCCTCCAGCACACGGCGAAAATTGGCCGGGATCGACACCCTGCCCTTGCTGTCCACCTTGTGGACGCTTTCGCCTCGGAACATGCGCGCCACGCAGACCCGCCCCTTTGCCTGCCCCCCCGACGACCCCGAGGGGCCAGAAATGGAAAACGGCGGATCGTGCTGCTGCCATAGCCCGATCCGCCGCACTCGACCCAGAGACTGGGTGTGATCAACGCTGACACCATCTGGGGGGATGTCTGCTCGTGTCGCGCCAACCGTCGTTCGAAATGCGCGGGCCTGTATGAAACCTGTCCTTTTGTCGGTTGCGGTCGTTGTGTGCCGCGTGTTGTCCGTCGCTTTCGATGGGATCTTTATTCCATGGGAAAACTTGGGAAGCAATGGAAAAGTTTGGGAAGAGACACCTCAACACTCGCAAACCGGGGATCTTAATGCAAGTAAAGATGCGTTAAGACCTCTACATTTTGTCTCAATTTGCGGCTTCGGGCGGCGAGCGCCTCTAGATATGGACATACCGAGCCGGTGCCGCGCGCGCGTGGCACGGTGAAAGTTTTTTGGGTTAACAGGGGATTTTGGGCGAAATCCGGGCCGATCCGGCCGAATCACCGGCTTTTTGGCGTCTGTGATGGCCCGGAAACCCGTGAAAAACCGGCGGCGATCTCAGCGCCGGCCGGAAATTTCCCATACCGTCCCATGGACTATCCCATGTGATCCCATTTTCAGCCCGCGGCCGCCCGGCTCAAGCCATGCCGCCACGCACCAGCCCCTCGGCCAGTCGGGCGTAAGCCTCCGCCTCGGGCCCGTCCCCGGCTGCAATCGGGGTGCCCCCGTCGCCCGCGACCCGCACGTCGATGCTCAGGGGCAGCTCCCCCAGGAAGGGCAGGCCCAGCGCCTCGGCCTCCGCCCGCACGCCGCCATGGCCGAACAGATGCGCCTCGTGCCCGCATTTGGGACAGTGATAGCTCGACATGTTCTCGATCAGGCCCAGAACCGGCGTCTTGAGCGTGTTGAACATGTCCAGCGCCTTGCGCGCGTCCAGCAAGGCCACATCCTGCGGGGTCGAGACTACGATCGCGCCCGTGACCGCACTGCGCTGGCACAGGGTCATCTGCACATCCCCCGTCCCCGGCGGCAGATCGACGATCAACACGTCCAACTCGCCCCAGGCCACCTGGCTCAGCATCTGCTGCAACGCCCCCATCAGCATCGGGCCGCGCCAGACCACCGCCTTGGCCGGGTCCAGCATCAGGCCAATGGACATCATCGTCACCCCGTGGGCGGTCAGCGGCAGGATCGTCTTGCCATCGGGCGAGGCAGGCCGCTTGGACACGCCCATCATCCGCGGCTGCGACGGACCGTATATATCCGCATCCAGCAGCCCGACCCGCCGCCCCTGACGCGCCAGCGCCACGGCAAGGTTCGACGACACCGTGGATTTGCCCACGCCGCCCTTGCCCGAACCAACGGCCAGAATACGGTCGACACCGGCGATCTTGGCGGGCCCCTGCCCCTTGTCCGGCGTCGGATGCCGCCCGATCTTGAGGCTCGGCGGCTCGCCCGCCGGTGCAGCCTTGGGCGCGGATTTCGGTCCATGCGCGGTCAGCACCGCCTGAACGTCCTCCACCCCTGGCAGGGCCTTGACCGCCGCCTCCGCCGCGTCCCGCACCTGGGCCAAGCCCTGCGCGGCCTCGGCGCTCTCGGCCTCGATCACGAAGCGGACCGTGGTCCCCTCGACCGCCAACGCCCGCACCAGGTCGCGTGAGACCAGGTCGCCGCCGCCGGGCACCGACACCTTCGCAAGTGCAGCAAGAATATCATCGCGTGTCACGTGAACCCCCAAACCGTTTGGTCAAAGATTGGGCACAGGCATGCGCAAGACAAGAGAGCCGGGGCTTTTTCCACTCCTCCCCCACGATTCAAAGCGCTTGCAGGCCCCTTAATTCGGAATTGCAGAATGAGTAATGCAGGAATTGCATAACTGATTTGTCGTCACAGGTCTTGTTGCAGCGCAGCATACGCGTATATTCAACCTCAACAACGGGCGGCGATGACACGAACTTCGAAGCCCAGCGGTGCAGACCCAAGCGTAAGCACCGCGAACCAGATCAGAAAGCCCCTCCTCCTCCCTGGGTTTTCTGTAATATGCGGCGGCGCTTTCCTCCTCCCTAGCGTCGCCGCTTTTTTTTGCCCGATCGCCACCCGACGCCAAGCTCAGCAAGCCCGCGCATCCTTGGGACTGTCCATTACCACATAGGATGTCAGGCTGGAGACCTGCGGCAGCGTGCCCAGCACATCGGTGTGAAACGTCTTGTAAGCGGCGAGATCCGCCACCTCCACCCGCAGCAGGTATTCCACCGTGCCGGTCACGTTGTGGCACTCCCGCACCTCTGGCGCATTGGCGACCGCCCGCTCGAACCCGGTCTGGTCGGCCTTTGTATGCTCCGACAGTCCCACCGCGATATAGACGGTAAACCCCTGCCCCAGCGCCGCGCGGTTCAGCACCGCCTTGTAGCCCTGGATGATTCCCGTGCGCTCCAACTCCTGAACCCGGCGCAGGCAGGCCGAGGGCGAAAGCCCCACGCGCTCCGCCAGGTCGAGATTGCTGAGCCGGCCATCGCAGCTCAGCTCATGCAATATCCTTTCGTTGATCTGGTCCAATTTCGCCATGAGTTGCAAACTTTTCGGTTTCTGTGCGATCTTCGCAATACAATTCGGCGCCCCAAGGCGCAAGGTTGCGCAATGACACTGGATACACTCCTCGCCCTCATGGCCTTCGCGCTGGTCTCTTCGATCACGCCGGGGCCGAACAACCTCATGGTGCTGACCTCGGGGGCCAATTTCGGGATGCGCCGCACCCTTCCGCACCTGCTGGGCATCAGCCTGGGCCATGCCTTCATGGTGCTGCTGCTGGGGCTGGGCCTTGGCGAGGTGTTCGTCGCCTGGCCCCCGGCCCACACCCTCCTGAAGGCTGCCAGCCTTGCCTACATGCTCTGGCTCGCCTGGAAGATCGCCCATGCCGCCGCCCCCGAGGGCGGGGCAGGCACAGGCAAACCCTTCACATTCTTGCAGGCCGCCGCGTTCCAATGGGTCAATCCCAAGGCCTGGATCATGGGGGTGACGGCGGTGACGGTCTACGCCGCCCCCGGGGGCGGGGCGCTGGGGGCGGCCCTGGTGGCGCTGGCGTTTTGCGCCACGAACTTCCCTTCGGTTTCGGTCTGGGCCTGGATGGGCACGCAAGTCGCCCGCTGGCTGCGCGACCCCGCACGGCTGCGCGCCTTCAACTGGACCATGGCGGTGCTGCTCATCGCCTCGATGGTGCCGGTCCTGTTCGGATAGCGGCGCCTAGGACACGATCAGGCCGCCCACCCCGCGCACCTTTTCGCGCAGGAACGGGATGAACCGCGAGATGCGGGCCGGAACGACAATCGCCGGCTGGCGCACCGCATAGAGCGGGAACGCGTCCTGCGTGTAATCCGGCAGGATCTCGACCACCTCGCCCGCGGCGATCAGGTCGGAAAAGGCCCATCGCGGCCCGCTATGGATACCCGCCCCCGCGCGCACCGCCGCCACGGCCGACCGCACCGCGTTGATCGCGATGCCGTTGCTGCGCCGCACCTCGACCACCTGCCCCTCCGGCGATCGCAGCTTCAGCGGGGCATTGCGATTGCCGGGGACAAAGAAGATCGCGGGATGCGCCAGCAGATCCGAAGGCGTCCGCGGCGCCCCGTGAGCCTCCACGTAGGCACGCGAGGCCACCAGAACCCGGGGCAGTTCGGCCAGCTTGGTGGCGATCAGGCTGCTGTCGGGCAGCTTGCCCGCCCGGATCGCCACGTCGATCTCGTTGGCGCCCATGTCCACGAAGCCGCTGGCCAGCACCAGGTCGAACTCCACCGCCGGATGCCGCGCGCGGAACTCCAGCAGCCAGGGCGCCAGGAACTCCTGCCCGAAATCGATCGCCGCTGTCACCCGCAAGAGCCCCGAGGGCGTATCGGTCTCGCCGCCGATTTCCGCCTCCAGCGCTTCCAGCTGGTCGATGATCGCCCGCAGCCGCGCGTAATAGGCCCGCCCCTGCGCCGTGGGCCGGGTGGCATTGCCGCTGCGCCGAACCAGCTTGGCGTTCAGTCGCGCCTCGAGCTGCGCCACCCGACGCGAGATACCCGACGGGTCCTGCCCCAGCGCCCGGGCCGCTGCCCGAACCGAGCCGGTCTCCACCACTTTCAGGAACGCCATCTCGCTCGCATTACGCATGAGGTGTTGTGAAATACGCAACATCAGGTTGTCAATACCGCGGCTGCCGCGGGAAAACCCCATCGCCTATCTCTCAATCATCGCCGCAGGAACAGGCCCGCGGCCCAAACAGGAGAGATCGACATGACCCAGACCGGACCTGACCTGTCCCGCCGCGCCACCCTTCTGGGGCTCGGCGCCACCGGGCTCACCGGCGCCACTGTCACCGCCGCAACCGCCCAGACCGCGCCCTCCCGCCCCTTGGCGGGCAAGGTCGCCATCGTGTCCGGGGCACGCAACAACATGGGGCGGGCCTTCGCTATCAAGATGGGCGAGATGGGCGCCGACGTGGTGGTCCATTACCACCGGGCGGAAACCCTCGACCAGGCCGAAGACACCGCCCGGCTGGTCGAGGCCGCAGGCGGGCGCGCAGCCCTGACCATGGGGAATCTTGGCCAAGTCGAGAACGTGCGCGCCATGTACGACACCGCCGAGCAAGCCTTCGGCGGGGTGGATATCGTGATCAATAACGCAGGCGCCATCCTCAAGAAACCGATGGCGGAATTCACCGATGCCGAGTTCGAGCAACTCGACGCGATCAACAACCGGGCCCTGTTCTATTCCCTGCGCGAAGCCGCCCTGCGGATGCGCGACGGCGGGCGGATCATCAACATCGGCACCTCGCTGAAGGCCGGGGCCGCGCCAGGCTACACGATCTATTCCGGCACCAAGGCCCCGGTGGAGGAATACTCCCGCATGCTCGCCAAGGAGTTGGGGCCGCGCCTTATTACCGTGAACACCATCGCCCCGGGCCCCGTGGACACGCCGTTCTTCCACGCCCAAGAAACCGAGCAGAGCGCAGCATTCGCAGCGCGGCTCTCGACCGAGCAGCGGCTGGGCCGGATCGAGGATATCGCGCCTCTCGCGGGCTTTCTCGCCAGTCCCGAGAGCCAGTGGATCAACGGCCAGACCGTCTGGATCAACGGCGGCTACCTGACCCGCTGACAGGCCCGCCCGATCCTCTCGCCCCCGCCCCGCGACGCACATCCGGGCGGGGGCGGCGACCCCCCGACACCAAACCGACAGGAGACAGGCCATGAGCCACCAAGACGCCAAAAACCGCACCGCTTATCGCCGGATCGCCCTGCGCAGCCTCGCCACGTTTTCCGGGCTGGTTCTGGCCCAGACCCTCGCGGCCGGGCTGGTGTTTTCCCTCTGATCCCGCCACGGCGCCCAAGCCCGTTCGAACGGGCTTGAGCACGCGATTTGCAAATCGCGTTGCAAGCGCCTTCCAAGGCGCTTGTCCAAGCCGCTTCGAAGCGGCTTCTCCCGCCTCAGCCGCCGCGCTTTGCGCCGGACAACCAGAACGTCCCGCTTGTCGCGCCCCGCTGATTGGCTACGGTGATGTCCGTCGGCACACCGCCGAATGAGGAGGACGCCCCCATGCCCATGACCCTGCAAGTGCTCTACCCCACCGAAGGTGGTACCAGCTTCGATTATGCCTATTACACCGGCAAACACATGGAGATCGTAACCGAACACATGTCCGCGCATTTCGACAGCGTGCTGGTGACCCGCGGCCTCGCGGGCGGCCCCGACACCCCGCCCGGCTTCCACGCGGTCGCCACCTTCACCTTCGCCGACCAGGCCGCGCTCGACGCCTGCCTTGCTGCCGCGGGTCCTGCGGTCGGGGACATCCCGAATTTCTACAGCGGTCAGCCCCAGATGCTCATCGGCGAACAGATCGGCTGACCGGCGCGCGGACGGGGTGTCGGGCAGGCGCGCCGCTCAGAACGGCACGTCATCCGCCCTGTCCGCCGCAACCACGAATTTCGCCACCAGCTTCTTGACCCCGGCCTTGTCGAAGGCGACCTCCAGCTTGTCGCCTTCGATCCCCGTCACCGCGCCGTAGCCGAATTTCTGGTGAAACACCCGGTCGCCGAGCCCATGGGCCGGCACCGCCGTCGCGTCGATCACCATGTTGCGCGCCTCGCGCGGCTGGCTCGTGCCCCGTGCGCCCGCGCGCGCCTGCATCCGCCGCCAACCTGGCGAATTGTAGACATTCGCCTCCGCCGCCTTGGTTTCCAGTTGGGAGCCGGCAAAGACCCCGTCCGGCATTGCCCCCGGCGCAGCCGCGCCATAGCCGCCGCCATAAAGCCCCGGCGGGGTCAGCACCTCGACATGGGCCTCGGGCAGCTCGTCGATGAACCGCGAGGGCATTTGATCCTGCCATCGACCAAAGACTCTCCTGTTGCTCGCGAAAGAGATAGTGCAGAGTTCCTCGGCGCGAGTGATGCCGACGTAGGCCAAGCGGCGCTCCTCATCGGCTTCTCGGCCTATTTCGACCTTGCCTGTCTGATCGTCTATCGAACGTTGCGACGGGAATATGCCGTCCTCCCAGCCCGGCAGGAACACGGCCGGAAACTCCAGCCCCTTGGCCGCGTGCAGGGTCATGATCGACACCTGCGGCCCCGCATCGCCCTTGTCGTTGTCCATGACCAGCGAAACATGCTCCAGGAACCCCTGCAGGTTCTCGAACCCCTCCAGGGCCTTAACCAGTTCCTTGAGGTTCTCCAGCCGCCCCGGCGCCTCCGGCGTCTTGTCGTTCTGCCAATGGGTGGTGTAGCCGCTCTCGTCCAGGATCACCTGGGCCAGCTCCACATGGTTCGCACCGTCCCGCGCCGCCGCCGACCAGCGGTCCAACCCGTCGATCAGCAGCCGCAATTCCGCGGCCCCCTTGCCGCCCAGCCCCTTGGCCGCCAGCAATATCCGCGCGCCTTCCTTGAGCGGCACGCCATTGGCCCGCGCGGCCGCCTGGATCTTCGCTTGGGCCTTGTCGCCCAGACCCCGCTTGGGGGTGTTCACGATCCTCTCGAAGGCCAGGTCGTCCTCGGGGCTGGTGACCACGCGGAAATAGGCCATGGCATCACGGATCTCCATCCGCTCGTAGAACCGCGGGCCACCGATCACCTTGTAAGGCAGCCCGATGGTCAGGAACCGGTCCTCGAAGGCGCGCATCTGGTGGGAGGCACGCACGAGGATCGCGATCTCGTTCAACGCGAAGGGCCGCATCCCGCGCGTGCCGTTCTGCATCGACTCGATCTCTTCACCGATCCAGCGGGCCTCTTCATCCCCGTCCCAATGGCCGATCAGGCGGACCTTCTCGCCCTCTTGCGCATCGGTCCACAGCTCCTTGCCGAGCCGCCCCTTGTTGCCGGAAATCACCCCGGAGGCCGCGGCCAGGATATGGGGGGTGGAGCGATAATTCTGCTCCAGCCGGATGACAAGCGCGCCGGGGAAATCCTTCTCGAAGCGCAGGATGTTGCCCACCTCGGCCCCGCGCCAGCCATAGATCGACTGGTCGTCATCACCCACGCAGCAGATATTCTTGTGCCCGCCCGCCAGAAGCCGCAGCCAGAGATACTGCGCGACGTTCGTATCCTGGTACTCGTCCACCAGGATGTAGCGGAACCAGCGCTGGTACTGCGCCAGCACGTCCTCGTGTTTCTGGAATATCCCCACCACATGCAGCAGCAGATCGCCGAAATCCGTGGCATTCAGGGTCTTCAGCCGCTCCTGATAAGCGGCATACAACTCCACCCCGCGGGAATTGAAGGCCGACGCCTCGGCGGCGGGCACCGCATCCGGCGCCCAGGCGCGGTTCTTCCAGCCATCGATGATGTGCGCCAGCTGCCGCGCGGGCCAGCGTTTCTCGTCGATATTCTCGGCGACGATGATCTGCTTGAGCAGCCGGACCTGGTCGTCGGTGTCCAGAATGGTGAAGTTCGACTTCAACCCCACTAGTTCCGCATGCCGGCGCAGCAGCTTCACGCCGATCGCGTGGAAGGTGCCGAGCCAGGGCATCCCCTCCACCGGCTGGTTCATCAGGGTCGCCACCCGCTCCTTCATCTCGCGGGCGGCCTTGTTGGTGAAGGTCACCGCCAGGATCTCGTTCGGCCGCGCCGTCCCTGTCAGCAGCAGATGCGCGATCCGGCATGTCAGCGCCTTGGTCTTGCCCGTGCCCGCGCCTGCGAGCATCAGAACCGGACCGTCGAGCGATTCAACCGCCTGCCGCTGGGCCGGGTTCAACGTGTCGAGATAGGGGGCCGCCCGCGCCCCTGCGGCCTGTGCTCGGGCGCGCGCCGACAGGGACAGGGCCGCGCCCTTCTCGAACGCATCGGAGTCGTCAAAACTGTTCATGCCTCTGACCATAGCGCGAAGCCCCCCGGGGGGAAAGCTATGTTCCACATCTGTTCGCAATTCCGTCATTGCGCAATCAGATGAATGGATTAGCAAGGGCGCATGGATTTCGACACGACCCATCCGGCCATTTCCGACCTGCGGCGCGCAGCACGGCGCCGCATCCCCGGCTTCGTGTTCGAATATCTCGACAGTGCCACGGGCGACCGCGAGATCGGGGTGCAGACCACGCGCGCGGCGCTCGACGCGATCCACCTGCTGCCCGGCATCCTGCACGGGCAGATCACGCCGGAGCTCGAAACACCACTGCTCGGCCAGACCTATGCCCGCCCCTTCGGCATCGCCCCCGTGGGCATGTCCGGGCTGATCTGGCCCGATGCGGAACGGCTCCTGGCCGCGGAGGCCGCGACCGCGCGCATTCCCTATGGCCTCTCGACCGTGGCCACGCAGACGCCCGAACGGGTCGGCCCCGTGGCGGGCGAGATGGGCTGGTTCCAACTCTACCCCCCCGCCGACCCGGGCATTCGCGACGACATCATGGCCCGCGCCCGCGCCTCCGGCTTCGGCACCCTGGTGCTGACCGTGGACGTGCCCGCCGACAGCCGCCGGGAGCGCCAGCGCCGTGCCAACCTGACCATTCCGCCGAAGATCACCCCGCGCATGATCTTCCAGATGATCCTCCACCCGACCTGGGCCCTCGGGATGGCGCGGCACGGCACACCGTCGCTGAAACTCGCCGAGAGCTATGTCGAGAAAACGGGCGCTGCCAGCTACATGGCCCATGCGGGCAAGGCGATCCGGGGCGCGCCGGACTGGGCCTACCTGGACGCGGTGCGCGCGGGCTGGGACGGGCCGCTGGTGGTCAAGGGCGTGCTGCGACCCGAGGATGCGGTGCGCCTGCGCGCCGCCGGGGTCGACGCGATCTGGGTCTCGGACCATTCCGCCCGGCAGTTCGAGGGCGGCCCCGGCGCCATCACCCAACTGCCCGCGATCCGCCGCGCGGTCGGCCCCGACTGCCCGGTGATCTACGACAGCGGGATCGAAGGCGGGCTCGACATCCTGCGCGCCGTGGGGCTGGGGGCGGATTTCGTCATGCTGGGCCGGGCGTGGCATTTCGCGCTCGCAGGCCTCGGCCCGGCAGGCGTGCGCCACCTGATCCACATCCTGACCCAGGACCTGGTCACGAACATGCAAATCTGCGGCATTGCCAAGCTCGCCGACTTCCGCGACCAATTGGCTACCCACTCCTACGGGGTTTCAGGACAGGCCTGAACGCCCTATACGGACAATAAAGTTTACCAATGAGGGCCTCCATGACTGATTTTCAGAAGATCCTGATTGCCAATCGCGGCGAGATCGCCATCCGGGTGATGCGCGCGGCCAACGAACTGGGCAAGAAAACGGTCGCGGTCTATGCCGAGGAAGACAAGCTCTGCCTGCACCGGTTCAAGGCAGACGAGGCCTACAAGATCGGCGAGGGGCTCGGCCCGGTCGCGGCCTACCTGTCGATCGACGAGATCATCCGCGTGGCGAAGCTCTCGGGCGCGGACGCAATCCATCCGGGCTACGGCCTGCTGTCCGAGAACCCGGATTTCGTGGATGCTTGCGTCGCCAACGGCATCGCCTTCATCGGGCCCAGGGCCGAAACCATGCGCGCGCTCGGCGACAAGGCCTCCGCGCGCCGGGTGGCGATCGAGGCAGGCGTGCCGGTGATCCCCGCCACCGAGGTGCTGGGCGACGACATGGACAAGGTCCGCGCCGAGGCCGAGGCGATCGGCTTTCCGCTGATGCTCAAGGCGTCCTGGGGCGGCGGCGGGCGCGGGATGCGCCCGATCTTCGACCCCGACGAGGTGGCCGATAAGGTGCGCGAGGGCCGGCGCGAAGCCGAAGCCGCCTTCGGCAATGGCGAGGGCTATCTGGAAAAGATGATCACCCGCGCGCGGCATGTCGAGGTGCAGATCCTCGGCGACAGCATGGGCAACATCTATCACCTGTGGGAACGGGACTGCTCGGTTCAGCGCCGCAACCAGAAGGTCGTCGAACGCGCCCCCGCGCCTTACCTGTCGTCCTCGCAACGCGAGCAGCTGTGCGAACTGGGCCGCAAGATCTGCGCCCATGTGAATTACGAATGCGCCGGCACCGTCGAGTTCCTGATGGACATGGATACCGGCGAGTTCTTCTTCATCGAGGTGAACCCCCGCGTGCAGGTCGAGCATACCGTGACCGAGGAAGTCACCGGCATCGACATCGTTCGCGCCCAGATCCTGATCGCCGAGGGCAAATCCCTGGTCGAGGCCACCGGCATGGCCAGCCAGTACGACGTGCAACTCAACGGCCACGCGATCCAGTGCCGGATCACCACCGAAGACCCGCAGAACAACTTCATCCCCGACTATGGCCGGATCACCGCCTATCGCGGGGCGACCGGCATGGGCATCCGGCTCGACGGCGGCACCGCCTATTCCGGCGCGGTGATCACACGCTACTATGACAGCCTGCTGGAAAAGGTCACCGCCTGGGCCCCCACGCCCGAGGCGGCCATCGCCCGGATGGACCGCGCCCTGCGCGAATTCCGCATCCGGGGTGTCAGCACCAACATCGCCTTCGTCGAGAACCTGCTGAAGCACCCGACCTTCCTCAACAACCAGTATACCACCAAGTTCATCGACGAGACCGAGGAGCTGTTCCAGTTCCCCAAGCGCCGCGACCGGGCGACCCGCATCCTGCGCTACATCGCGGATATCTCCGTCAACGGACATCCCGAGACCGAAGGCCGCCCCAAGCCGCCCGCCACGCCGCGCGCGCTCAGGGCCCCCGCGCCGAAGGCCGCGCCCGCCCCCGGCACCCGGACCCTGCTGGAGAAAAAAGGCCCGCAGGCGGTGGCCGACTGGATGGCAGCGCAGAAACAACTGCTGATCACCGACACCACCATGCGTGACGGGCACCAGTCCCTGCTGGCCACGCGGATGCGGTCCATCGACATGATCCGGGTGGCGCCGAGTTACGCCGCGAACCTGCCGCAGCTCTTCTCGGTCGAATGCTGGGGCGGCGCGACTTTCGACGTGGCCTACCGGTTCTTGCAGGAATGCCCCTGGCAACGGCTCCGCGACATCCGCGCGGCGATGCCCAACGTGATGACCCAGATGCTGCTGCGCGGCTCGAACGGCGTGGGCTATACCAACTACCCCGACAACGTGGTGCGCGCCTTCACCCTGCAGGCCGCCGAGAGCGGCGTCGACGTCTTCCGCGTCTTCGACAGCCTGAACTGGGTCGAGAACATGCGCGTCGCCATGGACGCGGTGCTGGAATCGGGCAAGGTCTGCGAGGGCGCGATCTGCTACACCGGCGACATCCTCGACCCGAACCGGGCGAAATACGACCTGAACTACTACGTCACCATGGGCAAGGAGCTGCGCGAGGCTGGCGCCCATATCCTGGGGCTGAAGGACATGGCGGGGCTGCTGAAACCCGCCTCCGCCCGGATCCTGATCAAGGCCCTGAAGGAAGAGGTCGGCCTGCCCATCCACTTCCACACCCATGACACCGCCGGTATCGCCAGCGCCACGATCCTGGCCGCCGCCGAGAGCGGCGTGGACGCGGTCGATTGCGCCATGGACGCGCTGTCGGGCAACACCTCCCAGGCGACGCTCGGCACGGTGGTCGAGGCGCTGCAACACACCGACCGCGACACCGGGCTCGACATCAAGGCGGTGCGCGAGATCTCCGACTACTGGGAAGCCGTCCGCGGCGAATACGCGGCCTTCGAGAGCGGCATGCAGGCCCCCTCCTCCGAGGTCTACCTGCACGAGATGCCCGGCGGACAGTTCACCAACCTCAAGGCCCAGGCCCGCTCGCTCGGGCTTGAGGAACGCTGGCACGAGGTCGCCCAGACCTATGCGGATGTGAACCAGATGTTCGGCGACATCGTGAAGGTCACGCCGTCGTCGAAGGTGGTGGGCGACATGGCACTGATGATGGTCAGCCAGGGCCTGAGCCGCGCGGATGTGGAGGACCCCGACCGCGACGTGTCCTTCCCGGATTCGGTGATCGACATGATGCGCGGCAATCTCGGCCAGCCTGCGGGCGGGTTTCCCGAAGCGATCGTCGCCAAGATCCTCAAGGGCGAGTCCCCCAATACCGAGCGCCCGGGCAAGCATATCCCGCCCGTCGATCTCGAGAAGACCCGGGCCGATCTCGCCGCGCAGCTGGAGGTGGATATCGACGACGAGGACCTCAACGGTTATCTGATGTATCCCAAGGTCTTCACCGATTACATGACCCGCCATGCCGAATACGGCCCCGTGCGCACCCTGCCCACGCGGACGTTTTTCTACGGCATGCAGCCCGGCGACGAGATCGAGGTCGAGATCGACCCGGGCAAGACCCTGGTGGTGCGGATGCAGACCGCGTCCGAGACCAACGAGGATGGCGAGGTCAAGGTGTTCTTCGAGTTGAACGGCCAGCCCCGGCAAGTCCGCGTCCCCAACCGCAAGGCCGCCGCGTCCGTGGCGAAACGGCCCAAGGCCGAGCTGGGCAACCCCAACCATGTGGGCGCGCCGATGCCCGGTGTGGTGGCCTCGGTCGCGGTGCAGGCGGGGGCCTCGGTCAAGGAGGGCGATCTGCTGCTGACCATCGAGGCGATGAAGATGGAAACCGGCATCCATGCGGAGCGCGACGCGGTGGTCAAGGCCGTCCACGTCACCCCCGCCGCCCAGATCGACGCCAAGGACCTGTTGGTGGAGCTGGAGTGAACCGCTCGCCCGGGCGGCGCGATGCGGGCGCCCGGGGCTGTTAACCTATTCAAATTCTGGAATGTTTCGCACGCGAAACAAATCTCTGGAAGCCATTGGACTCCCATGATTTCGCCGAAAAATTTGTCGGCGGATTTGGCGCAGATTTCGCGCCGGGATTAACCTTTGGCCCGGAGACCGGCGGTGGAGGGGGCGCTGCCCCCACGGCCCGTGCCGGGCCGCCCCCCGGAGTATTTCGCCACAAAAGAAGGGCAAGGCGGGCGCCTTGGGCGAGCGTTCAGTCCCCGTCGGGCCCGGTCAATGGGTCGAGCACCAGCACCAAGCGGGTGACGCCGCTGCCTTCGATGGGCGGCGAACGGTGGCGCAGCCCGGTCTCGCGCGTGCCGGGCCAGAGCGACCCGCGGATCAGGATCGGTGCGCCGGTGGGCGCGGCAAACACCTCCGCGGGCTCGGTGCCCGGGCGTGCCGCCGCCCCGTACTGGGTGCCCGGGCCGCGATAGGTGCAGACAAGCCGCAAGGTGACCGCGTCGAGATGGAATTTCCGGCAGGCATCGGTGGTCACCACGTCAAGCCGCAGCCGCAGGTAGGGCGCGCCGGTCACCGTCGCGAAAAGCCGTGCCAGCACCGCGATATCGTCGCGCAGCCGGTCGCGGTGGTGCCCTTCGGGCGTGCCCGCGGCCTCGAAGAGAGCGGTGAGCACCGCGGGCACGGTTTCGGGGGTCAAAACCACCCGGGCCGATGGCAGCTGCGCCGGGTCGAGCCCGTCGATCCACTCCTGGAAGCTGGCCGCCGGTCGCCGCAGCCAAAGCGCGGCCCCCACGCCCGTGGGCGCGGTCACATCGCGCAGCCCCTGCGGGTCGGTTGCCACGATCACCCCGGGGCAGATCCCGTTGTGCAGCGAAACGCCGCCCCCGTCCATCACGCGGCCTCCGCCCGGCGCCAGGCCGGGAAGGGATCGGGCAGGTCCGGCAGGGTGTCGGGGCCGGTCGCCAAGTCTTCGGGCAGCAGGCAGGCGTCGAGCCGGGCCTTGAGGGCGGGCCAGTCGATCCCGACACCGATGAAGACGATCTCCTGCCGCCGGTCACCCCATGGCTCCTGCCAGTGCTGTGTGAAATAGGCACGCGCGGCCGCGCTTTCCGGCCAGCGGGCCTCGGGGACCGCCGCCCACCAGGTGCCCAGCGGCCGGACCGAGGACAGCGCGCCCGCGAGCGAGAACTCCGCCACCCAGTCGGGGCGGGTGGCGAGCCAGAAATGCCCTTTGGCGCGGATCACGCCGGGCATCTCGCCCTCGAGCACGGCCATCGCCGCTTCGGGCACGAAGGGACGGCGGGCGCGGTAGACGAAGCTCGCCACCCCGTATTCCTCGGTTTCGGGGACATGGTCGGCAAAGCCGTAGAGCTCCTTGGCCCAGAGCGGGTGGTCATGGGCCTTGTCGAAATCGAACAGGCCGGTGCCCAGGATCTCGGACACGGCGACCTGGGCATGGTCGGTCTCGATGATCTTGGCATCGGCATTCAGGCTGCGGATGATCTGGCGTGCGGCATCGGTGCGCTCGGGCCCGGCATCTGCGACCTTGTTCAGGATCACGACATCGGCAAACTCGATCTGGTCGGTGAGCAGATGCACCAGGGTGCGGTCATCCGCCTCTCCCAGCGTTTCGCCGCGATCGCGCAGAAAATCATGGCTGGCATAATCGCGCAGCAGGTTCACCGCATCCACGACCGTCACCATCGTGTCGAGCCGGGCGACATCTGACAGGCTCTCGCCCGCTTCGTCGCGAAACTCGAAGGTGGCGGCCACGGGCAGCGGCTCGGAGATGCCGGTGGATTCGATCAGCAGGTAGTCGAACTTCCCCGCCGCCGCGAGCCTGCGCACCTCGTGCAGCAGGTCGTCGCGCAGGGTGCAGCAGATGCAGCCGTTGGACATCTCGACCAAAGTCTCGTCGGTGCGGCTGAGCGCGGTTTCGGCGCGCACGAGGTCGGCGTCGATATTCACTTCGGACATGTCGTTGACGATGACCGCGACCTTGCGTCCGTCGCGGTTGTTGAGCACGCGGTTCAACAGTGTTGTCTTTCCTGCCCCGAGAAATCCCGAGAGCACGGTTACGGGGAGTCGGTCCTGCATGGGTTTGCCCTGTGGTTATGAAATGCTGCCCGTTTTGATATAGTATAACATTACAATAAGCAACCACCCCGAGGCCCGGTTGGCCCCGACCCCCGCGGCAAAGTTTTTCCCCCTTGGCCGCTTTTTTCACTTGCAGGGGCGGCGTGTCAGAAGTATCCCACGGCTCACCCAAGGACGCGGGCGTAGCTCAGGGGTAGAGCACAACCTTGCCAAGGTTGGGGTCGTGAGTTCGAATCTCATCGCCCGCTCCAATTTCACCAGATAACACGGAATTCACCCCGCCCCGGGGGCGCTGCCTCAGTTGGCGTAGCGTGTCGGGCCGCGGCGGCGGACATCCACCGGTTCGTTCAGGATCATCGCGTTATGGGCGCGTTGGTCGCAATTGGCGCGCGGGCAGATCCGGCAGTTGATCCCGACCTCTGCGAAACGCGGGGAGCCTTGCTGGATATCCTCGGCATAGCCGATCGCCGCGACATGTTCGATGCTGCAGCCCATGGCGATGGCCAGGCGCTTGTCCTGGGTGTGGCGCGAGAAGCGGGGGCGATTGACCGTGCGGGCGAAGACGAAGAATCGCCCGCCATCGGGCATCTCGACGAATTGCGGCACGATGCTGCCGGGGCTGCGGAAGCTCGTATGCAAATCGAGCCGCGGGCAGGCGCCGCCATATTCCGCCAGGTGAAAGCCGGTGGAGTTGAACCGCTTGGTCACGTTGCCGGCCTTGTCGATGCGCAGGAAGAAGAACGGCACGCCTTCCGCCCCGTCGCGTTGCAGGGTGGTGGCGCGGTGGCAGGCCTGCTCGAAGCTGACGCCGAAGCGCAGGGACAGGTGGGCGAAGTCGTACTTGCAGGCCAGCGCCTCGGCCCGGAAGGCGTCATAGGGCATGAGCACGGCCGCAGCGAAATAATTGGCCAGCTCCACCCGGCAGCGGTTGCGCCCGGACGGGTCGTCCAGGTCGAGCCGCGACAGCAACGCGTCGATCACCGCGCTCTGTTCGATCAGCCCGCTCGTATGGGCCAGCTGGAAGGCACGGTTGGGATGGTCGAGCCCTTCGGACAGACGGACTTCGCGCCGGTCCTCGTCATATTCGCGGAGGGCCTCGGGCATGTCGCCCACGGGCACGATCCGGGTCCGCAAGCCCAGCTTGTCCTTCAGCCGAGCCTTGAGCGCGCCGTAGATGTCGTCGGCCTCGGGCATGGGGCCGGCCCAGAACTCCTGGGCGGCGGCTTCAAGCTCGGGGAAATGATTGCGGTTGTCGCGAAAGAAATCATGCACGATCGCCTCGGGGGAGGCACGCAGGATGTCGAGATCGGTCTCGCTGGCATTGGAGAGCACCAAGAGCTGATCGGTGGCCGCGCGGTAGGCGTGGTGCAATTGCAAAAAGCTGCGCGCCACGTCCGGCGCGTGCGAGAGCAGCGCGCGCAGCTGCGGCAGATCGGGGCTGTGATCGTGAAAGAGCGGGTCCTGGAACGCGGCGCGCAGGGCGTTGAGGGTGGCGGTATCGTCCTCGTCGGCGATGTCGCGCCAATCGACGCCGTAAGCTTCGAACAGGCGCAGGAGCACCGGGACGGACACGCTGCGCTCGTTCTTTTCCAGCATGTTCACGTAAGAGTTGGAGATGCCCAGCGCCTTGGCCATTTCGGCCTGGGTCTGGTTGGCGTCGCGCCGCAGACGGCGCAGGCGGGGTCCGATGAAAGTCTTCATGCACCTGTCATATCACAGATTTCACAAGTTCACAATTTGTGTGCTTTGTGAACATTCGCACTCACAGCAGGACCCGAATGCTTTTGCAGCATGGCAAGGGCGCGGGGTAGGCAGACGACGATCAGGGAGGTCAACTCATGCGAACAGGTCAGACACATCTCTTCATTCCGGGTCCCACCAATGTGCCCGAAGCGGTGCGGCAGGCGATGAATGTGCCGATGCAGGACATGCGTGCGGCGGATTTCGGGGACCTGACCCTCGGGCTGTTCGAGGGGATGAAATCGGTGCTGCGCACCGAACGCGGGACGGTGATGCTGTTTCCCGGCTCGGGGACCGGGGCCTGGGAGGCGGCGATCACCAACACGCTAAATCCCGGCGACAAGGTGCTGATGGCGCGGCACGGGCATTTCTCGACCCTTTGGGCGCAGATGGCCGAGCGGCTGGGCCTGCAGGTCGAGCTGATCGACATTCCCTGGGGCGCAGGCGCGCCGGTCAAGGAGATCGCGCGCCGGTTGGGCCGGGATGCCCATGACGAGATCAAGGCGGTCTTCGTCACCCATAACGAGACCGCCACGGGCGTGGCCTCGGACATCGCGGCGGTGCGCCGGGCGCTGGACGAGAATTTCCACGATGCGCTCTTGTTCGTGGACGGGGTGTCCTCGGTCGGCTCGCTGGACTTCCGGATGGACGAATGGGAGGTCGACCTGGTGGTCACGGGCAGCCAAAAGGGTCTGATGCTGCCGCCGGGCTTGGGCATTCTGGGTGTCAGCGAAAAGGCATTGGAGGCTGCGCGGTCGGCGACCATGCGCCGGGCCTATTTCGAGTTTTCCGACATGCTGGCGATGAATGCGGACGGGTATTTCCCCTACACCCCGCCCACGCCCCTGTTGCACGGGTTGCGGGCGTCGCTGGCGCGGATCGCGACCGAAGGGCTGGACAACGTGATCGCCCGCCACACCCGGCTGGCCGAGGGTGTGCGCCGCGGGATCGCGGCCTGGGGGCTGCCGTTGGTGGCCGAGCATCACACGCTTTATTCCGACACGGTGTCGGCCATTCGAGTGCCGCAGGAGATCGACGCCCGCGAGGTTCTGCGCATCGCATACGAGGAATTCAACACCTCCTTCGGGAGCGGTCTGGGGCCGCTCGACGGCAAGGTTTTCCGGATCGGGCATCTCGGCGATCTGAACGAGGCGATGTGCCTGACCGCCCTGTCGGTGGCGGAGATGGCGCTCTACCGGGCGGGGATGCAGGTGCAGCTCGGCTCCGGCGTGGGGGCGGCGCAGGCGTGGTTCGCCGCCGATGCCGCGGCGCGCCCCTTCCTGCATATCGCGGCGGAATGAACCGCCCCTGCCCTTTCACGCACGGAGATTGACATGTCCCATACGCTTCACCCCTTGCGCAAGCAGCGCCTTCAGAGGTCCGAGCTGGCGGTGCCCGCCTCGAACCCGACAATGATCGACAAGGCCGCCGAGAGCGCCGCGGATTTCGTATTTCTCGACCTGGAGGACGCGGTTGCCCCGCCCGAGAAGGTGCAGGCGCGCAAGAACGCGATCCAGGCGCTGAACGACATCGACTGGGCCGCCAAGGGCAAGACCGTGTCGGTGCGGATCAACGGGCTGGATACCCATTACATGTACCGCGACGTGGTCGACATCATGGAGCAGGCGGGCGACCGGGTGCACACGCTGCTGGTGCCCAAGGTCGGGGTGACGGCGGACCTGTATATGGTCGAGGCGATGGTCAACCAGGCGGAGATGGCCTGCGGGCTGGAGACCCGGGTGGGCCTTGAGGCGCTGATCGAGACCGCGCTCGGGATGGCCAATGTGGAGGCGATCGCCCAGTTCGGCGGGCGGCTGGAGGCGCTGCATTTCGGGGTGGCGGATTACGCGGCCTCGATGCGGGCGCGGACCGTGAATATCGGCGGGCTGAACCCGGATTACCCCGGGGATCAGTGGCACGCCTCGATCACGCGGATGGTGATTGCCTGCCGCGCCTACGGGCTGCGCGCGATCGACGGGCCGTTCGGAGATTTCAGCGATCCCGACGGCTACATGGCCGGGGCACGCCGGGCGGCGGCACTGGGGTGCGAGGGCAAATGGGCCATTCATCCCAGCCAGATCGAGATGGCGAACGACGTGTTCAGCCCGCCGGAGGCCGAGGTCAGCAAGGCGCATCGGATCATCGAAGAGCTGCGCAATGCCGAGGCCGCGGGCAAGGGGGCCGCGAGCCTCGACGGCAAGATGATCGACGCGGCCAGCGAGAAGATGGCCCGCAACGTGATCGACACCGCCAACGCCATCGCCGCCAAGGCGGTCGCGGCGGAATAAGCCAATCCTGGGGAGGAGACGACATGGACATTCACGAGCATCAGGCCAAGGACATTCTGGCGCGCTTTGGCGTGCCGGTGCCGAAGGGCGGCGTGGCGTTCTCGCCCGAACAGGCGGCCTTCCGCTGCCGCGAACTGGGGGGCGGGCGCTGCGTGGTCAAGGCGCAGGTCCATTCCGGCGGGCGCGGCGAGGCCGGCGGCGTCAAGCTCTGCGAGGGTGAGGCGGAGGTGCGCGACTTCGCCGCCAGCCTCCTGGGTACGTCGCTGGTCACCAAGCAGACCGATGCCGCGGGCAAGCGGATCGACCGGCTCTGGGTCGAAGAGGCGTCCGCCATCGAGCGGGAGTTGTATCTCGGCTTCGTGCTCGACCGGAAGTCCGAGCGGATCATGATCGTGGCCTCGGGCCATGGCGGGATGGAGATCGAGGACCTCGCCGAGGAAGACCCCGAGAGCCTGATCCGCATGGTTCTGGACCCCGCCGTGGGTCTGGCCGAGTACCAGGCGCGGGAGCTGGCCTTCAAGCTGGGCCTGCAGGGCGCGCAGATCGGCCAGATGGTGACCGTGCTCAAGGCCTGCTACCGGGCGTACCGCGATCTCGATGCGATGATGGTGGAGATCAATCCGCTGGTGGTGTGCAAGGACAGCTCGCTGGTGGCGCTGGACGCGAAGATGTCGTTCGACACCAACGCGCTCTTCCGCCGGGCGGAGATCGCGGCCTTGCGCGATCCGGGCCAGGAAGACCCGCGCGAGAGCTTCGCCGCCGATCACGGGCTGGCTTATGTGGGCCTGGACGGGGATATCGGCTGCATTATCAACGGCGCCGGGCTTGCCATGGCGTCGATGGACATGATCCAGCTGGCGGGCGGGGAGCCTGCGAATTTCCTCGATATCGGCGGCGGGGCCAGTCCTGAACGCGTCTGCCAGGCGTTCCGCACGGTGTTGTCGGACCAGAATGTCAGCGTGATCCTCGTCAACATCTTTGCCGGCATCAACCGCTGCGACTGGATCGCGAACGGGGTGATCAAGGCCTATACCGAGCTCGGCATCGAGCTGCCGGTGGTGGTGCGCCTGTCGGGCACGAATGTGGAGGCCGGGCGCAAGCTGATAGCCGAGAGCGGCCTGCCGATCATCAGCGCCGACACCTTGGCCGAGGCGGCCGAGGCCGCCGTTGCCGCCCGCCCCACCTTGATCGCCGCACAGTAAGGAGCCACAGTCATGGCCATTGTCATCACCGAAGACACCCGCGTCGTCGTCCAGGGCCTGTCCGGCCGGATCGGGCAGTTTCATGCGCAGGAAATGATCGAGTACGGCACGAAGGTCGTCGCCGGCGTCACCCCGGGCAAGGGGGGCACCACGGTGCTTAACCGGCCGGTATTCAACACCGTGCGCGAGGCGGTCGAGGCCACGGGCGCGGAGGCGAGCCTTTTGTTCGTGCCGCCCGCGGGGGCTGCGGACGCGATGATGGAGGCCGCGGATGCGGGCATTCGCACCGCCGTGTGTGTGACCGACGGCATCCCGGCCCAGGACATGATGCGGGTCAAACGCTTCCTGCGCCGCTTCCCGCGGGAGCGCAAGATGCGCCTGATCGGGCCGAACTGCGCGGGCATCATCAGCCCCGGCAAGGGGTTCATGGGGATCATGCCGCCGCATATCTACACCCCCGGGCGCGTGGGCATCGTGGGCCGGTCGGGCACGCTGGGCTACGAGGCGGCGAGCCAGATGCAGGCCCTGGGGATCGGGGTGTCGTCGTCGATCGGGATCGGGGGCGATCCGATCAACGGCTCGTCTTTCAAGGATATCCTGGAGCTGTTCGAGGCCGACCCGGAGACCGATGCGGTGATCATGATCGGCGAGATCGGCGGTCCGCAGGAGGCCGAGGCGGCGGCTTATGTGCGCGATCACATGACCAAGCCCGTGGCGGCCTATATCGCCGGGCTTGCGGCCCCCAAGGGCCGGCAGATGGGCCATGCGGGCGCGATCATCTCGGCCTTCGGCGAGAGCGCGCAGGAGAAGGTCGCGCTGCTGAGTGCCTGCGGGATCGAGGTGGCGCCGAACCCGTCGGCCATGGGCGAGACCGTGGCGCGCATCCTGAACCCGGCGCGCAATGCCGCTTGACGCGCCTGAAAACGGCGCACCGCTGACCGACTGGATCGGGCGGACCGAGACCGTGGCGGGCTGCGTGCCCCCCACGGTCGCCACCATGATCCACGCCACGCTTGCGCGCGCGGGCCGCCCCTGCCCCGGCCCGGGCGATGTCTTGCCAGCCCTGTGGCATTGGTATGCCTTCCCCCCGGCGGTGGGGATGGAGGATCTGGGTGCCGACGGGCACCCGGCCCTTGGCGGGTTTCTGCCCCCGGTGCCCTATGAGCGGCGGATGTGGGCCAGTGGTGCGCTGGAATTCCACGCAGATCTGCGCGTCGGCGAGCAGATCGAGAAAACCTCCACCATCACCGGCGTCGAGGAAAAGACCGGCTCCACCGGGGGCATGGTGTTCGTCACCGTTGCGCACGAGTTGCGCGGGGCGGCAGGCCTTGCGGTGCGCGAGACGCAATCCATCGTCTACCTGCCCATCGCGCCGGAGTTCCGCCCCCCGCCGAAGAAGCCCGGCCCCGTGGACAGCCTGGTTTTCGACGTGACGCAGCCGGTCTCGACCGCGCTGCTTTTTCGCTATTCGGCGATCACCTTCAATGCCCACCGGATCCATTTCGACCTGCCCTATGCGCAGGAAGTGGAGCATTATCCGGGCCTTGTGGTGCACGGGCCGTTGCAGGCCAACCTGCTGATGGCGGAGGCGACCGCCTGGAAGGGGCGCCGCCCGGACCGGTTCCGGTTTCGCGGCGTGCATCCGATGTTTCACGACACCGGGCTGACCCTGCGCGGGGTGCGCGAGGGGGCGCATGCACTGAAAATGTGCACTGTGGCCGATGCGGGCTACATGGGTTTGACAGCAAGTGCAGACTGGGAGGACTGACATGCCAGGAATTCTGAACGGATTGCGCGTGGTCGAAGGCTCGGCCTTTGTCGCGGTGCCCCTGGCGGGGATGACGCTGGCGCAGATGGGGGCGGATGTGATCCGGTTCGACCGGCTGCAGGGCGGGCTCGATTCTGGGCGCTGGCCGTTGGCGCCGTCGGGCAAGAGCCTGTTCTGGGCGGGGCTGAACAAGGGCAAACGCTCGCTCGCGGTGGACATGAGCCACCCCGAGGGCAAGGAGCTGATCACCCGCACGATCACCGCGCCGGGCGAGGATGCGGGCGTGTTCCTGACCAACCTGCGGGTGCGCGGCTGGATGGATTACGAGACCCTGAGCAAGCTGCGCGAGGACCTGATCATGGTGACGCTGCTGGGCGACCGGCATGGGCGCCCCCAGGTCGATTACACCGTGAACCCGGCGCTCGGCATTCCGGATATCACCGGGCCGGAGGGGCATGATGCGCCGGTGGCCAATGCGCTGCCGGCCTGGGACCTGATGGCGGGGCATATGTGCGTGTCCTCCGTGCTGGCCGCCGAGCGGCACCGGCTGCGCAAGGGTGTGGGACAAGAGGTTGTGCTGACCCTGAAGGACGTGGCGGCGGCGACGCTGGGGCATCTGGGCATGATCGGGGATGCAGTGCTGAACGAGACCGCGCGGACCAAGTCGGGCAATGCGCTTTATGGCGCCTATGGGCAGGATTTCCTGTGTGCGGACGGGCGGCGGATCATGGTGATCGGATTGACCGGGCGGCAATGGTCGGGGCTGGTCAAGACCACGGGGACGCAAACCGAGATGGCCGAGCTGGCCCGGGCGACCGGGCGCGATCTGGGCAATGAGGGCGTGCGCTGGGAACTGCGGCGGGAGATCACGGAGATTCTGACCCCGTGGTTCGCGGCGCGACCCGCCGCCGTGATCGGCGAGATCTTCGACGATGCCAAGCTGACCTGGTCGGAGTTCCGCACCGTCAAGGAAGCGGTGGAGCAGGACCCGGACCTGTCGCCGGACAACCCGGTCTTTACCGCGCTGGCCCAGGAGGGGCTGGGCACCTTCCCGGTCCCCGGCCACGCGGCGGTGTTTTCGGCCCTGGCGCGCGAGGCGCCCAAACCCGCGCCCGCCCTGGGCAGCCATACAGAGGAGATCCTGAGCGAGGTCACCGGCCTCGACGACACGGAGATCGCGCGGCTCTTCGACGAAGGGATCGTGGGGTCCTCAGCGCGCCGGACGCTCTACAGCGCTGCCTGAGCCGTGGTCCCCGGCGGTCAGCGGCCCGCGGGCTGGTCGGCACCGGACCGGAGGTTTGCGGGCCGAGGTACGCACAAAGGGCGATGCGTGGCATCGCCCTGCCCCTTTTTCAACACCAGCGTGCGGGGCCTTCAGGCGGCCCCGCGCAGCATGCGCCGCAGGGTGGCGTCATGGTCCAGGAAATGGTGTTTGAGCGCACCCGCGACATGCACGACCAGCAGCCCGGCCAGCGCCCAGCCTGCAAACTGATGGACCCCGTGGGCCGCATTTGCAATCCAGCCAACCTTGTCCTGGGCGGGGATAACCACCCCAAAGGACGTGACCGCCCGCCCGTTATAGACCGATATCAGGATGCCGGAGATCGGCATCGCGAGCACCGTGGCGAGCAAACCCCAGTGCACCGCCTTCGCCGCGCGGGCCAGCCAGGGTGGCATGTCGGAGGCCGGTCTCGGCGCCCCCTGTGCCAGGCGCCAGCCCACCCGCCACAGCCCGACGATCAGGACCACGACGCCGAGGGCCTTGTGCCAATCCCGGATCGGGGCCACGGCCTCGCGGGTGAGCGGTCCGTAGGCCATGAGCAGCCCGGAGCCGAGCAATGCGATCATGCCGAGGGCAACGCCCCAGTGATTGACCCTGGAGATCGCCCCGTATGCCGCGGGGCTGTCCTTGAGTTGGAGGGTTTCGGTTTTCTGTGCCATTTTCGAGTTCCTTTGCACCCGGCGTGATGCCGCGCGCCTTTCTGCGCTGTGCGAACCGCTGCCGAGGGATCGCGGCGGGGATGTCAGCCCCCGCCGCCATGCGTTCAGCCGCGGCGCTCATTCCAGCGGCCGCCATCCCGGTCGTGGCCGCGCCCTTCCCGGTCGTGGTCCCGGCTGGCACGGCTCGGCCGGTCGTCGCGGTCGATCTGGCCGTCCTGGTTGCGGTCCATCCGGTCGACGATGTCGCCGAACCGCGCGTCGCTCTCGGCCTGGGTGACGACCCCGTCACCATCGGCATCGAGCGCCTGGAAGGCATCGACCATCCGCGCGCGGGTCACTTCGAGATAGAGCGTCTCGAACTCGTCGAGGGAGATGTTGCCGTCGCCCGACGCATCGGCATTGGCCACAAGCGCGGCGCGGAACGTGTCGATCTCGTCCTGGGTGAGGGCGCGATCGCCATTGGCGTCGGCCTGTTGCAGGATCCGGCCCATCATGCCGCCGCCGCGCGCGCCGCGCTCCATGCGGAAATCGACGCGCATCTCCTTGGCCTGCGGCGCCTGGACGGGGGTGGTGTCGGTGGCTGTCTGTGCCACGGCCAGGGTCATGCCGGTCAACAGGACGGCGGTGGCGAGCAGGCCGCTGCGGTAGATCATCGAGGAATTCATGTCGTGTCCTTTCGGGTTCGTGGGGAAGCATTCATCGCTTCGTGACCCTCATCTAGGCGGTCTTGCGTGCGAAGGTTTGTCAGCGCGCCCCCCGGTTTGTCGTCATCTGTCGCAAGCGCCCGGCCTGATACATCTTGCGACAATTCGGATCCGAAACGGCCGCCCGATCGGTTGATTTCCCGGCGCCGACACGCGCAATAAGGATCTGTGGCAGGCGTCCGGCCCGCCTTGGAGATCGACTGTGACAGACCCCATCGCCCCCCAGATCCTGATCGTCGACGATGCCCGCGACATTCGCGAGCCCCTGGCACAGTACCTGCGCAAGCAAGGGTTCCGCACGCGGCTGGCTGCCCATGCCGCAGAGGCGCGGGAGGTTCTGGCCGAGGCGACGATCCACCTGGTGGTGCTCGACATCATGATGCCGGGGGAGGACGGGCTGAGCCTGTGCCGGTGGCTGGTCGCCCATGATGGCCCGCCGGTTCTGCTGCTGACGGCGATGGCGGATGAGACGGATCGCATTGTCGGGCTGGAGCTGGGCGCCGACGATTACCTCGTCAAACCGTTCAACCCGCGCGAGTTGCTGGCGCGGGTGCGCGCGATCCTGCGCCGCGCGCCGCCCGAAATCGCCGCGCCACCGAGCGCGCGCCGCGGCTTCGCGGGCTGGGTGCATGATCCTGATGCGCTGACCGTGGCCCATGCCGATGGCCGGTGCGCCGAGCTGACCAGTGCGGAAAACCGGCTTCTGGGCATCTTTCTCGATCAGCCGCGCACGGTTCTGAGCCGCGCGACATTGCTGGACCTGTCCGCCGGGCGGGAGGCCAAGGCCTATGACCGCGCCATCGACAACCAGGTTAGCCGGTTGCGTCGCAAGATCGAAGCCGACCCGAAGCACCCGCAGATCCTGGTGACGGAGTGGGGCGGCGGATACCGGTTGGCCGCGGATGTGGAGGGCGCGCCATGACCATGCGGCGCGCGCGGCTCTTGCCCGACACGCTGGCGGGGCGGTTCGTGCTGCTTTTGGCGACGGCGATCCTTGCGGCAAACCTGATCGGGCTGGTCGTTCTCGGGCTGCAACAACAGCGCTTCGATCGCCAGACCCTCGACGACCGCTGGATCGCGCGGATCGCGGCCCTGATCCCGGTGCTCGAGACCGTCGATGCCGACACCCGCCAGGTGCTCACGCAACAGGTGTCCAACCGTCTCGCCCGGTTCCGGGTCGGGCAGACGCCCCTCGTGGCACGGACCGGCCGGGACAGCCGGTCGGCATCCCTCGCCGCCGGGCTTGCCGAAACGCTCGGGCGGACCGATCTGCGCGTGGCCCTCATCGACCGCCCTGCGTCGCGCCCAGCACCGGAGCGGACGCCCGGCGCACGCGCGGGCCGGATCATCGCGGTGAGCGTGCCGCTGAGCCCCCGGGAGGGCGAGGCCGCGTGGCTCAACGTCACGACCGGTGGCGGCCCGCCCCGGCCCAGCCCGGTGGACAGTCGGCCCTTCCTGACCTTCCTGGCGCTGTCGCTGCTGTCGGTGCTGGCGGTGGGGATCGTGTTTGCCAGGCGGCTCGCCAGGCCCCTCGGGCGCCTGTCGGATGCCGCCCAGGCGGCCGGGCGCGGTGACCGCGACGCCCGGGTGCCAGAGGAAGGGCCGCGGGAGATGCGCGCGGCGGCGCGCGCCTTCAACGCGATGCAGACCGAGATTTCGCGGTTCGACGCCGAACGGATGCGGATGATCGCCGCGATCGGGCATGATCTGCGCACGCCGATGACCAGCCTGCGCATTCGGGCCGAGATGGTCGATGACGCCAAGCAGCGCGAAGCGATGGTGCGCACACTCGACGAGATGACGGTGATGGCGGATGGGCTTGTCAGCTACGCCAGGCACGGGCAGGACAGCGAGGCCATGCAGGCCGTGGATCTGGGCGGGCTGCTTTCGAAGCTCTGCGCGGAGCGGGGTGCCGAGTATGACGGCATCAGCGAGGTTCAGGTGATGGGACGGCCGATCGGGCTGGGCCGCGCCATCGGCAACCTGATCGACAATGCCCTGCGCTACGGAGAGGCGGCGCGGGTCACGCTTGCCCGTCAGGACGGGCATGCCATCGTGACGGTCGATGATACCGGCCCGGGCATCGCGCCGGAGCGCATGGACGAGATGTTCCAGCCGTTCCGGCGGGGGGACCACAGCCGCAGCGCCGAGACCGGCGGTGTCGGGCTGGGCCTGTCCATCGCGCGCACGATCGTGCTGGCGCATGGGGGAATCCTCACGCTGGAAAACCGGACCGAAGGCGGGCTGAGGGCGACCGTGAGATTGCAGGCGATCACCTGACCGGTCGCAAAGAGGGGTCGCGGAGCCTGCGAAAGAGCCCGGTGGGCAAAGAGCACACGATCGCACGGGGAATGGGTCACACCGCGCTGGCACCGTTTGCGGGACGGCCAAGTGAGCACGCATCGCCCATCGCGGTCACACGGGAGTCGGGCTCGCAGCCTTCAACTTACCGGGCTTTGGGTACAAGGGGCTTGTAACCCGCGCGCAGCGGCACCCTAGCGCGCGCCGCCAAGGGCCACGCGGAGGCGCGCGGAATTGCAAAAGCACTTTTTGCCGTATTCGAGTTTGCGATCCTCGTTCGGCCCAAGCCCCGCAGCGATGCCGCAATCGTACTTGGCCGCCCCGGCCATCTGGAACGCGGGACCGTTCTGGCCATCGCCGGTGAAGCGGCTGTAGGCGTTGACCGCCTCGGCCAGGCGCGATTGCAGGTCGACCTGGAACGCGTCCGCGAAGCCTGCGGGGTTGAGGTCGATATCGCGGTAGCTGCGGCAGGCCGAGAGCATGTCGTCGAGCGCCACGTTCACCCGACGGTTGCGGCGTTCGGCGGTGGCCACGGCGACGACGAGGTCCGACTCGCCGCGACTTGCGATGCTGCCGATCCGGCTGACGGGTACGCCCTGCGCAGTCAGGGCATCGGCGACCGTCTGCGCCCGGCGCTGGCCCAGGGCGAGGTTGTAGCCGGTGCTGCCCACGGCATCGGTGTAGCCCACCACGATGGTCGGTTTGTAGCTCGGTGTCGCCTCCAGCGCCTCGGCGATGGCCCGAACCTGGGTCGCGGCCTCGGCATCGAGGCTGGCACTGTCGAAATCGAAGAGGACGGTTCCGAGATCCTGCGCCTGGGCGATCGCCCCCCAGACGAGGACCGCGGGCGCAAGGATCAGGCGGATCAAGAGGCGTTTCATCAAGACGGGGTCCCCAAAACCGTTGCGGCGAGCCATGACATCCCAGGCCCATTCTTTACGAGGTGAGCGGCCTCCGGCTGTGAACAGGGCACAAACAACAGGCTTAAGAAGAGTTAAGTCCAGCACCAGAGAGCTTGCACGCAAGACGCGGTACTATGTTCGGCTGGCAGTGTCAGGTGCGATGTTTCTCTCCGCTTCGGCGGCTTCGGCGCTGACGGTCGAGGAGGCGATCCTTTACGTGCTGGAATCCAACCCGGAGATCAGCGCAGCTGCGGCCAACAAGCAGGCGATCGAGTTCGAACTGGACCAGGCGCGCTCTTTCCGGGTGCCACGCTTTTCGCTAGAGGCGGAAACCGGGATCAGCCGGAACAATGGCACCACGACCCCGTCCCTGCCCGCGGGGGATGATGCGATCACCGGCTATGGCGTCGGCGTGCGGATGACGCAGAACCTGTTCGACGGGTTCGCCACCCGCTCGGAGATCGAGCGCCAGGCCTGTCGCGTGGACGGGGCCGCGCTGCGCGTTCTGGAGCGGGCGGAGTTTCTGTAGCTGGAGGCGGTGCGGGTCTATGCCGAGGTGCTGCGCAATCGCGCGCTGGTCGGGTTGGCGCAGCAGAACCTGGAGTATCACAGGGATATCCTCCGCCGCATCCAGCAGGCGTTCGACAACGGGATTGTCGGCACTTCCGACCTGCAACAGGTGGAGGAACGTGTTTTTCTCGCCGAGGACACGCTGGCGGTGTTCCGGCTCGACACCGCGGAGGCCGAGGCATTTTTCCAGGAGGTCGTCGGCATCGATGCACGGAACCTCGGGCAGGTTCCGGGCCTTGGCGGCACGATCCCTGCGTCGCTGGAGGGCGCGTTGGGTGTCGCACGGCGGACAAACCCGACCATCCTGTTTCTACAGGCGGATGTGGGCGGGGCCGAGGCGCTGGCGCGCAAGGCGGCGGCCAACCGGTACCCGTCGCTCGACCCGGAGGCCTTCGCCCGCCGGGGCGAGGACCTGGACGGCTTCGAGGGGTCGGTCGAGGATTACGGTGTAGGCTTGTTCCTACGCTACGAGTTCCAGGGCTCGCAAAACCGGGCGCTGCGCCAGGAGCAGGTGCGCCGGGTGAACGAGGCACGCTCCACCCTGCTTGCCCAGGTGCGGCTGGTGGAGCGCGAGGTGCGGCAGAGCTGGGCGAACCGCGATGCGGCCGCGCGGCGGGTGCAGTTGCTGAATCGGCAGGTGAGCCTGTCGCGAGATGTGCTGGACTCTTACGAGCAGGAATTTCAGGTCGGGTCACGGTCCCTGCTGGACATTCTGAACACCCAGATTTCGCTTTTCGAGGCGCAGATCAACCTGGCGAACCTGAAATCGCTGCAGACCTATATCAACTATCGCATTCTGGCGTCGATGGGCGTCTTGCTGCCGACGCTGGGGATCGAGCCGCCGACCGATGCCGCCGCCTACGCTCGCGCGCAGCGTGGCGCGCCGGATGTGGGCGCGGCGCCGTCCGCCGAGGCGGTGGATTCCAAGAGCTTCGCCGAGTGGCGCAAGAGCCTCAAGCAGTGATCGGATCGCTTGCGGAGGGGCTGTTCGATGCGCCCTGCTGACCGCAAGGACACCGCGCGTCTGACCATTTCGCGGCGGGACGGCGCGCAGGCGCCACAGCTGGACTGGGATCTCGACCCGCAGGTTTTCGACCCGCTCGCAGAGGCGCTGGGAGGTGCGCTGCGCTTGCGCGGGCATGATGTGGGGGCACGGGCCCTGGTGGCCAACCTGTCCCTACCGGCTGATGGCAAGCTGACGCCCGCCCGCGCCGTTGCCGCCGCCGAGGCCCAAAGCCACGCCGCGCGGCTGGTGCGCCGGGATCTGTCGGACCTGCCGGACGCGGTGCTGCCGGCGGTCCTGTTTCTGGAGGGCCGCGATGCTTGCGTGCTGATCGCGCGCGACGGAGACACCGTGCGGGTGCTCTGGCCCTCCCGCGGGTCGGAGGAGTTCACGGTCGAGTTGGCGGCTTTGCGCGCGGTATACATGGGACATGTATTGCTGATCCGCGCCGAGCCGGGTGTCGCGGCACCGGCACCCGGCAGCGCGATACAGGGGCAAGGGCACTGGTTCTGGGGGGCTGTGCGGCGGCATTGGCCCGCCTATACCCAGGTCATCCTCGCCTCGGCGGTGATCAACCTGCTGGCGCTCGCGGTGCCGATCTTCACCATGAATGTCTATGACCGGGTGTTTCCCAATGCGGCGCTGATCACGCTCTGGTCGCTGGTGATCGGTGTCGGGCTGGCCCTGATCGTCGATGCGGGGCTGAAGGCCCTGCGTGCGCAGCTCGTGGACGTGGTGGGACGGCAGGTGGACTTGGCCGTATCGTCGGAGATCTTCCGCCATGTCTCGGACTTGCGACTGTCGGCGCGCACGGCCCCGGCAGGCACGTTGATGAACACGCTCAAGGATTTCGAGCAGGTGCGCGATGTGTTCTCGTCGCAAACGGTCGCCACGCTGACCGACCTGGCGTTTACCGCGGTGTTCATCGCGGTGATCGCCTATATCGGCGGACCGCTGGCCTGGCCGCCGGCGCTGGCGGTTTTGACGGTTCTTGTCTTCGGGGTGCTGGTCCTGATCCCGTTGCGAAACGCGGTGGGCACGGTGCGCCAGACTGGCGGCGCGAAGACGGCGGTGGCCAGCGAGGCGATGAACGAGCTCGAAACCCTGAAATCCGTGGGCGGACAAGGCCGGATGCAGGACAGGTGGGAGCAGCAGGTCACGCAGAACGCCAAGGCCGAAGAGCGCGCCCGACGCCTGTCGACGGTGGCAACGACGCTGACCGGGCTGGTGGGGCAGCTGTCCTCGGTCGGGATCGTTGTGATCGGGGTGTACCTGGCGCTGGAGGGTCAGATCACCATGGGGGCGGTGATCGCGGCGATGATCCTGTCGGGTCGGGCGCTGGCGCCCACGGCGGCGCTCGCGGCGCTATTCGTGCGGGCGAGCTTCGCGGTCTCCACCCTGCGCAGCCTGGACGAGTTGATGGCGCTGCCGTCGGACGGCACGCCGGGCGCGCGGCGGCTCAACAAGCGGGTCTCGGATGGAGCGCTGGAGTTGCGCGGTGCCAAGCTGACCTATGGCGATGCGCCTCAGCCCGCGCTCACCGATCTGTCCCTGTCGATCGACGCCGGGGCGCGGGTCGCACTGATCGGCCCGGTCGGGGCGGGCAAGACGAGCCTCGTGCGGCTGCTGGCGGGTCTCTACCAGCCCGACGAGGGGCTGGTGCTGATCGACGGGCTGAACATGGCCCAGCTGCACCCGGCGGAGCTGCGCGCGGATGTGCAGCTGGTCCCGCAGGAACCTGTCCTGTTCTCGGGCACCCTGGCTGAGAACATCGCCTTCGGCAAACGCGGGGCCAGCGATGCGGAGATCCTGCGCGCCGCGCGGCTGGCGGGGGTGGATGCCCTCGCGGCCAGCCATCCCGAAGGCTTCGCCATGCCCATTGCCGAGCGCGGGCGGAACATGTCGGGCGGGCAACGGCAGATGGTGGCGCTGGCGCGGGCGCTGCTGCCTCGGCCCAAGGTGCTGCTGCTGGATGAACCGACCTCTTCCATGGATCAGCAGGCGGAGCGGCGGTTCATCGACCGGTTGCGGAGCGCGCTGGACGCGCACCCGATGACCTTGGTGGTGGCCACGCATCGGATGGGCCTGTTGGAGTTGACCGACCGGGTGGTGCTGATGCAGGCGGGCAAGGTGCAGATGGACGGGCCGAAGGCGGATATCCTCGCCACGCTCAAGGGCGGGACGTCATGAACGCGCGAGATTGGCAGCTGGAGGAGTTCGCCATCGGCGCGGAAGCGTCACGCATGGCCCGGCCCCGGCGCGGGCTGACCGCGATCCTCTTGCTGATCATGGCGCTGGCGGGGGTCGGGCTGGTCTGGGCCGGTTGGGCCACGATCGAAGAGGTTTCGCGCGCCGACGGACGGGTGGTGCCCTCGGGCAGCGCGCGGGGGGTCGAGACCCTGGAAGGCGGGATCGTCGCCGAAATCCTCGTGGCCGAGGGCGACCGGGTGGATGCAGGGCAGGAACTGGTGCGGATCGACGACACCGGCGCATCGGCCGATCTGGGCGAGCTTGCTGCCCGGCGCGCCGCCTTGCGCGCCCGCGCCCTGCGCCTGGAGGCCGAGTTGGGCGATGCGGCGGCGGTGGATTTCGCACCAGCGGGATTGGCGGCGGATGACCCCCTGGCGCTGCGCGAGCGGGCGCTTTTCGACAGTCGGCGGGCGTCCTATGTCAGCCAACGCGCGGTACTGGAGGCGCAGGTTCTGCAGCGCCGACAGGAGATTACCGAACTGACCAACGGGCTGGCGCGCAGCGACGAAAGCCTTGCGCTGCTCGACGAAGAGATCGCGATCCGCGAGAATTCGGGCGTCATTCCGCGGGCGCAGATCATTCCGGTCGAGCGGGAGCGGACCGGCATGCGGTCCGAGCGTGACCGTCTGGACAGCCGTCGCGCCCAGGCAGAGGCCGCCTTGATGGAGGCGGAGGCACGACTTACGGAGCTGGACCTGCTGCGCCGGGCCGAGATCAACGCGGAGCGGAGCCAGACGCTGAACGATCTGGCGATCATCCTCGAATCGATCCGCCGGGCGGAAGACGTGGTGACCCGCGCGGCCCTGCGCGCGCCGGTGACCGGGGTCGTCTCGGCGCTGAATGTCAGCAGTCAGGGCGAGGTCGTCACGCCCGGCGAGGAAGTGTTGCGGATCGTGCCCGAAGGCACCGGACTGGAGATCGAGGCGCGGTTGCGGCCCGAGGACATTGCCTTCGTGCGCCCGGGCCTGCCGGCCAAGGTCAAGATCACCGCCTTCGATTTCACCATCTACGGTGCCCTGCCGGGCCATGTGGTGCGCGTGGGTGCCGATGCCGAACAGGACGACAGCACCGGCGAGACCTTCTTTCCGATCATCATCCAGACCGAAGAGACCCAGCTGACCCGCGGTCAGGAGGTGCTGGAAATCCGGCCCGGCATGGTCGCCAGCGTCGATATCCTGACCGGGGAGCGCACGGTGCTCGACTACTTGCTCAAGCCATTCCGCAAGGCCCGGGCGGAGGCCTTGCGCGAGCGCTGACGCTTCAGATCACGGCCGTTGTCTGGGCGCCGCTGGCATTTTCGAAGACAACTTCGACGCTGGCGGGAATGCCGCCGCCCGCCGCCGTGATCTGCGCCGCGGCCTCGCCCAGCACGGTCAGGGTGCCGGTGGTATCGTCAAAGCTTGCACGCCCGTCGAGCGTATCGCTGCCGGTCAGGACGCTGCTGAGGTCGATCTGGTCGAGGCCCGCCTCGTAGTCGGTAATGACGTCCGTGATATCAAGGGCCACGCCGAGCGCGAAACTGTCCGCACCGGCGCCGCCGGTCAGGGTGTCGGCCCCGGCCCCGCCGCGCACGGCGTCGTCCCCGGCCCCGAGATCGACGGCAAAGCCCGTCATCGCCTGGGACAGGTCCACCAGGTCGTTTCCGTCCAGCATCGAGAATCTCTCTATCCCGGCGTAATCCCGCGCGGCTGGATCGACGATCACCGCCTCGGCCCCGGCAGTGCCGAGGGCCACATCGGTCGGGCCTGTGCCCCCGTCCAGATCGTCGGCAACCGGGATCAGGGTGCCATCCGGGCCGGTGGTCTGCCCCCCCGAGAAGGCAAGCGCGAACTCGACTGTGATGTCGAGCGTCGCGGTGGCGGGGGTGACGGCGACCGGGCTGCCACTGTCCGATATGTCGTAGCTGAAGCTGACCGGGCCGGCGTAGCCGTTCTGCACGGTGATCTCGACGTCGCTGCCGTTCACGATGGCAGTCACGTCGCCGACATCACTGACCAGGTTCGAAATCCCTGCAAGGCCATCGGGATCACTGGCATTCCCGAGGAAGGTGCCGACCGGAACCACCAGCGTGGTCTGCGCGGTCTCTCCCAGATCGACCGGGTCCGACACGACCGGCTGGTCGTTCACGTTCGCCGTAAACGCCACCGGGGCGGAGGTGCCATGCGTGGTCGTCGCCGTGACCGCGCCCGAGAGCGGGCCGGAGAAATCGCCCGGCAGGGTCACGGCCAGCGCCGCCACCAGCATCGTGAAATCGAGCGAATTGGTCGCCGCAGGACGGCTCACCGTCAGCGTTGTGCGGTCGCCCGAGAGCCCTCCGGCCGAGGGCACCGCCCCGGCGGGAAGCGCGGTATCGAAAGTGACGACCACCTCGTCCAGCGTTTCCACATCCCCCGGCTGCGGCAGGATCACGGCCGCGTCGATGCCGAGGGGCACGGTCACATCCATGCCGGTCTGCGCCTGGTCTGTCGGGGTGACGGTGACCGCGACGTCCAACTCACCGGTCACATCCACGGTAAAGCTGACGGTCTCTGCCCCGCCCTCGTTGGTGGTCACGGCCAGAGATCCGGCAAGGGGGGCGCCGTTGGTTGCGAAATTCTCGGGAAACTGGATGTCCAGTGTGGCAAACTCCGCCTCGGAGCCCGAAAAGACAAGGTCGGGCCCCGTGACCGCCGTCTGCGTACCGCCAACCGTATAGGTCGTTTCGGTCGGCACGCCCGACAGCGTATAGACGAGGCTGTCGACGGTTTCGGAGCCGTCCCTATCCGTGACAGCAATCGTGATCTCGTCGGCAGGGGTGAAGGACGGCTGGTCCGGCGGATCGCCTTCGTCGATCACCAGGGTATCGTTGGTTTGCGTGACAACCAAGTCCGCCGCGGGGATTATCACCACGTCCAGATCGGCGGGATCGGAGCTTTGCCGGTCGATGAAGCTGCCATCCACGCTTTGATCGAGCGTGACGGCGGCAGCCGAAACCGTAAAGTCGCCGGAAAAATCAGCGGGGGGGGCGATGGTGACTGTGCCCGGAACACCGAAGACGAGCCCCCCGCCGCCCGGGGACGCGATGGGCACACCGGACTGGAGCAGGAACGTGCCGTCGGGTTGCGCTGTCTGCGCGACACCATCGACAAAGAGCGTGCCTCCCTGCGGCAGGGAGACCACGAACTCCATATCCTCATGCGGGTCCGGGGTGGTACCTGCGAGAACGAGCTCGAAAGCCCTGCCATCGTCTTCCACGCCGGTTTCCGGCTCAAGGGACGCGGTCAGGCTCGGGACGTCAGCATCCGGTCGGACCCGAAAGATGAACTCGGTCGAGGCGGTATTCTGATCGGCATTGTCGAGCTCGAACGTATTGACCGTAACCTCCAGCGGGATGCCATCCGCGATGGTGCTGTCGAGCGGATCGGGCGTGCGGGCATGTTCGTCCCGCAGCACCAGCTCGACAAACGGATAGGCGTCTTCGGAGATGGTGAAGCTGCCATCGCCGTTGTTGATGATGCCGCCCGCCGGGGCCCCCGCGCCGGCCTGGACCAGCAGGTAGGACGGAATGCCGGAGATCACGATGGAGACGATCTCGGACCCGTCCCGGTCGGGGGAAAAGGCTTGCAACCCGGTGGACAGGTTGTAGGGCACATCCTCGATCGCCTGGATCACTGTCGGGGTCTGGGCGGGATCGACGAAGGGCGCGCCGGTGTCCGGGTCGATTTCCGAGGTGTCGAAGATGAACTCGGGCAAGTCCGCGACCGGAATGATGTCGATCACCCGCGACACGGTCGTCTCGGCGGTCTCGAGGTTGATGTCCTGCGATGCGGCGGTGACGCGGATTTCCAGCGGGCCGCTATAGTGCTCCGCCGCGCGGACCGAGACACCGGCCAGATCCGCCTGGTCGAGGGCATAGCGCACGAACCCATCCGCGGTCGGACTGCCCGTCAGGGCATTGCCGGCAGCGTCGAAGATCTGCCCGCCATTGGTGGCATCCACCTCGATAAAAACCTGTCCGAAGGGCTGTTCGCCGGGATCGATCCCTTCGATGGTGATGCCCGGCAGATAGTCGGTGTCCTCCAGCACGCTGGCAGCGGCGGCGAAGCTGATCTGCGGGCCATCGGCGACGGGTATGATTTCCAGGTCGACGGTGCCTGTGCCGCTGGTCTGCGTGCCGCAGGTGACATTGTTCAGGATCAGCTGGAATTCAAGTGCTTCGAGCTCATCATAGGGGTCGGCCGGGCCGAACGTATCGTCGGGATCGAAAGTGTTGGCGGGGCTCGATTCATGCTCGGGCGGGGTGAACAGGAGCGGCACGGCAGTCTGAGTGGGATCCGATGGATTGACACCCAGCTGTTCGAAATCAACGACATAGAGGCCGGTGATCGGGTCGAACAGCACCGCGCCGGGCACCGAGGAGGACAGCACGGCACCGGCCGGAACACTGATCCCCACGCCGAGGCTGCCCTGCACCCCGTTGGGCAGGGTGGAAACATCGGCAATCGTGCTCCAGAAAGGCGGATTGGGGGTCAGGGTGATCGTGAGCGGGATGACGCTGTCTTCGGGACCGGAGCCTTCGATCGTCAACTCCGGCAGCGGCAGGTCCTGTTCCGGGGTGCAGGGGGTTGGCCCCGTGCCGCCCGGGGTCGGCACGACAACGACCGTGAAATCCGTGGAGCGGACCGAGCCGCCCTGCAGGCTGTTGATCTCGGCAAAGACTTCCTCCGGCGTCAGGCCGGTAAAATCCGGTAATACCTGGTCGTCTTCCAGAACGATAACGTTCAGCGCCATGTCATAATAGGTTACCTCGCTGATGCCCTGGTCGGGCACGAACTCCAACTGGTCGAGCCGCTCGACGCCGACGACAAAGCTCGCCCCGCTGAGGTCCACGGGTGACGCGTTCAGAAACGACACCGTGTCCGGGACGCCGGTGATCACGTAGTAGACAACCTCGGAGCCGTCGAAATCCGCGGCGGGGTCACCTTCGGGAACCAGGATCTCGGTCCCAGTCCCCGACAAGGGCACGACCCCGTCTGTGGTGAACACCTGATCCGGGTCGGGCACGAGGGTGCCGGAGGTGATCACGCTATCCTGCAGGCGGCTGTCGAGCAGGAACGGGCCGTCATCGAACCCGGCATAGCCATAGACCCGCTCGGAGTTCGGAGTGCCGTCGACGACCTCGGACGGGCGGAAAACCGCGTCATCGATCTGGCCCGGCGCGGGGAAGGCGGCGGCGTCCTGCGCGTCGACGATCGGGTCGTCGGCCACGCCCACGACATCGAGGCTCACCCGCCCGGTGCCGATCGTGGCCTGTGTCGGCTCGATAGTTTCGAAATAGGTCACCTGGACATCGAAGGAGACATCCTCGTTGCTGTCCCGGCCCGGCAGAACCCAGAGGTTGCTGGCTTGCGTCGCGGTCAGGGTCAAATCCCCGGCCCCACCCGGGAGCGGGATGGTCAGCCCCAACTCGTTCGTGAACTGGCCGTGCGATCCGGGCAGGGGCACCGGCTCGCCGTCGAAAAAGCGCGGATATCTGCCGAAGGAATCGGGAAAGACTTCCCGGATGACGACCACGTCCAGGATGGCCTCGGGAGAGTCGGGTGAGTTGCTCGGATTGTCGATCAGGTTGCCATCGATGGGCACCTGAATGGCGGTGTCTTCATTCACCGTCACGCTGCGGCCGGGATCGCCGCCATCGACGACCGGTTCGACCCGGAAAACGGTGTTGAGCGTCGTGACCGCGGTCCCGCCCCCGTCGTCCTCGGTTGTGACCACGTCGATCTCGATGGGGAAATCACCTGCGGCGTGCAACGCGACGCCGCGCACCTCGGCGTCGAGCCACTGGCCGTTCTCGAGGCTCCAGGTGTTGAAGCCCGGCGGGCTGTTGATCTCGGTCAGAAGCACGGGCACTTTCGGGCCCGTCGGATCCTCGGGGTCGGTGGCATAGACGCTGAGGTTATCGGGAACGTCCTTGAGGACCACCGCCGTGATCGTCTCGGAACCGTCCATGTCGCGGATAAACGGCGAAAGCGGGATTTGGGCGATCCCGCCCGCGGCATCCACGACATCCTCGAAATTCAGCGGGATCGTCGGAATGGTGGCGATGTTGTTGACCGGGTCGACATCGACATCGATCTCGACACTGGCGGATGCAGTGGCGGTATGCGCGGAGTTGTCGTCGACCGTGGTGGCCGTCACCGTGATGTCATCGGCGAAGAAGGTGCCATCCGCGGTAAACGGGTCCCCCGGGGCGCGGTCCACGTCGTAGTCTTCGTACAAGGCTGGCTGCAGCAGGATCGCCGCCTCGAACGCGGTCACTTCGGGCACGAAAGTCAGGGTCAGGGCGCCTGTGCCCGGGTCGTAGAGCGCCGTGTCGATCTTGGCGAACTCCGCCGCCGAGAGCGGTGCCGTCCCGTCTTGGATGAAAAAGGCGCTGGGGTCGAGGGCGGCGCCAGTCAGCCGCTCGTCGATCCAGGAGGTCGGGATATTCGAGACCACCACGCTTTGCAGCGCCTCGGAGCCGTCCGGGTCGGGAGTTGCGGCGTCGATGCCAACGAAGACCGACACCTGACCCTGCCCCGAGCCGTCATCGGTGCTTTCCAGCAGTGTCAGCGTCCCGCTTGCCTGCGTGTCTGCGTTTTGGGCAATGCCGGACACGGCCGTGGTGCCATCGGCGGAGAAGGCACTGTCTGTGACGAAGACCGAGGCACTCAGCTCCGCCTCGGCGACGGGGCGGAAGGTGATGGTTGTGGCAAAATCCTCCGAAGCCGGATTGTCGGACGGGTCGATCTCGGTATCGCCGGTTTGGGTCTCGGACCAGAAGATCGTGCCTTCGGTCTCGATGATGCCGCTGAAATTCTGGTCCACCCGCACCTGGAGCGCTTCGAGGGCGGTGGCGAATTGCGCAGAGGTCGTTCCGGCGACCGGAAGAACCTCGTAGGTCACGGTGTCGGCGGTACTGCCGGTCTGGGTGATCGTCACGAAGCCGCTGATCCCGCCATCCCCGATCCGCAATTCCAGGGTGGCGGGGTCATACGGGTCGCTTTCGGTCTGCACGGTCAGGGTGATCTCGACGCTCTCGAACGCTTCGGAGCCGTCGGTGTCCCGCAAATCGACATTGGTGATATTCAGTTGCCGCGTTGCGCGCCCGCCGGTGTTCTCGTCGGTCGCTGCATCCGCCACGGCAAGATCGATCGGATCGACAACCGCGTCGAGATCAACATCCGTGTCGTCCCCGGCTGTCGCCGTATTGTCGGGCAAGCCGGTCGCCGTATCGACCGCCGTGACCGTCGCCGCGAGGTCTGCGCCGACGATGGTCTCGACATCGCGGTCCTCGTTTTCGCTCGGGGTGACGCGCAGCGCGCCCGCGAAACTCGCAACGCCGGTGTTCAGGGTGATGGTCAGGCGGCCGCCGGAAACGGTGGCGTTTGCCACGTCGCCGCCCCCGGTCTCGAACAGGCCGGGCGGCACCGCACCTTCGGGCAACCAGCCTGCGGGCACATTGTCGATCACGATCCGGCTCAGGTTCTCGCTGCCGTCCTGGTCCGGGGTAGTGGCATCGATCAGGAGCCGGAAGCTCGTGTCCTCCTTGACCGCGAAGCTGTCGGGCCCGGTGGCGGTGACTTGCGCCTCGGTGGCGTCCACGGAAAGCGTGACCTCGGGTTCGGCCACGGGCGTGACGTTCAGCAGGAACGTCGCGCTGGTCCCGGCCGGGTCGCCCTCGTCGGTCACGACCGTCGGAGTAATCGTCACAATGCCCGAGAAGTGTTCGGGGAATGACGCGATACCAAGCCCCTGCATCGCGGCGAAGCTGCCGGTCCATGTTGCCGCGGGGCCGGCCAGGACCGTGCCGTCGCTGAGCGTGGTCGGGCCACCGGTCGGCAGACCGGAGAATGCGATGGAGGCGCCGGTGATGGTTTCAGAGCCGTCGATATCCGTAAGGACGGCGTCGATATTGAGCGGGATCTCGGAGACGGACGGATCGAGCAGGATCGCATCCTCGGCAACCGTGAGGTCGGCCAGGCGCAGGTCGACATCCGCCTCATCCGTGACGGTGACCGTGAAGCCCGCGGTTTCGACCCCGTCGGTGGAGCCGGTATCGCCCTCCCCCGCCAGAAGGGCTTCGTCGGTGCGGAAGGTGACCGTGCCTGCGAGCGTGGCGGCGGGAGACGCGGTCGAGAAATCGCTGGGCAGTTGAATGATCAGGGCGGTGTAGTCCGCCGGGGTCAAGGTGGGCAGGACACCGCCCACCGGGACCGCGACGAAGCCGCCCCCGGTGGAATAGGTGGCGCCTGCGGGCAGGCCGGTCAGTGTGACATCGACCTGCGCGACGGCTTCGGAGCCATCCGTATCCGGCGCCGTGGCCTGCAGCGCATCGAACGGACGAAACTGCAAGGGCGCCTGGGAGGTCGTGTCCTCATCGGTATCTCCGGGCGCGTCGTTTTCCGCCAGCGCCAGGGTCCCCGGCCCCGTGATCTCGATATCGCCCTCGGCGGCCAGGTCCACCGTCAGGATCGCGCTGCCGGAGGCTTGCGGCCCCACCGGTTCGTTCGATACCGCCACGATCTGCGCGGTCAGGGTGGTTCCAGGGTTCTGCGTCGAGAAATCGGCGGGAAGCTCGATCACCAGCAAGTTGTATTCGGCCAGCGGGGCCCAGTGGTCACCGTCATGCGGACATGATGGTGCCTGAGCCTGATCGCAGGTGTTGATGGGCCCGCCGCCCACCGCCGCAAAATACTGTAATATCTTCAATTTTCCGGTTCAATTGAAGACGGGTCCTTTTCACCCGCACGGGGTTGGAAGTGCCCATTCTCAATTTTTTCCGTCCTCCGCCGCAACCTGCGGCAACATCCGGACCGAAACTGCGAATTCTTCAATTCCTCGTCCGGAACCGTCCAGCCAAGGGTGAAGAGAGGGAATGGGCGCCGTCATTCCGTTGGTCGCGCTCCTCGGGGCGAGAGCGCGGCCAACGGAAACGCGGCGCCTCGCGATCAACGAAGTCAACCAAGCAGGCGGCCCCTTCTTCTGCTGCTACGATACCCCGGCAAGAGCCGGGCGAAGGTCCAGACACTCAGATCGCTTTCGAACGCGACCGCAGCTTTCGTCACGATCGCATTGTCGGGCGAGCGTAAGAGCGCAGCAGACAAGATCGCCAAGACCGGTATCGACCGGGTGATCATGCGTCTCCGGAAGGAGCACGAGATTACCATGGCGCGGCACAAGTCAGAGGTTGCAAGCGCCGGGCGCGGAGAAGAGAAACCCGCGGCTCCGGTCTGTCCAAGCTTTCTGGTGACAGAACCCACGGTCGAGGGTGCCTTCAAAGCAATCGCGTCCGGATGCGGTTTCCTGGGCTGGTTCACCGACGAAGCGGCCAGCTTCTGGGGAGGCCATTCCATGTCAAAAGACCAACGTGCGAAGACCAGCGGCATCGTGTCGAAATTCTGGGACGGCGATTACTTCTTCCGTCCGCGTGCCGGTCAGGAGGGCGACGGCTATGTCCCTCCCACTGCAACCACGATCAACCTCATGTTCCAGCCGACGCTGATCCGTGACACCTACGGCGACGAATTTCTGATCGGTCAGGGCATTCTGGCGAGGATGCTGCCGTGCTGGCCCGTCAGCAACATGGGCAACCGAAAATATCGGCGGCCGAACAAAGAAGACGAAGCCGCTGTGAGTCACTTTCATGACGAGGTGGAGGCCGCGCTGATAACCACGCTGGAGGATACCACCGAACGGCTTCTCACTCTTTCGGAGGACGCCCTGGCCATCTGTGTCGAGTTTCACGACAAGATCGAGACTGAACTCGGCCGAGGCGGCTGGGCTGCGGACATCTCCGGGTTCGCCGGGAAGGCACCGGAACATGCCTGTCGCCTCGCGGCGATAATGACGCTCTTCGAGGACCGGGACGCCGTGACAGTATCCGGCGAGGTGATGAAAGCCGCCTGCGATATGGTCAAATACTACCTTGGCCAATACAAGTTCCTGTGCATCGCGGCCACGAACGAAACCGAGATCGCCCAGGCCCAGACCCTACTCGACTGGCTACTGAAGAACCTGCAGCCCGGCGACGGGTTCGCGACCGACCGGGTTCTGCAGTTCGGGCCGGTCGCCTCCCGGCGGTTGAAGGCCCTCGATCGGCAGCTGGCCGTCCTGATGCAATATGGATGGGTCCAGGAGCTTCCCGCAGGCACGAAGATCAGCGGCAAGAAGCGGCGCAAGGCCTTCCGGCTCAGCCCCAAGTCATGACCCCCGAGTTGTGGCCGGCATTCCTGCCGGCCACCGGGACGCTTTTGGAAGGTGGACTCACCGCCCCAGCAGCAGCTTCTAGGCGTCGATCAGGGCCCGGCAGATGGAGCGGATATGCGTGATGCGCCGCAGGGACCTGACGCATGCGTCGATCGCTTGTCTCCTGTAGGTCAGGTCCAGCATCTCCTGCACTTCCCCGACGGCGCCGAGATCACGATCGTCACGGCCATCGAACACCATGAAGGTGCCCAGGGTCTCTCGCTCTCGCTCCCGTTCCAGGACGGCCGACAGGAGCTCGACGTCCGTGTCGTCGCGACGCGAGAGCCCAGCACAGGCGCGCATCGCCTCGAGAGTGCGGCGCAGCGATCCGCGCTCGAGCGCATCGGCGGCGACCTCGTTGGCAGGGAAATGGTCGATGAAAGCCCGGGTCATCCCGATCAGCAGCGAGCACACCTCATCGAGGGGCATCTGGTAATAGGTCTGCATGTCTTTCTCCAGAAGAATCGGTCGCGGCGGAATTGCCACGCCTTCAAGCTGCCGGCCCTTGCGGGCCGACTGCGTCATGCAGCAGAGAGGTCGAACAGCTCGCCTAGGATTACATCGCACCCAGGATCCAGATCCGAAATCGCGACGAGAAGATCGTAGAGACGGTCGGCCTCGAGGCAGATCTCTTCGACCCGCGGATCCAGAAGGTCGATCATCGCGAAGCGGGCTGTTTCCTCGGTCTCCGGATCCCCGACGAAATCGAGGCAGACAAGCCGATGCAGCCAGACCAGCTCCTGCCTGAGCGCTCGCGTGAGAGAGGAGCTCTCGGAAATTCCGGACAGAAGACGGAGGCAGCGACGGTGCGCGGAGGGACCGCCGAGCAAGGCGGCGGCATTGAGCAGCGCAGAGCCGTGCTCCTGGAAGAAGGTCCTGGTTGCGACGAGCGCGGGATCGCGGCCCGCCGGGACGGAATTGCTCGAGAAGTTGAACATGGGGGTCTCCTGTGGAGGTCGACGCCGTTCGTGGCAGTCAAGGCCCCGAGAAATCTTCTTTCCGGATCGGGGGTGTCCCCGCAACGAGCGAGGCCACGGACAGAACGGATTGCGCGGCAAGGGCGGCCGGCCCCTGTGTCTTGCTGACGATTGCCTCTGCCGCGCTACGGAGCTTCGGCGTCAGGCAGTCGAGGGGGAAGGCACTGGCGGGCGGCTCCGCGTGGGGCAGCGGCGTGGGCTCTCGTGGCGGAGTGGCCGTTTCTCCATGCGGGACTGAAAAGTCCGGCTTCGACGCTTTGGCGTCGACCTTGCCGAAGCGGGATTTGAGGCGGGCAAGCATTCCTGATCTCCGTTGCTGCTCGGGTTGTGATCAGGAAATCGGTCGAGCGGCTCTCCGGCGGAAACAGCAGGAAGCGGATTCTTGCGGCGGATGATGAGATTCCTGTGAGAGGGCGGATGGAAGTAACTGGGTAGAACTGAGGGTGTATTGTTCGAGATGGCGAGTTCGAGGGGTCTATGGCTTTTCTTTTTTTCTGAGGGCGAGGGCTTGGGAGGACGCGCATGGCTGGAATGATACCTTGCGCGCGCTCCAAAGCGATTGACGATACAATCAGCTCCAGAGTTTCTGAAACTCTTTCTCTGCGTCCGTCGCCCGTTGGTCCAAGATCTTTGCAACGGTTTCGATGCGGACGAGCTTGACTGATTTCTGCTTTCCGTCAGTGGTAAAATAGGGAAGGCGAATATCGCTGACCTGAGACCCGACTCTCCTCCGGATTTTCGGAGAGTCCGCAGGTTGATCTCTGAGGCTACGCGGCGCGCATTTCCAGCCCCTTCTTTGCCACGAACTCGACGGGCGGAATGTTCCCCAGTCCTGAGTGAGGGCGATGGTGGTTGTAGTCGTGCTGCCATGCCCGGATCTGCTCGCGGTGACCTGCTCCCCTGAAATGTCCTCAAATTTTGGTTAGCCTGTTCTCTAAGTGAGGAGACAGACGATGAAGAGAAGCCGTTTCAGTGAAGAACAGATCATTGGCATTCTTAAGGAGCACCAGGCTGGGTTGGGCGCGAAGGAGTTGTGTCGCAAGTACGGGATCAGTGACGCGACCTTCTACAAGTGGCGATCCAAGTATGGTGGCATGGAAGTGTCAGATGCGCGACGTTTGAAGACGCTGGAATCTGAGAACGCCAAACTGAAGAAGATGCTGGCTGAGCAGATGATGGATGTTGCGACGCTTAAGGAAATGCTTGGAAAAAACTTCTGAGGCCCGGTTCAAGGAGGAATGCCGTGGACTGGGCCATGAAGACAAAAGGCTACAATCAGCGCCGGGCGTGCGCGCTGGCGGGGATCGATCCGCGTGTGTATCGGCGTCGGTCGAAGCGCCTTGCCGACACGGAACTGCGGGTGAGGATGAAAGAACTGGCGTCCGAGCGGCGTCGGTTCGGTTATCGCCGCCTGCACATGCTGCTGAAGCGTGAGGGCTGGGAGGTAAACTGGAAGAAACTGTACCGGCTCTACCGCGACGAAGGGTTAACCGTTCGTAAACGGGGCGGACGCAAGCGCGCAGTGGGCACCAGGACGCCCATGGCGATCCCGCAGGGGCCAAACCAGAGGTGGTCCCTCGACTTCATGTCGGATGCGCTGGAAGACGGGCGTCGGTTCAGGGTGCTAAACGTGATTGATGACTTTAGCCGGGAATGTCTGGCCGCTGTGGTCGATACATCCATCAGCGGCGCACGTGTCGCCCGCGAGTTGGATCGGATCGCCGAGCTGCGTGGGTACCCCTGCCTTGTGGTCAGCGACAATGGAACCGAACTGACAAGCAACGCGATGCTGAAATGGCAGGAAGACCGTAAAGTCGACTGGCACTACATCGCGCCCGGAAAGCCCATGCAGAATGGCCTCGTCGAAAGCTTCAACGGGAGGATGCGAGAGGAATGCCTGAACGAACACCTGTTCCCGTCACTGCGCCATGCCTGCCGCATGATTGCGGCATGGCGCGACGACTACAACCACCACCGCCCGCACTCGAGTCTCGACGGGCTCACCCCGCGGGAGTATCACCAACGGTCAAGAGAGGACCAAACCCTGAACAGAGCTAACCTATAAACGCGGACTCAAAGGGGAGCAGGTCAGCGGGCATCGGCCAGAGACGAGAATAGCGACTCGTTGAGAAGCTCGTCCCGGAAGCGTCCGTTGAAGCTTTCGACGAAGCCATTCTGCATGGGCTTTCCTGGCGCGATGTAGTGCCATTCGATGCCCGTGCGCTGGCACCAGCTCAGGACAGCCACCGAGGTCAGTTCCGTTCCATTGTCCGAAACCACCATTGCAGGCTGGCCGCGGCGCAACATCAACGCATCGAGCTCGCGCACGACGCGCAGGCCAGAGAGCGACGTGTCCGCCACCAAGGCCAGGCACTCCCGGCTGTAGTCGTCGACCACGGCCAGAACGCGGAACTGTCTGCCATCCGTCAGCGCATCGCTGACGAAGTCCAGGCTCCAGTGCTGGTTGGGGGCATCTGGCACCAGCATCGGCCAGCGTGTCCCCAGAGCCCGCTTTCGGCCGCCCCGGCGGCGCACTTGGAGCTTCTCCTCGCGATAGAGCCGCCTGAGCTTCTTCAGGTTCATCATGATCCCCTGCCGTTCCAGCATCACGTGGATGCGGCGATAGCCAAACCGCCGCCTCTCGGCCGCGACAGCCTTCATGGCGGCCCTCGCTTCGGCATCGTCAGGCCGCACGCTGCGATAGCGCACGCTCGACCGATCCACGGCCAGTGCCTTGCCCGCCCGTCGCTGGCTCACTCCGTGGACTTCCACAACGTGTGCCACCGCTTCCCGCCTGACGCCGGGCGCTACCACTTTCGCGAAGTGACATCCTTCAGTATCGCATTGTCGAGCATCGCTTCGGCCAGCAGCTTCTTCAGCTTGGCGTTCTCGTCCTCGAGCGCCCTCAGTCGGCGCGCGTCCGATACCTCGAGGCCGCCGAACCGCGCCTTGTATTTGTAAAACGTTGCCGTGCTGACCCCGTGCTTGCGGCAGACATCGGCCGTCGTCATTCCGGCCTCCTGCTCCTTCAGCATCCCGATGATCTGCTCTTCCGTGAACCTTGATCGCTTCATTGTCCGTCTCCTGGTTGGGCGGACTCTACCTCAAACTGGAGGAAGAAGCGGCTCTCAGGTCATCGCCGGCGTCGATCTTCTCCTTAATCGTCTTTTCTGTGTGCCCCTATAGCGTTCCTGCCTCTTCAAGAAGAATGAAAGGCAGGAAGTTGAAGTGTTTTAGGAGCAGTTCCAAGGTATCCATCTGAGCCTCCGTTTTCAGGATGCTCAGGCAGTGGGTTCATCCTGTTCAGGCGAGGAATCAGAAATTTCCGCTGTCATCAGACAACTTTGCTTACACCCTCCTCAGCTGCCCACTGACTCCAAGGCCATCCAGCGAACTTGTCGCCTTCTTCTTCGACGTGCTCGTAGCGATAGAGGCATCCGCCGTTTTTGTGTCCTGAATGCTTGGCAACGATGGCTGCAGGCATTCCCATTTCGAAGAGCCTAGTGATGCCTTCATGTCGAAGGTCGTGGAACCGGAGATCTTGGATATTGAGCCGGTCGCGATGGCGACGCCAAGCGGTTCCAACGGACGACGCTTTGAACGGGAAGATGAACTCTCCTTCCCGGGGCATTGACAGGATAATGGCAAGCACTTCGTCGGTCAAATTGCACCATACATTATTGCCTTTTTTCTTCCTCGGGTGCTTCATGTCACGAACAAGGATCTTCTTCTGCTCGATACGGAGGTCTTCCCACCGGAGGCGGCATATTTCTCCGAGACGCCGGCAACTGAAAATCGCGAAGACGATTATCTTTGCAAGAGGAATTTTCTGTCGCTTGTTATCTGCCGCAGCCCCGAGAATTCTGTCCAACTCGTCTATGCGGGCCGACGATCCCGCTCCTCTGAGCGAGTAAGTATCTCGTCTTCCCACATATGTTCCATCGCCTCTTTAAGGGTGGCAACAGGAATGATGAAATTGCGCCGGGACGCCCAGTGCAGCGTGTTCACGAGAATTGCAAGGTACCCGGCTACCGTCTGAGGTTGCCGCTCTTCCGCCAGCATGTCGTCTGCGAGGTCGGTCAGGCTCTCTAACGACAGGTCGGTCAACTTCTTTTTCCCGAAGTCGCTATTCTTCAGCCAGTCGAGTTGCTGCCTCGCCGAACGCCCCAAGTGCTTTTGCTTTGCGAGGCGAGCTGTGATCGCAGCTGCTACCGTATCACCTTTTTTCGAAACCGTTTGAACGCCATCGAGTTCGATTTCGGCAAGCTTAGAGAAGGTCTTGGTGAAGCTGACGCTTTCCCCCTGAACGGACTTGCTGATCTGAACGCGATAGGAGCATCTGCCATTCTCGTCAGGAATCTCTTGAATGTTGGGTTCGACACTGCGAGGTTTGGGGTTATGCATTCGGCGACCATCTGATCGCGTGTTCGAATCCCTCCTCGGCAGATTCTTCGTCGATGCACCGTCATCACGCACTTTTTCATTTTGAGGAGCGGGGAGCGGTGCGGCCACTCGGTTGCCGGGAAACTGGATGATGTTTGCGGTCATAGTTGGACTTCCTTGGTCGATTGTAGACAGAAGGTTGGTCCGAGGTCAGAACCCCGGAAATCGGGACGCTCTGACGGCGTGGGAGGGCCTCTCGACCGCTTAAACGCGTGGCGTCGTGAGTTGCTACGCCGTAGCAACACGGCTCGCGAAACCCGGCGAAATAAGGCATAACCCGCCGGAATGGAGTGGTTTTGAAGCTGAGCAGCCGACGGGTGAGAGATGATTAGTGAAGAAAAATCAAATTCTTGCGGCTCTTCTCGGCTTTCCGTGGCGCCCATGATGGATTGGACCGACCGCCATTGCCGGATGTTCCATCGGCAGTTCACGCAGCATGCGTTGCTTTATACCGAGATGGTGACGGCTCCGGCAGTTGTGCGGGGGGATGCGGGACGGCTGCTGGAGCATGCCGAAGCCGAGCATCCCTTGGCGCTGCAACTCGGGGGGTCGGACCCGGTGGAGTTGGCGGAGGCTGTGCGGATCGCTTGCGGCCATGGCTTCGACGAAATCAACCTGAATGTCGGTTGCCCCTCGGACCGGGTGCAGTCGGGATGTTTCGGTGCGGTTCTGATGGAGCAGCCGGCGCTTGTGGCGCGCTGCGTGGCGGCGATGATCGCGGCTTCGGACGGTCCCGAGATCACCGTGAAGTGCCGGATCGGTGTCGATGACCAGCAACCGGAGGAGATGCTGCCGGGGTTCCTGCGCACGGTGTCGGAGGCCGGGGTGCGCCGGTTCACCATCCACGCGCGCAAGGCGTGGTTGCAGGGGCTCAGCCCGAAGGAGAACCGGGATATTCCGCCGCTGGACTATCCGCTGGTGGTGCGGATGAAACAGGCCTTCCCGGGGCTGCACCTGTCGATCAATGGCGGGATCACCGATCTGGATCAGGCGGCGGCGCATCTGGCATCGGGACTCGACGGGGTAATGATCGGGCGCGCGGCCTATCACGAGCCTGCCCGGGTGCTGGGCGATGCGGACCGGCGTTTCTTCGGTGGGGCGGAAACGGTAAGTGCCGAGACGGCGGTGGAGGCGATGCGCCCCTACATCGCCGACCATCTGGCGCGCGGCGGCAAGCTGGCGCAGATCACGCGCCATATGCTCGGTGCCTTTGCCGGACGGCCCGGGGCGCGGGGCTGGCGGCGAGTGCTGTCCGAAGAAGGGCATCGCCCTGAGGCCGGGCTCGGCACGCTGGACCGGGCGCTGGCCCATATCGCGGGCCCACACCGGCTGGCCGGGTAGGCCCCGCGCCCCCTGCTATTGCAATTCGATCTCGGAGCGCTGGAACGTAGCGGTGTCGGTAGTCCCGTCTTCGTAGGTCAGCGTGACCTCGACGCTCGTCAGGCTGTCGGGCTGGAAGGTCACGTAAGGCAGATGGCTGTCGAGGCGGAACGCGTTCGGGGCCGGGGTGCCTTCGTAGCAGGGCTCCATGAACTTGTTGTAGGTCTCGGGCGCGCCGTTGACGCGGAAGGTGATCTGCGTCAGCCCACAGCGCCAGCTCTCGATCTGGGTGAAATACAGCAGGTCCTGGCCGTTCAGCTTGCGGATCGCCACCCAGCTGGACTTCGTCGCGTCGAGGATGGGCTTCACCTCGGCGGCGGTGGTGAAGTTGGCCGCCCAAGTCGGGGTTGCGATCGCCAGCAACAGCACGGCAAGAGAAGTTCGGATCATTGCACACTCCGTTTACCAAGGTGGAATAGCAATTGTGCCCACCGGTGGTCCCGGCATACTGCAAAAAATGGAACAGGCCCAGAGATGAGCAACCCCGCGCCCGATGTCCTGGCGGTGATTCAGGCTGGACGGCTGTCTTATGAGGCTGTGATCTTCGCGGCGTCGTTTCGGGCGGCCAATCCGGAGTTTGCAGGAAGGCTGGTTTTTGCCGAGCCGCAGCCCGGGCCGCTCTGGCCCGGCACCGATCCGCGGGCGGAGCCGGAGGTGCGCGCCTTGCTGGAGGCGGAGTTCGCGGCGGTGATTTTGCCCTTCGCCTCGGAGGTGTTCGGGGCCTCCTACCCCCATGGCAACAAGATCGAGGCATTGAAGGTGCTGCCCGAGGGCACGCCCTTCGTGTTTTTCGACACAGACACGCTGTTTACCGGACCACTGTCGGAGGTGCCGTTCGACTTCGCGCGGCCCACGGCCTCGATGCGGCGGACGGGAACCTGGCCGGTGATTGAACTGTACGGTCCCGGCTATACCGAGATCTGGGGCGCGCTCTATGACCGGTTCGGGCTGGATTTCGATAGCTCCCTCGACCACAGCCAGCCGGAGGAATACTGGGAGCGGTATCTCTATTTCAACGCGGGCTGGTTTTTCGGCGCCTGTCCGCAGGTGTTTCATAAGCAGTTCCAGGAGATCGCCCGCAGTATCCGGGACGACCCGCCCGCGGCGCTGATCTGCCAGCCGTTGGATCCGTGGCTCGACCAGGTGGCGCTGCCGCTGGTGATCCATGGGCTCGGTGGCGCGCGCAACACGATCCCTGAGGGGCTGCTGGATGGGCGGGTCAGTTGTCACTACCGGCTGCTGCCGCTGCTCTTCGCGCGAGAGAGCGACGCGGTGGTCGAGGCGCTGATGCGGGTCACCGCCCCCAACCGGGTCAAGAAGGTGCTCAAGGGCTCCGAGGCCGCCAAGCGCATGATCTATCAGGGGCGCGGAGCCAAGGCGCGGGCACTCTTCGACCGGACCGCCCTGCCCCCCAATGAACGCACGATCCGCAACACGCTCAAGCGCAACAGGCTATGGCTGCGCTGAAGCTGCGCGCGGCGCCTTCCCGTCGCCGCCTTGGGGACAATGACATCGGCGATCTTCGGGAAATGGACGCGCCCATGGACCGACTCGGCCTTCTGCGTCCCGTCGCGTGAGAACATTTCGACCGCGCGCGTTTAGTCCGTCACTTGCCCAAGCCCGGGTTTCGTAAGGAGCATCCAGGCTTCGTATTGCGACAGAAACACCTGCCCGTTGAGATCGCGGATGAAATGGGACCTTTCGAGCCGGTCCATCACCGGCCCCTTAACCTCGGACAGGTGCAGACCGACGCCCATGTCCTTCAGCCGGTGGTTGATCGCCTCGAGGCTTTCCAGCGCGGAGTAATCCACTTCGTTGACCGCCGAGAACATCAGAACGACGTTTTCGATGCGACATCCTTCGGTCACGCGCTTCTGAATAAGATCCTCGAGGAAGCGGGCATTCACGAAATAGAGGCTTTCGTCCACACGCAGGGACACCAGGGTGGGGTCGGTTTCGACCTTGTGGCGGTTGATGTTGCGAAAATGCTGGGTTCCGGGCACCAGGCCGACCTCGGCCACATGGGGGCGCGATGTCTTGTAGAGATGCAAAAGGACCGAGATCGTCACGCCGGAAGCCACGCCGACCTCGACCCCGAGCCCGAGGGTGAGCAGGATCGTCGCCGCAACGGCCGTGAAATCGGCGCGAGAGTAATCCCAGGTTTTCCGCAGGATCAACAGGTCGACGAGGCTCAGCACCGCCACGATAATCGTGGCCGCCAGCGTTGCGGTGGGCAGGTAGTAGACCAGCGGCGTCAGGGCCACGGCGGCAATCGCGAGTCCCACGGCGGTGAAAGCCCCCGCGGCGGGTGTCTCGGCCCCGGCGTCGAAATTCACTACCGAGCGGGCAAAACCGCCCGTGACCGGGTATCCGCCGGTAAAGGCCGCCCCGATATTGGCCGCGCCCAGCCCGATCAACTCCTGGTCCGGGTCGATCCGCTGGCGTTTCTTGGCCGCGAGCGTCTGCGCGACGGAGACGGATTCCACGAACCCGATCACCGAGATCAGGATCGCCGGCACCAGCAAGGCCCCGACCAGGTCAGGCGAGAGGCCGGGCAGGGTCAGCGGTGGCAGGCTCTGGGGCACGTCGCCCACGATATTGACACCACGCTCGGCCAGACTGAAGCCCCAGACAGCCAATGTCGTGCCCACCACCGCCGCCACCGGACCGGCCTTGGTCAGGATATCGGCGAGCAATGGGGGGGCGCCAAGCCTGCGCAACGTCGGCTTGAGGTTCTTGCGAACCCAGAACAGAAACCCGGTGGCACCGACCCCGATCACGACCGTGATCCAGTTGATCTCGTCGAGATGCGCGACCAGGGAGACAAGGATTTCCGGCAAGGTGTGCCCACCGGCACGGACCCCGAGAATGTGTTTGAGCTGGCTCGCGGCAATCAGGATGCCCGAGGCCGTGATGAACCCGGCAATCACGGGATGGCTCAGAAAGTTGGCAAGAAACCCGAGGCGGAAGACCCCCATCAGCACCAGAAACCCACCCGACAGGAAAGCGAGCGTCAGCGCCGCGACGGCATAGCCCGCCGTGCCCTGCTCGGCGACCTGCCCGACCGCGGCGGCGGTCAGGAGCGACACCACCGCAACGGGTCCGACCGCCAACGCGCGACTGGTGCCGAATATCGCGTAGAGGATGATCGGCACGATCGAGGCGTAAAGCCCGGCCTCGGGCGGCAGACCGGCCAGCAAAGCATAGGCCAGCGATTGCGGGATCAGCATGATCGTCACGATCACAGCCGCGATCATGTCGTTCGAAAATGCCTGACGGCTATAGGTGCGGCTCCAATCGAGCACGGGGATATGGCGCCTGAGTGTGTCGATCATGATGTCTGGTCCGAAGAAAGGCGCAAGCGGAGCCGTAGCGCTCCGCCCGCAAGTCAGCGCACAGGATGCGAGGACCTGCGCGACATTGGCAATCAGGTCACGTGACGGCGACTTTCAGCCTCTCGGGCCTCGCCATAAACGCCGTGCCGTGCAGCATCGCCGTCCAGCGGATCGGCGGCAGCGAGGGCTCGTTCAGGACCGAGGCCGCCCGCAAGCGCCCGGTGCCGTCAAGCAGGAAGACCGGGAAAGCGGGCTTGAGCGCGCCGCCATAACCGAACGCGGCCAGGACGATCCTGCCGCACGTCGGCGTGAGCGCGCAGGACCCGTAGCCGTGACCGCGTCGGTGATCTTTCCGAGGTCCAAGATCGTGTCGCTGCCGGGGTTCACAGACCGTTGACCGGCACTTTGAGCATCGGCTTGCCGTCCTTGTCGGTCGGGATCTCGCCCGCGCGCATGTTGACCTGCAGGGACGGGATGATCAGTTTCGGCATATCCAGCTGCGCATCCCGCTCGGTCCGGAACTTGACGAATTCCTCTTTCGTCTTGCCGCCGCCCACATGGATGTTGTGCGCCTTCTCTTCGCCGACGGTGGTTTCCCACTGGATGTCGCGGCCATCGGGCCCGTAATCGTGGCACATGAAAAGCCGCATCTCATCCGGCAGGGCCAGCACCTTCTGGATGCTGTCATAGAGCACGCCCGCGTCCCCACCCGGGAAATCGGCCCGGGCCGAGCCGCCGTCCGGCATGAAGAGCGTATCGCCCACAAAGGCCGCGTCGCCCATCACATGCACCATGCAGGCGGGTGTGTGACCCGGGGTGTACATGGCGAAGGCCTGCATGTTGCCGATAGTGTAGGTATCGCCATCCTCGAAGAGCCGGTCGAACTGCGAGCCGTCGCGCTGGAATTCGGTGCCTTCGTTGAAGACCTTGCCGAACGTGTCCTGCACGACCAGGATCTTCGATCCGATGCCGATCTTGCCACCCAACCTTTGCTGGATGTAGGGCGCGGCGGACAGGTGGTCGGCATGGACGTGGGTTTCAATGATCCACTCCAGCTTGAGCCCTTGCGTCTCGATTTCGCGGATCAATGCGTCGGCGTGATCATAGGTGATGCGCCCGGCGGCGTAGTCGATGTCCATCACGCTGTCGACAATGGCGCAGGCGTTGGATGACGGGTCTTTGACGATATAGCTGATCGTGTTCGTGGCCTCGTCGAAGAAGGCCTGAACGGACGGTTTGATGTCCATGTTGACGGGATAGGTCGTCATTTGCGTTATACTCCTCAGAGTAAAGAGATCAGGTCGCGGACGCGGACCGGCGTGTGGCCGCAGACTGGATGAACTTGGCCAGGAAGATGCCGGCGATGAGCGCGGCGGTGAAGGCGAAGACCTCCCACCGGCCAGTGCCGAGCGCGGGCAAGGCGCCGCCCGGGCAGAACCCGGCAATTCCCCAGCCGATGCCGAAAACGGCGGAGCCTCCGACAAGCCTTGCGTCGATTGCGCTGGATGTCGGCAGGCTGAACTTCTCCTCCAAGAGCGGTGCTGCGCGACCGAACACCAGCTTGTAGCCGATGAAGGTCGTGATCAGCGCACCGCCCATCACGAATATCAACGAAGGGTCCCAAGACCCTGCGATATCGAAGAAATTCAGAACCTTCGCGGGGTTCGCCATGCCGGACAGGGCGATGCCCACACCGAAGATCAGGCTGATCAGGTAAGTTGCAATCAGTTTCATGGCATCACCCTGCGATCACGTGACGGACGACGAAGACGGTCGCGAAGGTCGCCGCCATGAAGGTGAGCGTCGCCACGATCGACCGCGGGCTCAACCGCGCCATGCCGCACACCCCGTGCCCGGAGGTGCAGCCCGACCCGAAGGTCACACCGATACCGACGATCAGACCGCCGATCACGAGGGCCACGGTCGAAACCGGGACCTGCACGGCGGGCATCTGGCCGGTGATCAGCCAAACAACGGCAGGGCCCGTGACCATGCCCGCCAGGAGCGCGGCACGCCAGGCGAAATCCTGTCCCGAGGACGGCTGGACCAAACCGGCGAGCACACCGGTCGCGCCCATGACGCGACCGAGCACCAGCATCAGCAGGGTCGCGGCGACCCCGATCAGAACGCCCCCCGACAACGAGGCCCAGGGTGTGAATGCCGTCTCGATCATCCGCAGTCCTTGCACGTCTTGAGCCCGACGACGCTGTAGAGCGGGCAGTTGCCGACAAAGGCGGTCAGGGTGAATACGCCCGCGAAGATCAAGGCGATCCAGAACAGAAGGCCCGCGCCCAGCATCGAGGTGCCGAGGGCGGCAAAGAGCAGCGCTGCGGCGATGAGGAGCCGCGCGACCCGGTCGAGTGTTCCCATGTTCGTGGTCATGATTTCGTTCCCTCCAGAATCGATGCATCCTCTATGCCACGACGCGCGGCGTGGCTTTGGTGACTTGGTCACCGAGCGGCACATCACGAACCGGGAGCCGGCTATGAGCCGTGGGCGCCGGAGGATTTCACCAGCCGTTCGAGACCTTCCCGGCCGACGATACGCACCTCGCCCCGCGACTGCTCGATCCAGCCTCGGCGCTGGAATTCCGACAGGGTCCGCGAGATGACCTCGCGCGCGGTTCCAAGCTCGGTGCCGAGGACGGCATGTGTGGCATGCACCACGTCGCTGCGATCCGCGAGTTCCAGCAACCGCGACGCCAGGCGCACGTCCATACGTTGGAACACGATATCGTCGATCAAGGTGAAAAGATCGGTGATCCGGCGCGAATAGGCCGTAAAGACAAACTCGCGGAACACCGGAGACTTCGCAACGAGATCGTCAAACATCTTGCGGGGAATGGCGACGGCCTTCACCGCTGTTTCCGCAGTGCCTTCGGCCGAGTAATCCTCGAATGCCAGCATGCAGGCGGTGGTCAGAACGCAGCTTTCCCCGGCATGCACCCGGTAGAGGAACACCTCCCGCCCGGTTTCGGATTTCTGCTGCACCTTGACGGTGCCGTCGAGCAGCAGAAGCAGGTTATCGGCCGTCTGACCGGGGGCGAAGATCTGTGTCCCCGCAGGGACCGATACGATCTGGCTGCCGTCTTCGAGCTCTGCTTGTATGTCGGCGGGCAGACGGCTCAGCCCCTTGAACTTGGCGATCCATGACGCGTCCATATTCTTGCCTCCCAGGCGATCGGTTCACTTTCGGCGCACGGGCGCAACCGCATGGCGGTTGCACCTGAACTTCTGCTCAGCCCATCAGAGCGACTTGGTCGAAAAATACCAGTCCTTGGTGTCGAACCCTTCGGAAATGCGGGCCTCTGCCGCTGCCGCGGTTTGCGGGGTCGGCACGATGACGTCCTGGCCCGGCGTCCAGTTTTCCGGCGTGGCGACCTTGTGCGTATCCGAGGTCTGCAGCGCTTTCACAAGGCGCAGGAATTCGTCTACGGAGCGCCCGTTGGTCATCGGATAGTAGACCATCGCCCGCAGGATGCCTTCGGGATCGATCACGAAGGTCGCCCGCACGGCCTGGGTGTCCGAGGCACCCGGCTGGATCATGCCGTAGGCTTGCGCGACCTTCATGTCGAGATCGGCAATGATCGGAAACGGAATCTCGATGCCGAAGCTTTCCTTGATCGACCGCATCCAGGCAATATGAGCATAATGGCTGTCGATCGACAGGCCGAGAAGCTGCGTGTCGAGCGCGGCGAACTCTTCTGCGCGGTTGGCGAAGGCCACGAATTCGGTGGTGCAAACCGGCGTGAAATCCGCCGGATGCGAAAACAGGATCAGCCACTTGCCCTTGTAATCGGCGTTCGTCTTGCGCCCATCGGTTGTCAGTGCGTCGAAGGCGGGCGCCGGTTCGTTCAGACGTGGCAGGCCGACAGAGGTCTCGGGCGTGGGGGTGGCATGGGCATTCATGTCTTGGCTCCGTGTTGTGATGATGAACATGACGTAGTCGCTCCGCCCTGATCTTTGAAATTGATTGTATCCCTCATCGTAATTCAATAAAGCGATAATCCATGACCACCCTGCGCCAACTCCGCTTTCTCGCGGCGCTCGATGACACCGGGAATTTCTCCAGGGCGGCCGAGCTTTGCCATGTGACCCAATCCACCCTGTCCACCGGCCTGAAGGAGCTCGAGGAACGTCTGGGGATCAAGGTGGCCGAACGCACGAAACAAAGCGTGATGATGACCCCGGTCGGTCGCGATCTGGCCGAGCGTGCCCGGGCCATCCTCGCACAGGTGCAGGATTTCGAACAGCGCGCCGCCCGTGAGAACGCTGCGGGCGCCTCGGTCCTGCGTCTGGGGGCCATCCCCACGGTGGGACCATTCCTGATGCCGCGGGCCATGCCGCTGCTGCGGCGCGCCCTGCCGGAGACGAAATTCTATCTGCGCGAGGAACTGACAGAGCCGCTGGTGGCCGGGCTGCTGGAGGGGCGGCTTGACCTTTTGCTGCTGGCGCTTCCGCATCCGCTGCCGACGCAGATCGAGGCCGAGGTGCTGTTCTCCGACGGCTACCGACTGGCCACCCCGACGGACCATCCGCTAGGCAATCGCAGCAGCGTGGGCGCGGACGACCTGGATGATCGGCAACTGCTCTTGCTGGAGAAGGGTCATTGCCTGCAGCGCCATGCGATTTCCAGCTTTTCCGGGATCAACCTGGACGAGGATCAGAGTTTCTCGGCCACCAGCCTCTCGACCCTGGTTGCGATGGTGGAAGAGGATTTGGGGATCACGCTCTTGCCGAACCTGGCGGTCGATGCCGGGATCTCGCAGGGCCACAGGTTGCATCTGGGCCGGGTTGATGGTGCCTGTCCGCGCAGGGTGGCGCTGGCGTGGCGCAAGAGCTCGCCAAATATCGAGGTGTTTCGAAAGATCGGTGCATGCCTCAAGGCGGCCCGCGCCGATCTGCAGAACTCGCCTGCAGCCGCCTGAAGCGGCGGCTTGGGAGTGCACGTCATTCCGGTTGGCAGATTTCCCCGGCCATCGCCGCGCGGATCGTCCGCAGGCCGAGCCCGAGAATGGTGAGGCCGAGCAGGCATAGCAGGACAAGGCCGGCCGCACGGTGCATCCCGGACCCCGACAGGTCTGCATAGCGAAACATCGCCGTCGTCAGCGCGGCCAGCGGGAAGGACAGTGCCCAGAACGACATCGCGAAGGGCAGCCGCAGCAGCGCAGGTACCTGCACCGCGACAAGTGCTGCGAAGAAGACCCCAGTGCTGAGCAAGACATGGGCCAGCGCATCGATCTGCCCGCCATTCAAGGCAAGCCAGGCGAGAAAGCCGACGGACGGCGGGGCGATCAGGATGACGAGGGTCGGGCGCAGCTTGCCAGGCAGAGGATCGTGAAAAATCAAGCGATTAAAGACCAGTGTCAACAGGATCAGCCAGAACAGCAACCCGACCGAGAAGAAATACCAACTGACCTCGAGATAGCCGAGATGCCCCCCCCCAAGGGGCAAGATCACGTTGGCCACGGCCGGGATGAACCAGGCAGGCGACAGCATAGCCGGGCCGAAGGCGCGATGGGAGATCCAGGCCGAGACAATCACCACCGTGAGGATCGCCTGCACGACGGCGCCGATGATCCACAGGGCTGCAGAAAGTACGGGCATCCCGCTCTGCAGCAACAAGGACAAAAGCAGGATCGAGATGTTGGCGGCAGGAAAGAACGCCAGCCGGACAGGGTGGTGCCATTCCTGCGCGACAAAGGCGGAATGGCGCAGGGACTTCAGCCCATAGAGCGCGCCGAGCAGGATCAGAACAAGCGCCCCAAGGACGGTAATCGCCACCGAGGCCCCCTCAAAGCCGCCCGCCCGCAGGGCCAGGGCAAGGCCCAGAACCCCCATGGTGATCCCGAAGACCGTGATCGGATAATGGGCGAGCCATGGCTGCGGTGCCGCGGATGCATCGCCCGGGTTTGCGTCGGTGCTCATGTTTCACGCTCCTGTGCCGCCCCGTCCGCGAAGATGCGTGCCGGAGACATTCGTGTCATTCCATCGGTTTTCAACCAGACTTTCTGCACAACGGCCCCCGCGACATGCAGCGCGAGCAGCAGGTATCGAGCGGCCACGAGAAACACGATCCCACAATGCAGGGCCACTTGAATGCGGGAATACCTATCAGAAGTCGACATGTGGCCTGCCCTTGATTTGGTAGCATTGCCCGGAGCGAGGGTGCGGGAAATCCCCCGCTCCGACAGCGGTGTCAGATGTCCGCCTCACCCTTGGTACGCTTTGTGCCGAGAAGCGCTTCTAGAGTGTAGACGAGAATGGCCATGCCGATGGCCCCCGTCACGGCGATGCCGAGAAAGAGGATGATGTCGATCGGCCCGCCGAGATCCGCGAGGCGGCTGTCGGTCATCACCATGACGAACCAGACCGCAAGGACCGCGCCCACGGGCATGGACAGCTGCGCCACGAGGAATTTCTTCCAGCTCACCTCCCGGTCGCGAATGAGCACGTAGAAATAGCCGAAAGTCACCAAAACCGCTGCGGCCACCATGAACCAGAACAGGCCGCGGCCGAAAATTTCCTCGAAAACGGCGATCAGCGTTTCGAATGTCAGATCTTGCATTTCTTTTTCTCCTCAGGCTCGGCCACGCAACATCGCGTTGTAGGTGGCCTTCAGCGCCACTTCCTTCATCAGCCAGCTGATCCACAGCTCTTCGAGCGGCGCGATCATGCCGGGGAAGGACGGCACGAGGTTGTCGTGGTAGTCGAACTCCACCAGCATGGCGCGCCCGATCCGGGTGATCATCGGGCAGGAAGTGTAGCCGTCATAGGTCTCGGTGCCTTCCCGGCCCTCGATGCCCGCAACGATGTGATCCTCGACCACGGGCACCTGCCATTTGACTGACGCCGCGGTCTTGCCCTTGGGCACCCCGGCGACATCGCCGAGCGCGAAAACCTCGGGGTAGCGCAGATGGCGCAGGGTGGCCATGTCGCATTCGACCCAGCCCTGGTCGGTCCATCTGTCGGCCCAGGACAGCCCCGAGCGGCGCACGAAGTCCGGCGCACGTTGCGGCGGGACGACGTGGATATAATCATACTCCACCTCTTCCGAGCCGGACCCGGTGGCAAAGGTTGCCCGTCTCGCGCCCGCATCAATGCCGGTCAGCGTGCGGTTCATCATGGTGTCGACACCGCGGTCCTCGAACAGCATCCGGACCTTCTCGGCCACGATGGGCACCCCGAAGAGCGTGGCTTGCGGCGCGGCGTAGACCATGTTCATCCGCCCCGCATTGCCCGCCCGACGCGCGATGTCGTCGATCAGGAACGTATGCTTGAGCGGCGCGCCAGCGCATTTCATCTCGGTCGACGGACGGGTGAAGAGCCCCGTGCCGCCGTCCTCGACAAAACGGCTAGCGGCTGCCCAGGTGCGCGCAGCATACTCGGGCCCGGCATAGAGCGCGCCGATCCCGTTCTCGCCCACCATGTCCAGACTGAACCCCTCGATCGCGTCGTGATCGAGGACCAGACCTGGTGCGACGACCAGCCAGTCGTAACCGAGCGTCTCGCCGCTCTCGGTTGAGACGGTCTTAGCCTCCGCGTCCACGGCGACCACGCGCTCGGGCAGCCATGTCACCCCCTCCGGAAGCCATTTTGCCGTGTCCGAGACCACGTATCCCCCCGGTTTCAAACCGGCCGCCACCAGCGTCAGGCCAGGCTGGTAGAGGTGCTCCCGGCGCGGGTCGATCAACGTGATCTGCGCCCCTTCGAGCCGCCGCACCAGCCGGTTGGCCAGGGCGGTGCCACCCGCCCCCGCGCCGATGATCACGATGCGCGCCGATGTCTGAACGGGGCTGACCTGTGCCTCGGCGCTTGGCGAGACGAGCGAGGCCGCAGCCCCCCCGGCGACTGCCGCTGTCAGGAATTGTCTTCTGTCCATGATGTCCTCCTTCGGGTAGGGTCGCCCTCCGGCACTCCCTTGTTCCGCCCCGACCGCAGGTGTCGGTGGGTCGTGTTCCTCGATCAGCCTGCGGTCACGCTGCCGCTCCAGCCCATGGGCGCTTATCACGACGAAGATTGCGGCCCGGGACAGTCCCCGCGTGACAGGCAGCGAGAGACCGTGATGGATGGCAGTCATCGCGCAAGGCGAACGGCTGCTTTACAATGTCCAGTTCCAACATAAGCCCTCCAGCAACGCCGCGAGTGCGACGAACCTTCATGTCCAACTGGCCAATGACTAAACCCGGCGGACCGAAAGCGTTGGTGACTCTGTCACATAACAGGCATGGAAAGTGACAGGTGCGATCGAAAATCGAATGATCCGCCCCACGAAGCATCGCGGCAGGGACAAGGACCATCGACAGCGCCTTTCAGACCCCGCTCAAAACCGACGTTGCGGGCGCCGGGTCCAGCCCCTTGGCGTCTCATTGAAAATAAAACCGGCACGCGGTCGAGTATGCTGCGCGCCAGAGACAGGCGGGCGCGACTTTCTTCGAACAGGGCACCAGCCCGCACCGAACCTGCGATGCGCACGTTGCTTCGGCAGAGCCGCAAACCGTCTGCCCTTGTGCAGTTTCAGGCCGGGCGGTCCGCGCCAACCCTTGGACCCGGATGCCAGCATCCCCGCCCGAGCCGACGACAAAACCACGAGGACAGGCAGCACCGGGTCGGTGCCCTTGGCATCGCACAGAAGACCCCGGGTATAGTGCCTCGGCATTGCGGGCAGGAGCGCAGAGGCGAGAAAGACCACGGCTGCGATCGACGCGCGCTGCAACGGTAGGGCAGCCTCGGCGCGTCGGGCTGCGGCGCAGGCGGGCGTCTTTGGTGCGCTCTGAGCATCTTCAGCTTGCCGCTTGCCTGGCATGATCAAGGCGCCGGGATGCCCCTGGGCCTTGAACCGGAACTCGGTCGGGCAAGGTAGCCCTTCGAAACCCTCGCCAGGGCGGCAGGCGCCTCCAGGAAAATGCAGCCACGTTCCTGCGTGATCCAGCCTTTCACGGCGAAGTCCCGCAACCCGCGCGAAACGACCTCCCGCGCTGTCAGCAACTCGGCGGCAATATCGCCATGGGTCGCGACGACAGCCCCTTCACGCACATGACCCAAGAGCCAATCCGCAAGGCGCTGGTCGAAACCGAGCACATTCTTGGCCGAGACGCGCGCAAAGAACTTGGGCAAGCGATTGGCATGTGCTGCAAACAAGGCGCGCCGGAACCCGAGATGATCATCGACGAGTTGGTGGAACCGTTTCGGAGCGAGTTCGATCCAGGAACAGGGCGCCGTGCAGGTCGCGCTTATCGCAATCGGGCTTCCGGACAGGATGGCAGCTGTGACCGGCATGCAATCCTGTCCCTGCGTCGCCCGACATTCGGCCCAGGCAAGCCGTTGGCCCGTCTTGCGGAAATGAACGGTCAACTTGCCTTGCGTCACAAGCACGAACGCCTTGGGCTGCCCTTGCCACTGAAACGCCGTGTCGCCCTTGTCGGCGGATTTGACAACGCCCCCTGCCGCAACGAGACCGTCGACCAGCGAGATGTCTTCCAATGTCGCATCGCAGGGCTGCACGTCTTGCCCCTTCTCAAGGCGCAGGCCGGCCCCGCCGTTACTCCGCCGGGACCGCGGCATCCGCAGCGCGTCTGGCAAAGTGGCGCCGGTTGAGCAGGACCAAGAGCCCGATCATGGCGAACTGGCTGGCGATGGCCAGCGCCGTCAGGGACCAGTAGGCGCCCCCAAACTTGGCGATCAGCCCCGCATCGACCAGCCCCTTGTTGATCCAGAAATGCAGCATCACGCTGAGGGCGACACCGGGGCAAATCAACGCGTAGGAGCCCGCCGAATAGCCATCTCTGCGCAGGTAGGCGTCGGCGTATTTCTGACGCTGCAGCACCAACAGCCCGAGCACGAGGAAAACAAGCTGAACCGCGAGGATCGCGGTTGTCAGCAAGAGCGTGTCGGCCATACCGCCTTGGCCGCCGAATGTTGTGTGCAAACCGTGCTCCTGCCGCATGGTCATGATCCCCAGCACCGTCAGGATTGGCACGACGACCATCAGCGTCGGCGCGCTTTCCCGCGCGGTGCCGTGATGCAGCATCGAGTTGAACGCAACGATCGCCGCGACCGAGGCGTAAAGCCCCGCGATGACCCCGAGCATGATCGACAGAACAAGCGAAATGCCCACGGTCAGGGGCAGCGTGCTCAACGACGCGGGTGCGGACATGCCGACAGCGATCATCGACAAGGCGAAAGCGGGCAGAAGCTGCGCGAAGGAATTGTTTGCGGTCACATCGAAGACGCCGCCATCGCTCAGAACCCGCCCGAGAAACGCCCCGATCCGGCGGAACGCGACAATGGCGATGAGGGCAAAGGCAAGCATGGCCAGTGGAAAGAGATACTCCACCACGCTCCACAGTCCCGGAACAAAGACAAGGCCGAGGATGAAACCGGCATTGACCGACATCGCCAGCGCCAGCGGCATTGCCAGCAGTTGGGTTTCGCCGTTCGAGTTGACGAGCCGCGCAAAGGCGTCTGTCTTGCGGAATTCCGACAGGCGGGCGAGGTTCCAGATCAGCAGTTTGATGTTGAGAAAGGCAAACCCCGCGATCCCGGCCACCGCAATGACGATGGCAGCCTGCTGAGGCAGTCCGCCGGTCCCGAATGCGGCTCGGATATCTTCGAAAACCGGCACGGGTTGGCCCGGGTGGGGCACCCAGAACATCAGGTACATGAAAAACGTGACAACGAGGCCTCCGGACCCCAGCGATGCTAGGAAATAGAGGGGCGACCAGGCGTCAGCGGGTCTGTGGCGGGATGTGTTCATGGCGCTTCTCCACAAATGATGGAGAAGCAGTGCCATACCATCCCCCATAACGACGGTGACATCGTCACCCACCTTGGCAGATCCGGTACTTTCTCGTCATGGGTTGCGTCCAGGGGGGTCATCGCGGCCAAGTTCGGTACCTTGCAGGCGCGTCGGTGACCCCCCCCCCGGCTGCCCCGCGCCGGGAGTGACCTGTCAGGTCATGAGCGCTTGTCGCCGGATGGCATCTGCCGCGAAAGGCAGTCGTCGCATCCGGAGGCCCGTTGCACCGAAGTGTGCGGTGCCGATAGCCGCCGAGGTGGGGCCCGGGGACGCCTGCCCTGCCCCGACCGATGGCGCGTCCGGTCGGTCGAGGATATGCACCTGCATGTGCGGCACCTGCTCGAAGCGCATAACCGGATAACTCTCCCAGTCCCGCGAGGTAGTTCCATCGCGGTCCCAAGTGACTTCCTCGCAAAGCGCCCAGCTCGCGGCTTGCAGGAAACCGTCCTAGAGTTGTGCGTCCAGACCGGCACGGTCCACGACTGATCCCGTATCGGCGACCACCACCGGGTTGATCAATTCGACGGCCGCATCATCCGTGACCCTGAGATCCACGGCCACCGCGAGCCGGTTCATTTCGTTCTTGTATTGGGCATAGGCGATCCCGCGGCTCAGGCTCGCCGCCAGGGGCAGCGCCCCAAGGCAGTCCTCGAGATGGCCGAGCACGGCAATCGCCCGCGGGTCCTGCAGTTGAGAAAACCGGTACTCCAGAGAATCCACGACTGCGCATGACCGAGCTCTTCCATGAAGCTCTCCAGCACAAAATTGTTGCGCGCCCCTCCGAGGCAACGCAGGGCCGAGGTCCGGTGCGGCATGTCATCGACCAGGTTCTTGACGAACCGCTTTTCGGGAAACGCGTAGATCGGGTCGAGAGAGCGGTGCATTTCCCCATGCCGGTTGAGGTCCGGCTGCGCGGGCAAGGGCCCGATGGGATCCGCCTGCAGATGATTGGCCAAGAGCTTGGCCGGACCCGCCCTGCACGGCCCCAGTCACGGGCGCCGCGATGCGTTCCGCTGATGGCTTCGGCGGAATAGGCGGAAACGCCCCCCCTCCGCATCCGGCGTTGCGCGCAACTCCGCGGCCACTGCGGTGCAGTATGGTTCCCAGGCGCGCTCCTCTTCCCGGGTCCACTTGAGCAGGACCGGCGAGCCCGGCATGGACATGGCGACCAGTGTCGCCTCGAAAGCCGCGTCATCGGCGCCATTGTGCCCGTAACAGCCCGCGCCCGGCGTGCGGATCAGCACGACCTCTTCCAAAGGCAGATCGAGACTGTCTGCGATACTTTCGCGCAAGGCATAGATCCCCTAGCTGTGGGTGTGGACAGCCAAAATGCCAGCTGCATCAATCGCCATCGCGGCGGAGGGCGCAAGTAAGCCGTGCATCCTGTAGGGGCGCTCGTAACATGCCTCGACCGCAGGATTGGTAGGGGATCCGGGATCGCCGTCTCGACCGGCGTGCTGTCGATCACCGTGAACCGCTTTGCGTTGGACTGGGTCAGTCTTTCGAACACGTCAGCTTCATCCAGCCCCATGTCCTGCGACCATGTGCAGGCCGAGGCGAATTTCGACGCATGGTCGACCACTTGCCACCCATCCGACCGGACCAGTGCCGGAATTCTGCCATCCCGTATCAATCGCAGCCCATCCGTCTCCAGGCGATGTGCCACCAACGCGAGAGCGCGATGCGCACCCCGTCGAACGTGTCATGCCAGTTGGGATCCTTCAGCTCGGCATCGTCGGTGATGATCGCCTTTTTTTCGATGATAATGTACGCCTCGGACACGGCAAAGAGGCCCACCAGCGCCGGGACGAGCGGCACACCGTCGTAAAGTGTCAGAAACCCGAAGGTGCCGCGGGCGTGGCGTAGACCACATCCGTCCCGATCGCACCGATCATCAAGCCGAAGAAACCAGCGACCAGGCCCTTGAGCATGCCCTGGGCTGCAATCGACGCGATCAGTAAAACCCCGAACAGCATCACTACGATCATCTCGACCGAATGCACGTAGGACCCGGTACGGGCCAGCAGCGGCATGGCCGGGAGCGCGTTAATGGTGGTCAGCAGCCCGCCAAGGGCCGAGGCGACGAAGCTGATTGCCAGCGCCTGCTGCCTTTTGCCTTGCTTGGCCATGGGATAGCCATCCTGGGGTGTTGCCGCGGCCCCCGCCGTGCCGGGAATGTTGAAGAGAATGGCCCGGATGCCCGCCCCCATCCGGGCCGCGCAATAGAGCGTGACCATGAAGACCAGCCCCATCTGGGGGTCCATGGCCAGGGCCGGCTCGAACCATCCGCGGGGAAACCGGGTGTCTAAGGCGAAGGTTCACACCACCCACCCGATCAGCGAGATCACCGCGGCCAATCCCGTGATCCGGGCGGGGTCCTGGAACCTTGACAGGATCGCCATGCTGCTGAGCAGGAACAGAAACGTTGTAAGCGTGAACCCCAGCTGTCCGATCAGCACGCAAACAGGCTGGCCCAAGTGGAAAATGCAAAGCCCAGCAATCCGAATGCTACGGTCTTGAGAAGGTGCTGAAAGGTCATCAGCGTCGCGTGGGGCGCCACAAGGGTGAGCCGATCGAGTTTGAGGCTGCGCAGATAAGCGCCGACACATGGGCCGGTGCCGCCGAAAAACATCGTCAGGAAACTTGATAAGCCCCCAGCGATCGCGGTCGACCTCCGCATGAAGGCCGGTGGCGTGACTGTGATCGACTAAAGTATAAAGGAGCCTAGGGCGATCTGCAGAATCGCAGGGTCCAATTGCACCAAGAACACGCTGCCAAGCGCGATCCCGATGACCGCGCCTGCCAGAAACATCGGGGCGATCTCGCGGCGCAGGTGCCGCCACATGATCGTCGCCCGTCCCGCATTGGACCCCAGTTGCACGAACCCGTGCACCAGGGGGATCGCCGCCGCAGGCAACAGTGTCGCCAGGACCGCAAGCATCACCGCCGTGCCACCAATGCCGAAGGCCGCCGTCATGGAGAACGTGAAGAAGCTCAGCGCGGTGAGGGTCGATGCGATCGACCACCCCAGACCCGCATGGAGGAATTCCGCCATTGTCAGGTCTCCAGCACGGAGGGGTGGAACAGGTCTTCCGGCTGCACCGCGCGCGCGGCCAGATGCTGCTCCACAGAGTAGCGGCAAACGGCGGCCAGTTCCTCGCGATTGGCGCGGTAGCCGTAGCTCCAGTAATCGGGGCCCAGCGCCGAAATCGTCCGCTCCATCGTGGCCCCGAGCCAAGGCAGCGACAGACGGTTGGCATTGCCCAACCACACGGACCGCAAACGCTGCAGGGCCATGTCCCTGGCCTCGACGAACCCGTCATAGAGCGCGCGCGGCAACCACGGATGCGCATCGACGAGGGACTTGCGCACGCCAATCAGATGCATGATCGGGAAAAACCCGGTCTTCGCGTGATAGGCGCGCTCCGCGGCTTCGAAATCCGGGAACAGCCGGACAAAACGGGCATCGCCGGCCAGAAAGGCATTGGGTGGCTTCGGGGCGAGCAGCCCGTCGATTTCACCGGCAAGCAGCAGGTCTTGCAGGGTCTCGCCCTCCGAGATGGGCTCCACGCGCATCCCCTCCGGCAGCTCAAGTTCAAGGCGCTCGCGCCGGACGCCCGCGTCCAGCGCGCCGGTACGCCAATGCACCTGCCGGGCAGCGACCCCGTACTCATCGGCCAGGATGCCGCGCATCCAGAGCGCGGCGGTCATCTGGTATTCGGGCACGCCGATCCTGCGTCCGGCGAAATCCGCCGGAGTTTCGATGCCGGAGCCAGCCCTGGCAAAAAAGCCTGCATGCCGGAATGCGCGGCTGACGAAGGCCGGGATCGCAACATACGCGCCAACCCCGCGCGACACCTGCAGCACGTAGCTGGAAATCGACATCTCGGTGATATCGTAAGGGGCATCGCCCACCGCGCGCGGAAACAGCTCGGATGTCGGCGCAACCGTTCCCCGCAGCGCGACACCCGGCACGCGCACCCGGCCATCATGTAACGCCATGACACGGTCATGATCCCAACTCGCCAGCGACAGGCTCAAGCCCTGCGCCGACGTGCCCGGCGCGGTCCGATCAGCCTGATCCATCACCTCGAGTCCCATGTGTCTGGCGTTACTGTCGCCATGCCGGGTCTCAGAAGACCTTGACCGACATGCTGCCGAGCCCTTCGACGGAGATCTCCATCACATCGCCCCTCTCAACCGCCGCCACACCGGACGGCGTGCCCGACAGGATGACATCCCCGGGCGCCAGCTCGAAATATTCCGAAAGATAGGAAATCATCTCAGCAACCTTCCAGATCATCTGGTTCAGGTCGCCTTCCTGCCGTGTCTCACCGTTCACGGTCAGGCGCAGAGCGCCCTCGTTCAGCGGGCCGGTCTCTTCGATCCGGTGGATCGGACCAACGGGCGCCGACCGCTCGAACGCCTTGCCGATTTCCCAGGGACGCCCCATCTTCTTCTGCTCGCCCTGAAGATCCCGGCGCGTCATGTCCAACGATAGCGCATAGCCGTAGATATGGCTCTCGGCCTCGTCGATGGGGATGTTCGTGCCGCCGGATTTCAACATTACCGCAACTTCGGCTTCGTGATGCACATCCGAGGTGTGGGGCGGGTAGGGGAACTCACCGGAAGGGTCGAGATTGTTCGGGTTTTTCTGGAAGAAGAACGGCGGCTCGCGATCGGGATTGTGCCCCATCTCGATTGCATGGGCGGCATAGTTACGCCCGATGCAGTAGACACGCCGCACCGGAAAAAGTGCGTCCATCCCGGCGATTGGCAAGGCCACCAAGGGCGGTGTGTCGATCACGTACTCAGACATAAATTCCTCCGATGTCTTCTTCTGCTGTTCTTCCAGATCGCCCGAGGGAGCGCGGAACCAATCAAGATCAATCCTAGATTAACGCTCTTTTATGTTGAATTTTCCCTAGATCTGCAGTTCAATCATGATCAATCAAGCAAAATTGGTCAACCATTTTATGGGCGCATCGTGCTGATACGGCCGGAACAGTCTGAACGGGATAACGCGGTTAGCGTCCTTCGCGCATTCATCGAAAGCGGCGGTTACGTGCCCGGTGACCGCCTGCCGTCGGAACGTGAACTGATCGGCAGCCTCGGCATGACCCGCAACCGATTGCGCAAGGCGCTCGATGCACTGGAGCGCGACGGAGAGATCTGGCGCCACGTGGGCAAGGGCACTTTCGTATCCGCCCAGGGCAGTGCGGCCGGTGCTGGATCACTTGTCCAACTGAGCCAGCAGATTACCCCGGTGCAGCTGATGCGCGCGCGGATCGCTCTGGAACCGGCGCTTGCACGCGAAGCTGCCCTGCACGCATCGCACGAGGCTGTGGTCCGGCTTCGGCAGGCCATGCGCAGGTGTAGAAATGCCGGAACCTGGGACGCCTATGAAGCGCAGGACGACTCGTTCCACCGGTCCATCGCGGAAGCTACAGACAATGTGTTGCTGCTTTCCCTGTTTGACCAATTGAATCAGGTCCGCCGCACGGTGGCCTGGAACAACGTGGTACGCCAGACCAACCGGCCCGATGACAACCACACAAGCTTTGAAGAGCATGAGAAAATCCTCGAGGGGATCGAAGCGCGCGACCCTGTCGCCGCGCAGGCGGCCATGCATCTGCACCTCCGCTCTGTCTCGGGCCGTCTGTTCGGAGAACTCTAGCATGTGGTGGGGCGCGCGGCGGGATCCGCCCCAGAGACACCGGCCCCGTCTTCGTGACAGCCCGTTTGCGTGTTCTCAGCGCCGGAGGGCTGAACGAGGGCGTCCGGCGTTGCGTCGAGGCCTTTGCCAGCAGCACCCTGCGCGCTGACACCACAGCGCAATTGGGCTGCATTTCAGTCGGTGCCGCCGTTCCGACCGGCGCGCCCCGCTATGACCTCAGCAGCGAAAGCTCCCTGTACTGCACGCTTACCGCAGCGGAGGCGCTGATCCACAACCGCGCCTCCAGCGGCATGAAGATCGCACGCCTGATCGAGCGGCTCGGCCTTTCGGAAATAACCTCAACGAAGACCATCCGAACCCAAACCGGAGCGGAAAACATGGAGGCGCTGGCGAGGCGACGGTCTGCACGCCCCCTGGGCTTCCGACAGGTCACCGAGATCCGGTTGCATGCGCATCTGGGCATCGAGCTTGCCGGCATTCTGCCCGACGACCTCGTCCCCCGGACATGCTGTTCTGCCGGTCTCTCGAACACGGGCCACCATGACGAGCCTCACCTGGAGTGCTCGCCTATTTCGGCTCCGAGGAGGGCTGGCGAATACTCGCAGATGCGGGTCTGACCTCTGCTCATTGATCTGCTGGCAAGTCACGACCGCCCGAGCGCTCTTTGCCCGCCACAAACACGATCGGAGCGGAAACCAAACCGCGCAGCACCGTTGAACGAAGGCGGGCGAGACGCCATTCGGACCCGAACCCGAAAGGTGTAGCACCGCTTCAGGTGTCTCTGGGGACACCTTTGCGCAGCACATCCGCATAGACAGTTTCAAGATGTCGGATCATGCAACGCGCCGCGCGGTCGCCATCCCCCTCGGCGATCGCGGCCACGATATCATCGTGCTGGCGGAAGCTGACATATCCCTCTTCCGGTTTGCGGGTCTCACGCGCCTGTCCCCAGACGATGGAGCGCCGAACGGAATTCAAGGTTTCGAAGAAATACAAGAAGAGCTGGTTGCGGGCTGCGCGCGCGATGGCGTGGTGAAGATTGTTGTCCCATGCCTCGTAGGTGCGCCAATCCTCGGCCTCGCGACACCGATCCGCACACTGCTTCATGCGGTCGCAATCGGACCGCTTGGCGTGGGAGGCCGCCAGCCGGCTCAACTCCGGCTCAATCGTGAACCGCACCGTCACCACCTGCGCCGGCGTCACCAGATCCCGCAGGAACAGCACATCATCTAGGTTCAGGATGGGCCGGGGCCCGACAAAGGTCCCCCGCCCCACATGGCGCCAGATTAGGCCACTTTTTTCCATTTCGATCAGGGCGTTGCGCAGGATGTGCCGTGAGACGCCAAGGGTCTTGCACAGCTCCCGTTCCGGCGGCAACCGATCGCTCAGCTTGTAGCCCTTCTCGGCGATGAGCTGGCGGATGATGCTGACAAGTTCTTTGGCCTGCGCCATGAAATTCCACCCAATCGGCACATTGGTTGATTGCCTGGGCACCCAACTGTGTTCCTATTTGCAAGCACGAGGCTGCTCTGCGGTTTCGCTGAAAATGCACCTGGGGTGCCGAGGTCCGCAAGGGATCTGGCGCGAGTTTGGTGCAGCACGTCAAGAAACCCGTTCTTTGGGGAGGAGAATGGCATGAAACTTGCGACGCTGGCCGTGGGGGGTAACCCCATGGCGGTAGTTTTACTATCGAATGGTGCGGCGCTGAACTATGCCGCCTGCGCCTGGGATGTGCCCGGGGAGGCTGGCGATGCCCTACGCACCGGCACGTTGCAGGCGCTCATCGACGCGGGCCCGGACGCACTGGACGCCTTGCGCGAAATCGTCGAGGCCGCCGAGAACGGGTCTTATCGCGATGCGCGGATCTCCCTCGACAATCCGTTCCTGGCGCCACTGCACACGCCGCGCAAGAATATCTTCTGCGTGGGCCGGAACTATGCCGAACACATTGCTGAGGGCGAGCGCGCCCAGAACGCAAAGATCGGCATCACCGAGCATCCGGTCTATTTCACAAAGCCTGCCACGGCAGTCGTGGGTCATGGTGGAGATGTTCTGATTTTCCCGTCCGTGTCGGAAAAGATCGACTACGAGGTCGAACTGGCCGTGGTGATCGGAACCACTGGTCGCGATATCCCAAAGGACCGCGCCTTCGCGCATGTGTTCGGCTACACCATCCTCAACGACATTACCGCACGCGATGTTCAGCGCCGCCATGGCGGGCAGTATTTCAAGGGCAAGTCCCTGGACGGCTCCTGCCCGATCGGTCCCTGGATCGTTACGGCGGACGAAATCACGGACCCGCAGGACCTGTCGATCAGCTTGTCGGTCAATGGCGAGCTGCGCCAGAACGGCTGGACCCATGACATGATCTTCGACATTCCGACCCTGATCGCATCGCTGTCCGAGGGCCTGACCCTGGAGCCGGGGGATATCATCGCAACCGGCACACCTTCGGGCGTGGGCTACGCGATGGACCCGCCGCAATACCTCAAGCCGGGCGACACGGTGATCTGCGATATCGCAAATATCGGACAACTCAAGAACACGGTGCGCGTTGCATGACGCACTGAGCAGGCCGCTCGGTGAGTGGCCATGACGAAATCCAACCTGGAGGAGACACCCATGATCAACAGAAGACTTTTCACCGCCGCGATGGTCGCGTCCCTGCCCCTGGCCGGCACTTTCGGGGCGCCCGCCCTTGCCACCGACGAACTGCGCGACATCACTTTCGTGCAGCCCAGCCCCTCGGCGATCAACTCTTTCCCGGTTTTCGTCGCCATTGGCGAAGGCTTCTTCGAGGAAGAAGGCCTGAACGTCACGGTCGAAGCGATCAACGGCTCGGGCGCCGTTCTGCAGGCCCTGTCCGCAGGCCAGGCGCATTTCGGGCGGCCCGGCCCCGGCCCCCTGATCGCGGCCCGTGCGCGCGGCGTGGACGCAGTCCATATCTATAACGTGGCCGCGCGCAGCAACTTCGGCATCGCGGTACAGGAAGGCTCCGACATCCAGGATGTGGAAGGGCTGCGTGGCAAGGTGATCGGCACCGGTACCGCCGATGGCGCCGAAGTCGGTTTTGCGCGCAACGTGATGACCGGCGCCGGCATGACGGCAGGCGAGGACTACGAGTTCCTGACAGTTGGTGATGGTGGCCCGGCAACAGCTGCCTTCCTGAATGGCGAGATCGATGCATACTCGGCCTCGACAGCGGATACGGCGATCCTGAACCAGCGCGGCATGGCCGTGCGCGACATCACGCCCGCGGAATTCGGGCGGTTCTTCGGCAATGGCATCGCGACCATGGGCGAAACCATCCGCAACGATCGCGAACTGGTCGAAGCCTGGAGCCGCGCCTTCGCCAGGGGTCATGCTTTTGCGCTGGACGATGCAAACCGCGAAGCCGTGCTTGCACATCTGGCCGCCGGCAACCCCCAGGAAGGTGAGGACAAGGAGTTCCAATCCGCCCTGTTCGACGCAGTCCGGTCCAAGACGATCCCGACGGACGATGCCGAACACCTGGGCTGGTACCCGGGTGCGGTCTGGGCCGAATGGCAGGACGCGCTGGTCGCCGGTGGAGAGCTGCCCGGTCCTCTGGAGGATCTCGACGCGGCCTGGACCAATGAATTCGCTGAAATCGGCGCCGCGGCAGTCAACTGATGACGCCCGCAGTTGCTTCCGATTACTCTGGCGCGCCTCTCGGCGCGCCAGTTTATGAGTTGACGCGCGTCAGCAAGACCTATGCGCGCAACAGCGTCGTGGCGCTTGAGGATGTCGATCTGACCCTGCGCAAGGGCAGCTTCACCTCCGTGATCGGGTCGAGCGGATGCGGCAAGTCAACCCTGTTGAAAATCATGGCCGGCCTGATCCCACCCTCTAAGGGGCGTGTGATCCTGCAAGGAGAGCCGGTGCGCGGCGCGCGGCGGGACATCGGCATGATGTTTCAGCAAGCGACGCTCTTTCCGTGGAAGACCGCGGTCGAGAACATCGTGCTGCCAATCGAGATCCGGGATGGCAAGGCTGCCGCGAACAAAGCCATGGATAAGGCCTATGAACTGCTCGAGATCGTTGGGCTCAAAGGGTTCGAGAACGTCTACCCCAACGAATTGTCCGGCGGCATGGCGCAGCGCGCCTCGATCTGCCGGATGCTGATCACGGAGCCGGCGGTCCTTCTGCTAGACGAGCCCTTCAGCGCGCTCGACGAGCTGTCCCGTGACATGATGAACATGGAATTGCAGCGGATCTGCCGAGAGCAGAACGCCACCGCCTTCCTGGTGACCCACTCGATCCAGGAGGCCGTCATCCTGTCCGACGATATTGTCGTGATGAAACCCCGCCCCGGCCGGATTGCCGAGATCGTCGAGGTCGACCTGCCCCGGCCGCGCACGCTCGACATGATGACAACCCCGAAATTCGGCGCCATCGTCGACCATATACGTGGTCAATTGGACAAGGGAGAAGACATGTGACCGACATGACCAACAACTTGTCCGACAAGGACGATTTCGAAGACACGGTCTGGGAACAGGAAGTGGCCTTCATCGACAGCGTGCCGCGCTGGATCGCCATGACCTTCGTGTTCGTGGTGTTCATCGGCACCTGGCAATTGGTAACCAGCTTCGGGCTCGTCTCGCCGATCATACTGCCGACGCCGTGGGAAACGCTCAAGGACATGATCTTCGTCGGTCAAAACCTGCTTAGCGGAGGCTACATGCTGGGGGCGCTCTGGATCACCGTGAAAGAGGTGATCTATGGCTTCGCGCTTGCCATCGCGATCGGGTTTTCCCTCGGCGTACTCGTGGGCGAGACGGCGTTCGGCGAGAAGGCGGTGATGCCTTATCTCGTGGCAATCGACACCATGCCCAAGGTCGCCTTCGCACCGCTCTTCGTCGCCTGGCTCGGCTTCGGGATCGAGTCGAAGGTGGCGCTGGCGGCCTTCATCGCGACCTTCCCCATCGTCGTGGGCACCGCGGCAGGGTTGCATGCCGCCGATGAGAACGCGCGGATGCTGTTCAAGACCATGGGTGCGAGCCGGATGCAGACCCTGATCAAGATGAAGCTGCCCACGGGCCTGCCGCAGATCTTCACCGGGCTCAAGATCGGCGCGGTCGGCGTCATGGCCGGGGCGATTACCGGCGAATTCCTCGGCGGTGGCAAGGGCTTCGGCGAATTGATCCGGGTGGCCGCGTCGCAGCTCAATACGCCCCGCGTGTTCTCGCTGATCCTCTATCTCAGCCTCGTGGGGCTGACGCTCTACCTGCTGGTGCAGTGGACCCAGCGCCGCGTCGTGTTCTGGCAGAAAGAAAGCGTGGGCTCCTACGATGCCTGACGACACGATCAGCGCCGAGGCGCTGCAGGACTTCGTGGCCCGCGCGCTCTCTGCGCGCGGGGTGCCGACGCAAGACGCCAACAAGGTGGCCGGCCTGATGGTCGAAGCTGACATCTATGGCTACGGCACCCATGGCGTCTTTCGCCTGCGCCAGTACCTCGCCCGGCTGGAGGGCGGAGGCTGTAACCCGGCCCCGAACATATCGGTCCTGCAACAGACCGTTGCCACGGCCCTGATCGACGGCGACAACGGCTTTGGGCATCTCGCCATGGCCGCCGCCCGTGATCTGGCCATGGAGAAGGCCCGCCAAGCCGGGATCGGCTGGGTCGGAGTGCGGCGTGGCAACCACGCGGGGCCCCTCGCCCTCTATGTGCGCCCCCAGGCCGAGGCCGGGCTGTTGGGCATGGCCGCCGCCGTGGGCAGTGCCAACCATGTGCCACCTTATGGGGGCACGGACCTGCTGCTCGGCACCAACCCCATCGCCTTTTCCGCCCCCGCCGAGGGGCCGGATCCGTTCGTCTTCGACATGGCCACCACGGTCGCCGCGATGGGCAAGATCAAGACCCTGCTGCAACAGGGGGCCGACATGCCCGAGGGCTGGATGGTCGGACGCGACGGCAAGCCGCTGACCGATCCTGCCCGCAAGTCGGAAGGCTTCCTACTGCCCATCGGCGGGCCCAAAGGTTTCGGGCTGTCGGTGGCGATCGGCCTTATGGCCGGTGTGTTGAACGGTGCCGCCTTCGGGTCGGACGTGGTGGATTTCACCTCCGACACGACCTCGCCCACGAATACCGGCCAGTTCGTCATGGCCCTCGACCCCGCGGCGTTCGGGCTGGGCGACGGGTTTGCCGAGACGGCGCGCCGCGTCTTTGGCGAGATGCGCGCCTCGCCCCCCTTGCCCGGGCACCACCCTGTCCGGTTGCCGGGCGATGGCAAGACACAGGCCGCCGAGACACGACGCCGGCAGGGCCTCACCCTCAATCCGGCGCTTCGCAAGGATCTGGATGCGCTGGCCGAAAAATACGGCGTAGAGCCCGTCTCGTCCTGATCGAACCTATGGGCGGTCCCGGTCGGGCCGCCCGCCCCGCCGTAGTCGAGGCCCACCGACTATTCCGCGCGCGGACTGGTCCTGCGGCGCATCACTGCCTTTGCACCGCAATGCTTGCCTTACGTTCATCCGACCCGCCGACGCACGCCTCGTCCATCCTTACCTTGATGGACGTGTGCAAGCCGATCATGAGCAGCACGAACCAGATCAGCGCCCAGAAACTTGGAACCGTGATCCAGAACGCCGCTGCGAAGCCGGCGGTGAGGGTCATCACCAGACCCCAGCGCGCGCCCTCCGGACGCCCGAAGATCAACCCGAGAGAGACCAGCGCTGCCCAGGTCGCCAGAACGCCGCGCAGCACGAGGACCCAGCCCTCGCCCTCCAGCGTCAAGGCCCCGATCACGGCGGGCCACTGCAGGATCGCGACGGCAAAGCTGTCGCCGAGGCTTTTCTTATCAAGATCATCTGTCATTGCGTGGGCTCCTTGGTCAGAATTGGAGTTTGTAGGTGAGGGGAAGCTCTTCGATCTGTATCTTGTTGAAGAGCACGGCCCCCCCGGACTTGAGCGCCTTGAGATCGTCGAGACTCTCGAACGGTTCGGGCGGTGACTTGGCCATGCGCGCAGTCCGAATTGCAAAGAACTTGTCCACCGTCTTGTCGCCGATCCCATACACGAGCTTGAGCTGGTTGCGGTTCGCCGTGTTCATGTTGAGCGTCGGTTTGGCAGTATCGGATTTGACGTAGTAGTCCTTGTCATCCGTCTTGATCGGATTCTGCACCCGGAAGGTTACCAACTCGGCTTTCTTCGCGCCGTCGTCGTTCAACTCGAACGCCGAGCAATCCATGGAAAAGGGAACGTCGGTCTCCGCGCGGATGATGCGCGCGATACTTTCCGTCTGCGCGATACTCAAACGGTTGGATCGCACAGCGGGTGTCGTTCTCTCCAGGAACCGATCGGCTTGATCGACCCGGTCTTCCCGTCCGTAATTCACGGTACAGACAAAGTTGACGGCCTTGGGCGCGATCGTGCCCGCATCCGGTATCACCGCATCCTTTACCTTGCTCTCGAACTTTTTCTCGTGGGACGCCTTCTCGCGATTGTTCGCATCCTGCGTGAGAATGGTGAGGTTCTCCCACTTCGCCCCAGGTCCGCCGAGTTTCTGGTTCAAAAGGTGGCCGCGGACATAATAACCATCGGGCGAGCCAGGGCTGGTGCCACGAGGGGCGAGTTCGGTCCACCGGTCTCCGCGCCCGCTCGCGGCTGTGCCCCCTTTCGGCACCTGGTTTGTCAGTCGCTGGACCGTGACCGATGTGCCGTACTTGTTTTTGTAGAGGCCCCCGTAGATCGGCGGACTGCTTTCTTCATCCTTCGTTGCCGAGTTGGGCATGAACACGGATGTCAGGTCTCCGAGTTCGTTGACAAGAGCCTGTATCTTGGGACCGTGATCCCCCTGGGTGGCATCCCTAGCCTCGGGAGTTGCCGATGACGGGTTGGAGGCCGCAGCCGAGATCGCCGCATCAAGCTCGCCGGACTTCACCACGGCATCCTGATAGGCCTTCTGCTTCTTGGGCGTGTCCAGGGTGAAGTTGCTCGTGTCGGCAATCCAATCCGCATAGGTCACCGGGGTGGAGCGGAGGATGACCTTGGCATTGCGCCCCTGGCCTTCGATCGAAATGCTGTGCGGCTCGCCGCCCGTCGTCTTGAAATCCGTCCGCGCGGTCCACCAATCTTTCAGTTTGCGGACCCCGGCTTTGGCAAGATCCACGCCGCTCTCGACCAGTTTCAAGAACCCCTGCCCGAACTTCAGCGCCTTGTCGATGAGCCAGTCGATGGCGCCATTGACCAAATCTCGCAGCCCCTCGACGAACTCCTTGATCCGGTCGGACAAATCGCCCAACCCCACCTGATCGGCGAGGAATGCGATGGCGACGGGCAGGCTGTCGGCCATGGCTTTCTCGAGGAACCCGGCCGCCACGTCTATGGCGCCCTTGGCAATGCCGACGATGCCGTCCAGCACCTTCGAGACGATCTGCAACATCGCCTTGAGCTGCTGTACGAAGGTCTCGATCGCCCGATAGATCGCGATGCAACTGTTGATCACCGCCATGATACCCGAAGGGTCGAGGAAGGACAGGATCTTCACCGTGGCCTCGGTGATGATCTTCTCGACCACCCAGCCGATAGTGCTCTGCAACACCATGGACCACAGGTTCGACAGCTTCTCCTGGATGAACCGCCAAAGCCCGCCAACGCCTTCGGTCACGATCACCCGGATGAACTCCCAGACCCCGTCGGCGTAATCGAGCGCCTTGCGGATCTTGGCGACCTTCTCCTGTCCGATTTTCTTTTCCAGCCGCTCCAGAACCCGCTCCACAGTGATGTCGAGCAGTTGCAGCACGAAATCGAGCACCGCCTGGAAAGTGAGCTCGGTCGGAAAGCTCAGACCAGCCGCGCTCACCGCCCCGGTCAGCCACCCCACCACCCCGTTCATCAGGTGAGTCAGGATGTTGTCGAAAAAGAGGGTGAAGCCCTCCTTCATCGCCTTCAGCAGGTTGATCAGAAAACCGATGGGGTTCCGCAGGATCATCCCGTAGGCCCGCGCGGCCTTTGCGAGGATCTGCACCACGAGTTTCGCTGGCAAGCCGATCAGCGCCAGCATCTCCTTGAAGAAGGTCCAGGCGGCCTTGAGGATATCGCCCTTGGCCAAAATCGAGGCGAGGATCTCGAACGCGACCTCCTGCACCTTCTTCCACAGGCCACCGATCTTGAGCAACTGGTTGAATATCGGCACTTGCGCCAGCACCGTGTCCAACACGAAACTCTTGATCGGCTCCCGGATACACTCGGGGATCAGGTCCCATGCCTTGGTCAGAAGAAGTTTGGGCAACAGAAGGATATCGACCGCGATCTCGACCACCTTGCCGACGATCTCGATCAACTGCTTCACGAAGGGCGACAGGAAATCGAAGGCCTTCAGGTACCACTCGAAGAGCGTGCCAACCTTGTCCGCCGCCCAGCCTGAGACATCCTCGATCGCGGTCTCAAGCCAGCCCAGTGCGCTCGCAAGACCGGAGACCAGATCGCTGCTGCGCAGCTTCGTCATGAAGCTTGTGACCTTGCCCGCGACCTTGCCGATGGTGGTGGTCAGGAAGCTGCCCGCACCTTCGATCACGCCCCGCACAGTCGTGATGATCCCGTCCAGGGACGGCAACACCCCTGACAGCGCCTCGCGGTTCTCGGCCAGCGAATTGCCTTGGTCCAGTTCGTCCGCGGTGCTTTCGACGTCATCGGCGAAGCTGGTCATCTTCTCGCCGAGATCGGCAACGAAGTCCGGCGGGATCAACTCGTTGACTGTCTCAATGGCCTCATTGACCGGCTCCCACACGGGTCGCGTGCGGGCCTTGACCCAGTCCCAGGCCTCCATGGCCTTGTCGGTGATCAGCCCAAGGACCCCATTTCCATCCGTGGCCTTCCCGGCATCGCTTGCCCCGAAAAGCTTCTCGGACAGCCAATCCCACGCGCCCATGCCGTAGTCGCGGATCGTCTTGGTCTTGTCCCAGATATGGGCACCTATTTCCTCGATGCCGGTCCAGATCTCGCCAGCGAACTCCTTGATCCAGGTGATCGCGGCACTGCCCGCCGCCGAGACCGAAGACCACAGGTCGGAGAAAAACGCACCGACCGGGGCAAAGAACGCCTTTGTCTTGTCCCAGGCCTTGCCCGCGACCTCGAGCACCAGGGCCTTCATCCGGCCCAGCGCCGCCATCATCGGCCCGCAATCGCCCGTCACGAGCGCGCCGATGATCTCGGCGGCGCTCTCCACCATCCCGCCGAATGTCTCGACCAGGGCGGTGACATGCTGGCCCGGATCGAGCGCCGTGACCTTGTCGATCACGCCAGAGAACACGCCTGCGAGTTGATCCGTCAGCCAGTTGAACGGCCCCTTGTCGAGGATCGGGGCAAGCCGCGGGGCGTAGTCGCGCACCAGCCCCATTACAATGCTGCCGACATCCGGCAGGTCGGGGATATAGTCCGAAACGTCCCGTTGCAGTCCGCCCGGTGCGGCCTGCGCCACGGCACTGTCAGCGCGCGGGCCCCGCTGCTGCGCCACATGGGTTAACTCATGGGCGATCAGATGGCGACCCGACAAAGTGTCCGGTGCGAAACTGTCGCCCGCGAAAACCACATCGCGCCCCACGGTAAAGGCGCGGGCGTGGATCTCCGCGGCGAGGTCCGATGCCTCCCGCCCGGTATGGATGCGCACGTCGGAGAAGTCCTCGCCGATCCGGGCCTCCATCTCGCTGCGCACCGTGTCAGGCAGAGGCCGCCCGCCGCGCCGCAATTCCAAAAGCCGTTGAAGGAAGCCCTTGCGCAGCGGCGGCTCGCCCCCTTGCGCGCCCTCGCGGCTGGGCTGGATGAGATATTCCCCAGGTCGCTCGGCCTCGGCATCCGTTTCGGTCAGCCGCTGCGGGACACCGCTTGGGGCCGCCATGCTGACCGGTTCCGGCCGATCCCCACTGGATACGGCCTTCGCCACGCGCTCCGCTTCCCGCTCATAGACATCGTCGCGCTTGCCAAGCGTGGCCGCGCGCTGAATGAGCCCCGGCTCCAGACATGGGCGAACAGGTGCGGCGCGACCCCTCGCCGCCACAGGGGCACCGGTGGTTTTCGGCTCCCGTGTCTTGGCGTGGGTCAGCATCGCTCAGGTCACGGTGAAGGCCGCCGGGCGGGAGCCCACATTGTTGTTGAAGACGCGGAAATGGCCCGTGCGCGCACCCGCCGGAAGCACAACCCGGATCGTGACCATCGAGGTGCCGCGATCAAAGGTCCAGGACAGCACGCGGCACGTCGCACCGTTGAATTCCACCCGGTCGCTGGGTCCCTGGCTCGGCCCGAGCCCCCAACCTGTGAGCGTGACCGCCGAGCCCGCCGGACCACTGCGGGGCAAGATCCGCCGCAGGTAAGGCGCATACAGCCGACAGGCCTCCAGCGCGTTTTCGGCCAACAATTCCCGGGAGTTCGCGGGCCGGTTCGGCGCGCAGACATGGTACATCTCATGGAGCAGGGTCGCGGCAAGGAAGTACCGCCCCTGGTCATACGCCGTATTATTATAGGCGATGTCGCTGGTGCCACGGATGTTTTCACCCAGCCGGATGCCGTCATCATCCATCCGGTAGACGCGGGAATCATCAAAGGCATCGCGGAGCGCGGTCCGCGTGCCCCCGTCACAATTGTCGGCGAAATAGTTCTGGCACCGGGTGCTGGACAAGAGCCGCGCGACAATGGACCGGGCCGCGGCTAGGCGTCGGCGATGGTTCGGCTGACCCGCGGGCGTCCCGTCCGGCACTGTTTCCCAATCCGTCCCGGCAGGAACAGGCCCGGCACCGATCTGCCAACGCTGGATCGGTGCGGCGTCTGCGGGCGCACCGCGATAACCGCGCTGCTGGATGACATGGGTTAGCTCATGGGCCAGCAATTCGGCCCCTCGATGCGTGCCCGGCGCGTATTCACCCGGCCCGAACACCACGTCCCGTCCGGTGGTGAAGGCCCGCGCGTTCAGCGCCTTGGCGGCCTGTTGCGCGTCAGCGCTGGTATGCACCCGCACATCCGAGAAATCCGCACCCATGCGCGCCTCGAAAAACCGCCGTGCCCCCGAGGCCAGCGGCTGGCCCCCGCCGCGCATCCTGTCGATCCGGGCGCTTGGGACGGGGCCTGTGCCTGCCCCAACCTCGCGCCCTTTCATCTGAAGCTCCTCTTCCTCCTCCTCGGGCGCACGCTGCAGGGTGTCATGTCGCTTTGCCTGCACCTCCTCTTCTTCCTCTTCCGGCTGACGCTGCACGACGTCTCGCCGCTTCATCTGGAGTTCTTCTTCCTCCTCCTCGGGCTGCCGTTGCACATCGGATCTGCGTTGCGCCTGGATGTGCTCGTCCTCGTCCGAACAAGCGTCGCATTTGCGCTGGCTGGCGGAACCGGCCAAGGTCGAGATCGGCCCGACGGGCTGATCCGCGACGACCCGCGCGGCGACCGCATCCGCCTCCCTTTCGTAGGCGTCATTCTGGGGTCCCACCCGCAGCTTGGCCTGTACCTGCCCTGCGTGAAGGGCGGCGCGGACGGCGGGGGAGTTTCCCCGCGCCCCCGGTTTGACGCTGCATCTTGCGCGTTTGCGAATGCGCCCGATAAAATGGCCCATGATACCCTCTCCCTAGCGCAACCGCAGCTTGGCGGTGTCGATCAGGGCCTTGCGCGCCGCCGTGTCCTGCCCGATTTCTGCCGTTCTGAGCTTGGCGGTGGACGCCGTGGCCAGGTCCCCGATCGTCCGCACGCCTGCACGTTCAAGCCGGGCCGCGACCTCGCGCGAGACCCCTTCCAGCTCGGTCACCGGTCGCAGGCTGTCCACATCGACCTTCATCTTGCGTTGCATCTCACCCACCGCATCCAGACCGGAGCGCAGCCCCTCCAGTTCCGTCTTGAGGCTGTCGCGCTCTATCTTGAGCGCCTCCAGGCTCTGGGCCTCCGCCTCCCGCATGACACGCAGGGCATCCACCTCGGTCTCGATCTTGGCGGTTTCCAGCTTCAGGTTGGCGAGGGCTTCCTCCGCCGCCGACGTGTCCTTGGCCTTTTCGATCCGGCTGGTCAGCTCGACAATGCGCGCCTCCTCGGCAGGGGTGAGCTTGGGCGCCGGTGTCGTCACTGTCGTGATCCGCTCTTCGGCCACGAAGGCAGCCTTGCCGTCCCGCTCATAGACGATGATCTTCGCGCTCGGGTCCAGTCGACTGGGCGTGCGCGCGAAATCCAACAGGTAGCGGTCAGCCAGCTTGGGGTCGTAAGGCCGCACCTCGATGTTCTCGATCCCGGCCTCCTGCAGGTTGCGCAGAGCGTCGTCGGTCGCGCTGTTCTGCAGGCTTTCCTTGCGAACGCCTTGGGGGGCCAGGAACTTCTGCGTATCCGTGGACAGAACCGCATCGCCGACAAAGCCAGTATAGATATTGAGCTTCTCCATCTGCCTCCGCTGGAAACTCGGCACATCTGCCCGCTTGTAGGCCCGCATCGCCACCAGCCCCGTGCTGGCCTTCACCGGTGTGGAAACGCCCGAGGCGGCCCCGAATTCCGGCGGTTTTGGCGGCGGCGCGATGCCGTCCGAGAACTGATCGAGGAAATTGGGCAAGACAGTGCAGCATGCCTTGGCAATCGCTTGTTTCATCAGGGGAATGATCGGCACCAGGGACAGCCAATAGGTCCAGGCCATGAAGGTCTGCACATATTTGCGTTTGCCGAAATTGCAGATGTTGAAGACCGCGCCGTCGCGGATATCGACACAGGCGAGATAGATCTTCTCGGACCCGTCGCATTCGGGGCATTTCACCAGCAGATGGTGACAGAAGCAGTCCTTGAGATACTGAAACAGGTTTCCCACCAGCGCATAGAACGCCATCAGGATGCGCCAGCGTGTCTCGGCCAGCGGCGCCAGCCGATCGGCGGACCGGGCCACCTCGGCCCGCGGAATGAAAGTTACGGTGCTGGAGAGCGCATTGACCACCTGCACATCGCCCTCCGGCCCCACCGCGATACCCGTCGGCCAGAGCTGCACGGGGATGCGGGGCTGGATGACACCCGTGCCGTTGGCGGCGATGGCCTGCAGGCGGAAGCTCTCTGCAAAGCTGGCATAGAGCGTATCACTGCCCCGGTCGAATCCCAGGCTGATCAGGCTGTTCTGGACTGCAATCTGTGCCTGCAACTTGGCCTGGTCTGGACCTGCCCTCGGGACATCGAAAGTGATGATCTGCTTGTCCCCAGCCGGCTCGACCCCGTCGACGACCAGATACACCCGGCTGTCATCGCCCGGACGCACGGCGATGTCATCGCGGCCGGAAACGAAGCGATCACTGAGCTGGCCGAGAACAACCATAGGCGGCGCGCCCCCGCCCGTCTCGTTCATCTCGCAGACCGCCACCCGGTCATAGTCCACCGGGGGCGCCGTCGCCGTTTGTCCGTCTACCGGCGCCGCCGCCGGACAGAAGATACGCCGCGCGACCGTGTCCACCGCCATCTGCCCCGTCGCGTTGAAGGCATGGACCGGGTCCGGCCGCGGCTTGTCCTGCTGCGACAGCACATCGGGCCGGAGCGCATAGAGCCCCGCACCAGGTCCCGTGGCAAAGATCAGCTTGGGGTCACGTGGGTCCAGTTCCATGTCCGAGAGCGTGATCCCGCAGAGGATCTGCATCGGCTTCTCGAACACATGGGTCTCTCCGACCTGGGCGATGCCCAGCACCGTGTCCTCGCCATTCACCGACGCCGCAACATAGAGCAACTGCCCATCCGGGCTGAGCGCTATGGCCGTGACCTCACCGCCTGAAGGGATCGGCGCCCGGATGATTTCGACCAACTCGCCCTTGGCGGTGTCGAACACATGGATCGCTTCGTCCGTCCCGCCATAGGTGTAGACCCGCGCGCCGGTCGGATCCGCCTTCAGGCGGGTGTGGTTGTCCGCCCCGAACCAGGTGTCGATTTCGGTCTCGGGAAAAGGATACTCGGGAAAGACATCCGCGTTGAGAAGCCCGCAGAATGTCTTGGATCCGATCAGCGCGCGCAGCCGGTCATAGAGCTCGCGCAGGATGTCGTATTCGCGCCGCGACAGCCACACATAGGGGCCGTTGTCCTTGAACCAAATCTGCTGCACCAGGTTGACGAAGCTGATGAACTTGCGGCGCGCCTGGCTGACGATCACGTCGCCGTCCTCGTCCACGGCGAGTTGGCCATCCTCCATGAAGGACAGCTCCTCGCTCAGCTCGTTGATCAGATCGAGAATGCAATGCTGGATGAAAGCGCCCAGCAGCGTGCCATCCATCAACTGATCGAAAACGCTGGTGTCACCGCCTTCATGGGGTTCGACCCGGACCATGGGCGCGCCATCCACTTGCGCGATGTGCAGGCACGCGGTGCCGCGCCCCTCCTGCAGGATCGGCGCATTCGGGTTCTCGGCATCCCAGGCCCGCACCGCGTCCATCAGGTCCACGTGGATACGATCCTCGACGATGATGTCCGAGCCCTCGCAATCGATGGCGTATCCCTTGGTCACCGTCACGCATTGCGACGGATCCTCGTCCGAGTCCGGGTTCTCAGGGCAGCATTCCACGATCAGGCCACACACGATCCCCCAGCCATGGAGATGCTTGTTGTGCCATTTCAGGTCCTTCTGCCGACAGAGGTGGTCGAGCGCATCCTGCACGTTCTCGACCCCGGGCATTTCGCAGGCGGTATTGTCGTAGCAGACATCGTCCGCGTGCAGGTTGGTCAGGGGCGGAAACTGGAAGCGTTTACAGGCGTCCTTGTTCAGCAGGCAGAAGGTACCGTCCTCGGCCACATCTGCCAGACACATGTAATGATGCTGGAGACCATCCGGTGTGGCGTCCTGCCGTATCACGTCGCCGACGCCGTGCAGAGCCTCGCGCACGGTCCCGATCCAGTAATCCCCTGCGAGATGCTGGTGATCGGCCAGCTCCAGCCGCAGAGTCATGGTGTCGAGCGACATCAGGATCGTGGCGCCCTCGGAAACATGGCCATGCTGGGCTTCGGCCAGAACCGTGGACAGCCGCTGCCCGCGATCGGCCCCGAAGGGCACGCTCTCACCGTCGACGGTCTGTGTCGCCATCTCCCAGATCGCACCGTTCTTTTCCAGCACGACGTAACCGTCCCAGCGGCGCACGAGGGAAAACCCCGCGGACGGCGCCCCCTGCGGATAGCCTTCCACCAGCGCCCCCACAGCCGGCGTGAACCCGGCCGCGATGACCTCGGGATGGTGAAAACCCGCGTGGCTCTCGCTCAGGCTGTCTTCGGACGCCGCATGATAGAACTCGTAGATCCAGTCCGAGGCCTGAAACCCCGGCGGTTCCTGACCGATAACGGCGGCTTCGGCACCGTTTTCCCGCGACCATTTCAGGGTGATGCGGCGCGGCGCGCCCGCCGCGTTGCGATCAACCGCATGCACCTCCACCCGGAAGGCATAGTTGCCTACCCGTCCGCTGACGTCGATCTCGTCCAGACAGGGTTCGCAGGCGTCCGGCGAGGCCGTGCCCGCGCGCAGACGCATATCCAGGCGGCCCTCGCCGATCGACGGGTTCTGCGCCGGATCCTCGGGGTCGAAATCCTGCGGGCATAGCTTCACCTGCGTCATTACGCGCTTGCGCGTGGAGGTATCCGCGCCATGCAGGGCGGCGTCCATCAGATGGGGCTCTTCCAGCGCGGTGAGGCTCCGCTCCCAGATATCGAGGTAGAGCCGATGCGCCCCCTCTGGCGCCTCGGGCGCGCCGGGAAAATCGGCCTGGTCCGCGAGGTCGAAGGCCGCCGCGCCGCTGCGGGAAGCCAGCACGCCCCGGAGCCCGTCGACATAAACATCGCCCCAGACAATCGAAAAACCGCTCGCTTCGTCCCCGGCAATGATCCCCCCCTGTTCGGGCGTGCCGGTGCCGATCACATCGCCCAGCGCGCGCTCCAGCCTGTCCCTGGAGACCTGCATCGCGGCGTTCCAATCCGCATCGGTGATCATCCGGCCCTGCTGCTGAAAGACCCCGGAATAGGGCTGGTGCAGGCTGGTCGGGAATTGGCTGAGTTGCGTTTTCATGGCACGTCCTCCGCGCGTCGTCTCTGGGCTCGTCTGGGGTGGTCGGCTATGCGCCTAGGGCGGCGACCAGGGCTCGGCGGTCAGCCGGATGTCGGGGATCAGAACCACCTCCTGCCCCACGGGGAGGAAATCGCTCAGCTTGTCATGAATCGCAGACCGCACCGCGGCGTGACGGGCTTCGTGAAACGCTCCGATCTCGCCCCCGTCCTCCGCCCCGGTGAGGAGTGCGGGATGAGTGGCCGGGCTCAGAACACCGACATGGCGGGCCGGAAAATCGCGGCTGAAGAACGCCGGTGCCTCCGTCGTGACCTGCCGGAGTTGCAGGAGCCCCGCGGGCTGATCCGGTAGAATGCGGGAGTATCGCAGACACCCCCCATCAGGCGGCGCTGCGGTGTCATTGTCCGGCGCGTGCACCGGCCCGTCGAACAGGGCCTCGCTGGCCTCGACCGCCCGCGCGACAGTCGGCCCCAGCACCGTGACACCCTCCAGTCGCACGCGCCCCTCGGGCGCGGACAGTCCCTGCGTCAGGCAGCTCCGCAACCACAAGGCAGGTTCCAGAAGATCGACACGCTCGGTCGCGGCCCGAACCATCGCACAGCGGTAGAATTCCAGCCGCGCGGTAGCGCTGGTGACCGCGCCGGTGAAACTGATCCCCTCGAAGCGGAACGTGGTGCCTTGGGTCTCGGCAAGGTCAAGGTCGACCGATCCCTGCACCTGCACAGGCCGAAACGGTCCTTCCACAAGCGACATGTTTCGATGGATGACCACGCCTGGCTCGGTCTCAGTGTCGATCTCGATCCGGGCGAGATAACCCGCCGAGGGCGTGTCCTGCCAGGTCACCACCTCCGCAGAAGGCGGGAAGAACCCCGATGGCGGCGGCAGGAATGCAAGGACCCGGCGCGGATGGAAATGCCCCACACGCCAGTCCGGCGTGCGCATGTCCGGGGTCCGGGGAGAGATATCTTCGAAACTGCCGGGAAAGCAAGGCGCTCCGTGGTGCGCGCCCTGGCGCCAGACCCGGTCCACCCCGTCGATCCGGGCGCGTTGCACGCCCGGCCGGTTCGGATCGGCCGCCATGGCGCGGCTTGGGCAGCGCATATCGACCGTGGCCGCAGGCAGGTCAGGATGCCGCGCGTGGTTTGCGGGGCTGCCCGCGGGCTCCTGCCCGTAGCCTAACGACCGGGCCGGGCGCAGGGGGCGGTCGATCCGCGGTGTCATCGCGACTCGCTGCCAGCCCTCCTGCACCACGGCCTCGGTCTGGCCGATCGCTTCGATGATACTGTCGAGCGTCGCCAAGGTGCCCTTGCCCTGGCGCCACCGGATCGCATGGGCCAACTCGTCCCGTCGCCCATCCGGCAAGGGCGAGACAAGCCGCGCATCCACCAGATCGGCGAAATAGGGCAGCAGCCAGTCCTGCGCCGCCTGCGCGCCGGGGTCGGGCGCGTCGGGGAAGTTGTCCGCATAACGCTGCCGCAGGGTGGCATGGACTGCATCCAACAAGGCCCCGCACCCTGCGAGGTAGGTTTTCAGATCCCCTGTCTCGTCGCGCTGCCTGTAATAGGCCGGGAGGATACGATAGAGCGTCTGGGCGAAATCCTCGGGCATGGCCTACAACGTGAACTCCTGTGTGCTGATGGTGAGCTGGGACAGGTCCGGGTCGTGGTGGATCATCTGGTTCGGCCGCGGGCGCACGCTGCGCACCCCGCTCCCTGTGCCCAGGCCGATGCCGGGCGCGGGCGTGATCCCCGCCCACCCCGCGGTCAGGATATCGGCCCGGGCGTTCTCGACCCCCTCTACCCCTTCCACGAGGTGCAGGATCTGACTGCGGAAGAGCGGCGCACCGAGTTGTGCACGCTCCAGCGCGTAGGCCTCACTGATCTTCACGCGGACGACCTCGGCCACTTCATCGGGATCGTACGCGGCGCTCCTGACTTCGATCCGAACCGACAGGCTCAGTGGCAACGCCACATACGGCACCACTCGCAGATTGACACCGGGGAGCCCGTTTCCTGCGAGAAATTGCGTCAGATCCTCGCCCAGTGTGCCCATGCGCCCACCTGCCGGGACCACGACCACCTCAACGAGTTCGCCACGTGCCGTACCCGGCGCCACCCTGTAGGACATGGCCTGCAAGACCTGGGCGTTCTGCGCCGCGAGCTTGCCGAAATCACTGACCGAGACAGCGCGCCCAAGGGTCAGAAGGCCCGCCGCCGCATTGTCCCGCAGAGACTCGACCCCTTCGGCCTCTGCCCCGCCCGCCGCTGCCACAGGCTGCCGGACAGCGGAGAGCCGTGGGTCCGGCTGCACGATCTTGCGCAGCGTGCTGCGCGGCAAATTGCCCACCGAACCTACGCCCTTGCGCCATGTCGCGCGGACATTGTCTGTGCCCGTGGGCAAACGTCGCCCATGGCGCCCATCGCCGAAATGGGCAGTGACCGTGCCATCCTCGGCCACCCGGACCTCGTAATCCGCATCCGTCGGCCCACTGTCGCGCAGGTTGCCCACCTGGCGCCAGCGCCGGGCTCCCACAAAGATCTCGACCCCCGCCCGCACCCCTGCTGGCATCAGCGGGTCGGTGGTGAACGAGAGCTCCTGCGCCTTGATCTCGAACACCTGGTTGGAGGCCGTCGCATCCCCCGAGCCGATGATCTTCAGGTCCTGTGTTTCCCCGTGATCGGCGGTCACCACATTTGCAGAGAGGGTGGTGGACCACCGCTCGAACGGCGTGACATCGAGGGGGTCGGTCAATTCCGTTCCCGGGATCACCGGCGCAATTTCGATCCAGCCCGGACCGGTCGCGGTGATCTCCCCGGCATGGGAGCGCTCCGGATCCTCAAGTATAACCTGTCGCCCCCGGGCCAGCCGCGCCGAGCCCCCGACATCGACCAGCACGCGCGTCACCCGGTCTGAGAGTGCCGTGGCATCATGAACCGAACTACGGTTGCGATCATGATCCAGCGGACGCAAGACATCGGCGAAGTGCAAGTGCACGGGCGCTTGCAGATCGGTAATCTCCGGGACCGTATCGATGGCTGTATCGCCCTCCCGCTCAGTCACCGCCGTCACCCGAACCGCCTGCAACTGCGAACCCGCCGAGACGATCCAGTCGCCCTGACGCAGCCCCTCCACCGCGCCGCCGAGCACAAGACCGGAAGGGGCCGCGACCTCGACCCGGGCCACCGGATCGCTTCCTCCGGGCACATAGAGCGCCGTGGCGAGGCCCGTGACGAAGTCATATTCCGGGAACGAGTTGCCCAGCGCGTCATTGGAGCTCTTGGTCCGGACATCCGCCGTCTTGTCGACAAGCGCCACGGACCAGACCCGCCCGGACGCGCCCCGCTCGAACGGCAGAACAAGCGTTTCTGACCCGGGCAGCACCTGAGACCGCGCCTCGACCATCGCGTAGAGATCCGCGCCGACCCCTGGCATGAGACCGCCGTCCAACCGCACGCGGTCCCCGTCGATCTCCATCACCCGCGCCGTGCGCCAGGTCCCGCCCGCAAGCCAGGTCACTGTGCTGCGCCCGGCGGCGAGATTGTGCTCCGGTGTCAGGATCACCACGTCCGGACCTGCAAGCCGCGGCGTCTGCACCAGACGCGCGCCCGCATGGAGCGCCACGCGCCAGCGCTTGACCGTCAGGTCGCCCCCGCCTGCGGGGCTCTGGCCCTGCAACATGGCCATGCCCCCTATGCCGGGGTTGACCTGCACCCCGAAAGCACTCGGCGCGGACACCCCGTCTGCCGCGGCGATCTCCAGCACCGCGATCTCGCCCACCACCGGCGCCATCCCGGAATCGGGCAGGGGAAAACTAGCGACATGACCACTCGCTGCAGCGCTGTAGGCGAAATCCTCCTGACCGCGATTCCAGTCGGTCGGGCGCAGCACATTGAGCGCAGGGTCCAGATCCAGATCGGCAATCGTCTCGAAGACCGGGGGCGGCCCGTCGCCACCCGGCCCGGCCTTGACCTGGAACCCCTTGGCCAGCTTGCCCGCCTCGCTGGCATCAAACGCCAGGACCGTGCGCGCTGATGCAGGCGGCGCGGGCCGCGCATCCAGCAGCTTGATCAGATGCCGCACGCTGTCCCACTGGGTCGCCGTACGGATAAAGGTCTCATTGGCGTAGGCATCGATATGCTCGGTCAGAACATGGGTGGACCGGGCAAAGGCCCGCAGGATTTCCCACCCATGATCCCGCCGGATGTCCGCGTATTGCGCCAGAAGCCGCGCTTCGCGCTCGGCCGGGTCCTCGTCCGCTGCGACCGGGTTGCGGGTGACCAGATCGCTCCAGCGCGGCAAGGCCTCCCCGGGTGCGCGGTATCCCTCCGCCAGATGCGCACGCAGCGTTTCCAGAAAGGTGACCGCGTTGCCACCGACATAGCGAAAGCGGCGCAGCCCGGCCCGGTTCCAACGTGTGAAATCGCCGCTCATCCCGCCAGACCTCCGCTCGTCCGCAACCGCAAAAGACCCCGCCCGGGCATGCTCGGGTCGTTGTCACAGATCGCGATCTCGCGTTCGACCAGCTCGATGCGCCCGCTCTCGGACTGGTCCGAATACCTGTCCCCAAGGCGCTTGAACCGGTTCAGACAGACTGCCTCCACGCCGTCCAGCGCCATCACCGCCGCAATCACATCTGACGCGTGCAAGTCTTCACCAAACCGCAACCGCGTGGGCGAGAAGAACCCGTCCAGCCCCGTGCCCAGCGCTCGTGCAACCGCCGCTTGCATCTCGGAGCGGTAGAAATTGTCCCGTACCAGAACGGTCATATCGATCAGGACCGGCACCTCCACCGGATCCTCCAGCCAGATTTCCTGACCGGCCATGCGGTAGGCATCGATCAACTCGCGCAACCCGCTGCGCAGGGTTGGCTCTGCGTCCCAGTTGATCAGGTCGATCCCCGCCTCCCGGTGCAGTCCGTCGATCTCGGCCCGCAACGCCGCGGTCTCATCGCTTGCAGGGCCGTAGATCCCGCCGATGGGTGTATCGAGCGGCGTGTTCTCCCGGGTCAGGCAAGCCACGCGCAGTGTATTCCACGACCCGGTCCAGCGCATGCGCGCATGGGCCCGCTCCACGAGGGGGTGCGCTTCGAGTTGGGAGACCACATCCGCCTCGGTCACCATCCGGCGCTGGCGCTGAATGGAACGCGGCCCGTCGATCTTGGCCGCCGCCATCTCGGCCGGGTAGGTCAACCAGCGGTCCAACAGGACTGCCTTGGCCGCGGCAACCTGCGCCGCGTCATCCGGGTCATACGCCAGCCCCGAACCCGGCAAGGGGTCATAGCCGATGAAGTTCAACAGGCGCCAAACGCTGTCGGGCCGCCGTGCCGTTTCAAGAAACGCCTCCGCATGCACCCGGTCGAGCATGTCCGAAAGCTGATCCAGAACCACCGATAATGCTTCGACCAGCACCACCTCCAGGTCGGCGGGCGACCAGCTGCGCCGCTCGGGAAAGCGCGCGGCCAACTCCTCCATCATGGCGATGCGGAAACCGTCATAGTCCCGCTGGAGCCAGTCGAAATCATCCCCCACCGGCGGCAACGGGTCAGGCAGCTGCACGCGCCGCACGCCGCAATCGGGGCACCCGGCGTCGAAGCTCAGAACGCTTTGCGGCGTGTCGGCCATCTCAGCCCGCCCCCCCGATGGCATAGGTGTTGCGTTCGGTGTGGTTTATCGCGGCGAGCGTGAAGCCGACCGTGACCAGCAGATGCGCCTCCGACGAGGCCGCCGTGTCGATGCCCACCTCGATGGTCTTGGGATCGACCTCCCCCGCCAGCGCATCGGTCAACGACGCCGTCAGCCGCTTGCGCGTCACCTCCCAGAGCGGCGGCGCGTTCGGCTCGAACACCAGCGCCACGGCCCCCACCCCGAACTCGGGCCGGAACCAGCGTTCGCCCGGGTTGGTGAACAAGACCTGCTCGATGATCTCGCGCACATGGGCGAGCCGAGACGACACTTCAGCCCCCTCCGGCCCCACAGTGAGGGGGAATTTCATGTAGTCCGGTGCGTTGAGGCGGGTCATCGGGTCATCCTCAGTTGGCCGTTGTCTTGGTGGTCAGGCTGGAAAACTCGCCCTGCGGGATGGGCGGCGATGTTGGAGAGCCCGGGAAGGTCGTGGTGTGGACATGGGTGGCAAAGAGACTCAGGAAGCTCATGCCCTTGATCAGCGGCTCGCCCCCTTGTCCCGCCACCGCGACCTGGTTGCCCTCGATGGTCACGGTCGTGCCCTTCACGGTCACGCCGGACGGCCCCATCACGACCTCGTTGCCATTGGCATCGCTCACCGTCGTCCCGGTGGATGTCATGGTCATTTCATTGCCATTGCCGTCTTCGAGCGTGACACTGTTGCCCGTCTCGTCGAGGGTCAGGATCGCACCGCCCGCATTGGTCAGCACAAGACCTCCCTCAGGGTCCATCACCAGTTCCGCGCCGCTCTTGTGGGCCAGCGTGATCCGCTCGTCCCCATCCGCGTCGTCGAAGCGCAGCCGATGTCCCGACGGGGTCTGCAGCATCCGCGTGGTCGGCTCCGGCTGGCGCGCGTCCTCGGGGGGCAGGTCCGAGGCACGCCAGAAGGTGCCCACCCAGATGGGCTTGTCCGGATTACCCTCTTCGAATTCCACCCAGAGCTGGCTGTCGACCTCCGGGATCAGGAACAGCCCCTGCCCGTCCAGCCCGCCAAAGGGCGCGCAGGGCAAGGCCCAGTCCGACACCTCGTTGCCCATCACCGAAGGCACCCGGACCCGCAGTCGCCCGAGCGTCTCAGGGTCGGCATTGTCCACCACAAACCCTCGAAATTTGCCGTAATAGCGGCGCGCCTGCTCCTGCGCGACCTGGATGTCCAGCGGCTTGTTCATGTGCCGACCCCCCGCAGCCGCGCCAGCGGATCGCCTGTTTCGGGCAGGTTGTCGCCATAGGCGTTGCGCTGCAACTCGAACTCCTGCCGGTAGCCCGTGGTGTCGAACACGTGGCGCACCCGGTCCACGTACCAGATGCCCGAATGGCGGTTGCCCACCCCGTCCACGCCCACGGGCAGCCCGGTCAGCAGCACATGACCATAGAGCGCGCCATCCAGAACACCCTTGCCGCTGATCTTCATGGCATTGGCGTTGGCCTTCTCCTGCGCAAGGGTTTCGGCCTTGGCCGCGTCGCTCTCACCCTCCTTGCGGATCTTCCAGACGAACCCGTCGTCCAGCGCCGCGACCGAGCTTGCTGGCTCCGGGCCCAGCGCATCGAGGTTCGGAGCCAGACGCCGGGTCTCGGTCCTGGCGCCCTCGGCGCTCGCCACGTCATACTCCACCCCGTCGGGCTTCATCCCGTCATCGGTGACCGCAAAGCTCAAACAGGTGGTGTCCGGCCCGGCATAGACCTTCACCGTGGCCTGCGGCGCCGCCGTCAAGCGCCGGGGTCCGAAATAGACCGCGCCCCGGCGGTAGATCAGCTCGAAACCATTCACCTCCGCCCGCTTGCGCAGAAAGGCCGCATCGGTGTCGTCCTGGGTCACCGCGAGGTCGGTCTGGCCCAGGGCCGGCATGCCCTCCGGGACAAGGTCGTTGCGCGACAGGATGTCCGTGACGATGGCCTGATCCGTGGTCCGCCCCTCCGCGCCCCACGCCTCGGTTCGCGCGGTGCGATCAAGGGCGAGGCTGTCATCCTGCACCGCCAACGTGACCGTCGCGCCCCCTGTATCCTCGGGGAAGGACACATCGATCTGGCGGATATAGCCGCGCATGACCTCTTCCGTTTCGTCCCCGAACGCGGCCTCGATCCGAAGCGGCTTCCAGGGACGGATCCGGTCGTCATCCTGCACGATCCAGCTGCCGTCGAGATCCCGGCGCGTCTCGAATTTCAGGACGGCTTCGGAGGCCGCCTCCCGCGCCGTATCGACCGTCACCTCCATCAGAAACGGGTAGAGATCGACGATCTCCGCGTCCCCGATATGGATCAGGCACTCGCCGGGCGCACGGCTCTGGGTCTTGATCAGCTCCAGCATCCCCTCATCCCTTCTTCGGCGGGATCAGGACGGCATCGCCCTGCATCGCGTCCGAAATCATCACGTCGCCAACGCCCCGGTCGGGCTGCAGCCCGGCGCCGAAACTCACCCGCGCGCCGTCTGCGTCCCGCACGGGACCCGCCAGCAGGAACTCCGGATTGGCATCGAGGATCCGCCACCACGCCCGGTCCGCCTGGTAGAAGTTCAGCGCCATCAGGTCGGGCCGGTCATCCTCGGTCTGGGTATGCTCGATCACCCCTTCGGTGGGCGCGATCGCCCGGGGCCGAATGCCCCGAAACACCGATGTTCCGTCCTGACCGGGCTCGAACAGGCGCGACGCTGCGTACCGGGAGTTGCGGGAAAACATGGCTCAGAACCCTCCGCCAAAACTGAAGGACACGGCACTCGCGACCGTGTCCGCCGCGTTCAGGCCCGCCCCGATGGACTGGCGCACTTTCTCGACCGTATAGAACGGGTTGTTGCCCTCGATCACCGTGAAGCTGAGCTGCACATTGGCCCGGTACGGGATCAGCGTGGGCAGATGGGCGGTCTCCTCCACCTGCACCTGCGTCAGGAACACAGGCAGCACATGCGTGCCCCAGACCAGCAAGAGCACCGAGGCCGTCTCGTTGCGCTGGAACGCCCGCTGTCCCCCAAAGCCCAGCGCGGCCAACGTATTCAGCCCCCCGGGCCCCTGCACCTTCGGCTCGACCATGGACCGCAACGTGTCCAGCTCCGGCTCGATCCCCGCCACACCCGCGATGGGATTGCCCTCGGCCATGCGGTCCGAGCTATCCAGCAGGATCGCCATGGTGAAGGTCTCGGGCTGCAACTCGACCCCCTGGGCCACGCGCGGCGTCTCGGCAGGCGTGGTGAAGTCGTATCCCCGGTTCGTCCCCGGCGCACCGCCTTGGCTGAGCGAGATCGACCGGGTCCGCGACAGGGTGGTCGGGTTGAACGTGAACTGGAACACCAGCGGCGGCAGGCTGATGCCGTATTCGATCAGGAAGCCGCGGATCAGCGCAACACTCATGCCCCGCCCCCCGATTTCAGCTTTGCCGCTGTCGCGCGCCCGATGCGCTGCGCCAGCGCCTGCGGGCCTTCGCCCGGAATGCCAGGTACGGTCACGCGCACTGTGGCGGTTGAGGACGACGCCCCCTGCCCCATCGCCTTTGTCACGGCACGCAGCACCGCCTGCGGATCCGCCCCGGGCGGCACATGCAGGGTCACCTTGTCGAGCATCACGGTCTTGCGCCGGCTCATGATGCGCCCTCCAGCCGCTCGGCCTGCGGCAGATGCGCGCCCAGCGGCCCCAGCTCCTTGTGGCCCGTCGCCTTGCCGGACTTGCCCAACTCGCGCCAGATCGCCGTTGCGATCTGTGCCAGCCCGATCTCCGTGTCGTCCTCCGCCGCCAGATAGGCCGCGTGCAAGGCCGCATTCTGGATCCCCCCGCCGGTCAGAGGCACCGCCGCGGCAAGCTCAGCCAGCTTCACCTCCGCCGCGATCGGCGCGCCCGCAGGCAGAAGCCGCGCCCAGAGCGCCTCCCGCGCCGCGAGATCCGGGCGCGGAAACTCGATCACCGCCTGGAAGCGCCGCATGAACGCCGGGTCCAGATGGGTCCGCAGGTTGGTGGTCAGGATGCAGGGGCCGCGATGCTGCTCGATCCGGCTGAGCAGATGCGACACCTCCATATTGGCGTACCGGTCGCGCGCCTCTTTAACCTCGGCCCGTTTGCCCAGAAGGCTGTCGGCTTCGTCAAATTGCAGCACCATCTCCGCGCCATGGGCGGCATCGAACAGCGCGTTGAGGTTCTTTTCGGTCTCGCCGATATATTTCGACACGACCATCCCCAGATCGACCCGGTAGAGCGGCCAGCCCAGCTCCGCCGCCAGCACCGAGGCGGTGAAAGTCTTGCCCGTCCCCGACGGCCCCGAAAACAGCGCCAGCGGGCCGCCCACATCGCGCCCGCCCCAGTCGGTCACCACGCGCGACCGCTGCCGCACCCAGATCAGGAACTCACGCAGCATGCGCATCTGCGTCTCCGGCAGCACCAGGTCCTGCCAGCTCGCCGGATCGCGGATTAGGGTCGCGCCGGGCGGCGGTGCCAGAACACGCTGCCAGCCCATAAGCCGCGCCAGCATCCTCGGCTCGATCTGCAGCGCGCCGTAGAGCCCCGGCGCCTCGACGCTGATGATCCGGCGGCTGACCAGCGCCCCTTCCGGCGACATTGCCCGGTGCAACCCGGCCGTCTCGGCCGGACGCAGGGCCAACAGCTCCTGCAGCAACGCGGGCGACGGCTGCGGTCCGGCACTCTGCAAGGACTGGAAAAGCCAGCCTACCCGCGGCTGGACCTCCACGGCCACGAGCGCGGCGAGGATATCCATCTCCAGCATGCTCAAACCATCGAGAGGCAGACCGTGCCAATGGGCCGTCTCCGTGCGCAGGGCGGAAACTGCAACCTGCAGCGCAGTCAACGCCTCCAAAAGAGCCTCTGGAGGCTCCCGACCTTGCCGCGATTCCACCAGGCACAGGGCCAGCGCCTCGATCCGGTCCCATTCCGGTTCCAGCGCGGCAAAGCCGGTGATCTCGTCCATCGCGTTCACGGGCTCACCTCCCGCCACAGGGTGATGAGCAAGGGCGCGCTGCGCGCGGTTTCCACCGGCCCCCCGGCATACCGCGTGAACTGCCGCTGCGCCGTCAGCATCAGTTGCAGCGAGGTCTCATCCGGCGCCAGCGCCTCCGGCAGCGGCGCGGCCACGGGCACCCCCGGCAACCCTGCGGGAATGTTGCGCGGATCGATATCCTCGGTTGCGGGTGTAGCGGCCTGCGCCGCGCCCACGGTTTCCCAGCCGGTGTCGCGCCACGCCTGCCAGACCAGATCCACCGGCGTGTTGGTCTCTCCGGCGATCCAGACCTGCGGGACGAACCCGGCAAAGGCCGGGGCTGTCACGTCGAACGAAAGGGTGCGGTGGAGCGCACCTTCAAAGATCAATGCCGTGGCCGGGGCCCAGCCCGGACCGGTCGTGTCCACCAGCACAGCAGGGACCGGCGGGCCGAGGATCACCCCGTCAAATGCCGCCCTCCGCGCCGAGAAGTTCGCGCGGATATCGGTCCCGATGGCCCCCACCATCCGCGGCTCGGAAGCCAGCTCCAGAGGCATCACCGGGGTCAGTGACATTTCGTAGACCGCAGACGGGCGGTAATGAGTCTCGCCCTGGGTCGACCAGATCTGGTTGATCTGCTCATCTGTGGCGGGCAGGAAAACCACACGCGTGCGCACCTCGATCCCATTGGCACCCCCCGCCGCGCTCACAGTCACCGGGTCGAGTACGGGCGTCTCATGCAACACGCGCATGGTCTCGCTCAGGATGCGCATGTCGTTCTCACCTGCCGAGATCGTCTGACCGCCATCGGCCTCCACGATACCGAAGGGCGTGATCATGCAGAACATCCGCATCCGCCAGGGCAGGTCGGGCTGCGTGTCGGGCTGAAACCCCGAGGGCTCGAACCGGTAGAAGAACAGGTTGAGATGATGTTCGGTCGGGTTGTCGATCCCCCCCACCACCGCGGGCGCCCCCATGGTCACCTCGATCCCGCGGGCCTGGGCCTGGATGCCCGCGCTGATCACGTCGCGCACCTGCATGCAGACCTGCGCCAGCGAGGAGGTGGGCACCGGCATGGCTCAGACACTCCGTACATGGAAGCGGCTGGGCGATATCGGAGCGGAGGAACGGGTCCGCCCAGGCCGGGGTTGCGCAGGCGCGGGATCCTGCACGACGATTTCCACATGACCGATCCGGACCTCCGGGGCCTCGGCGGGGATCTGGGCCGCGCTGACCGATGGCACCGGCCGGGATGAGGACGCGTCAACCGGACTGCGGATCTCGGGGGTAATCGCCGCGGGCAAGAGGGCCGCCTGCGGATCAGCTACTCTCTCAGGGTCCACCGGGGGATCTCCTGCGAACCGCGCCACCGATGCAAGCTCCGAGACCGGCGGGTCAGAGGACAGATCCCGGTCGGCATGCTGCGGGCGGCGATACGCTCGATATTCCGCATCCGTCTGCGCATCGGGTGACCCGGGCCAGCGCGGGACGGCGTGTCCGGGCGCGACGGGGCTCTGGGATAACTGCCCCGGCATTCCTGATGCGCTCGGCGCCTGCTCTGTGGCGCGCCGTGTCGTCTCGGCATGCCGCACGGACGAGTTCCGCGCGGTGCCTGTCGCAAGGCTCGGCCCTTGCGCACCGTCGGGACCAGCGGCTCTGAAATGCGGCATCGGCGGCTGGACAAGATTGTCCTTGCTGTCCTTGCGGACCGGCTCAGCGGCGCTCCCCTGCTCGCTGTCGGATTCGAGGGGGTCGGGCGCCACGCGCGCCGCGGCTCCGGTGTCGTTTTCCCACGATGGCGGCGATCCCTCAGCCTCCGTTTCCATCAGACACGCCGACACCAAGGGCTCCGCGACCACGCCTGCGGCGCGCGCGCCCGGGAAAGCGGGCGTGGCCCTGCGCCGGGGCTGGGCGTCACGAACCACCTGGCCGAGATACCCCATCGCCTAGCCCTCCGCGCCGAACTCGGGGGCGCGTACCATGCCGCGCGCCCGGTCGATCCGCGCAAGATAGGCCTGCCGCCGTGCCCTTGGCAGGGCGAGGATCTCCGCCTCGGACCAGTGATACTGACTGGCGATCAGGTGGATCTCGTCGAGAATGTCCGAGGACGGCCGGCTGAGAGCCAGGTAGGGATCGATCTCGATCCGCAGCGCGGCACCGCACTCCGGACAGGACGTGGCGACCTCCAGCGCGACCTCCGGTGACAGGTCCTCGATGGCGGCCTCAAGCTGCTGCTTTGCCTCCACGCCCAGCGCCCCGGTCTCAACCTGCTCCACCAGCAGCGCGAACAGCGCGTCGGCCGCGGCCCCGGGCGGCAGACCCGCGATCGCCTCCTGGTCGGCCCCGGTCGGGCTGCGCAGAACGCAGGCCGTACCCTCGACCGACAGGCGCGTCTGAGGGTAGCCCGGCCCGGCCGGTTTGACCGGCAAGTCCGACTGGGTCACAGGCACCTCGAAGGGCCCGTCGCAGGTTTGGCAAGTTCCGCCAAGCCAGACCGTATCCGGCCCGAGCCGTGCGCCGATCTGGCGCACCAGGTATTGCCGGTCTCCGACGCTCAGGGCCCCGGGATCCACCGGCGCGCCACCGACGCTCTCCACCGTCTCGGCCAGAAACCGGCTGACCCGCGCGGGTTGCGACAAGTTCGATGCCGCATCCCCCAGATCGACCAGCGCCATCTCGGTCCGGCCCGTCATCGGGCGCAGCACGACATCCTGGCGCAGCCCGCCCTCGCCCGGCACACCTCCGATGAGGGTCAGCTCGCTCACGTCTCGACCGGCTCGGCCACCGACACGTCGCGTTCCCAGCCCTCGTTTTCCAGCTTGATCATCTGGATGCCCACTGCATTGCGCGTTCCGGCATCAAGCTCCGGCACCAACTGCGCCTCGCTCACCCAGCAGCGATAGATGCGGTAACTGAGCGCCACCGCCCCCTGCAGGTTCATGATGTTGAGTGTGATATCCTTGCGGTACTGCACCAGCGACATCGCCGCATTACCCTGGATGTTGTTGACCAGGTTTGCCCAGTTCTCGAACACCGGGTCATGGGTCAGCCCCTGTTCCAGGGTGATCGGCTCATAGGTCGCGCCACCGGGCATCACCCGCTCCACGTTCGGCTCCCCGGCAGAGCGCCATTTCACCGCCTCTACGGTCCGCTTGAGGCCAGAGAACTTGCGCAGCCCGGCCACCGTCTGACCATCGATCAGCACCTGGAAGTTGAAGGTCCGGTAGGGATCGAACCGGTGGGCGTTGGCCGGAAAAAGAGGGGCCGCCATGATCGTATCTCCTCGTCTTGTCTCGATTACTGTTCTGCGACCTTCTGCTGAATTCGCACGATGACGAATTCCGCAGGTTTCAGCGGCGCAAAGCCGACGATCACGATCACCTGGCCGCGGTCGATATCCGCCTGGGTCATCGTGTCGCCGAGATTGCAGCGCACGAAATAGGCGTCGTTGGCCTTCTCTCCCTGGAAAGCCCCGGCCCGGAACAGCCCATCCATGAACCCGCCGATATTGGTCCGCAGGGATGCCCAGAGCGGATGCGCGTTGGGCTGGAACACCGCCCACTGGATCCCGTCCTTGATCGACTTTTCAATGAAGAGCGCGGTGCGCCGCACCGGCACATAGCGCCATTCCGGCACCGCCTTGGTGGCCAGCGTCCGGGACCCCCAGACCACCGACCCGAAGCTCGGCAGCTTCCGAAAGCAGTTGATGCCGCGCGGATTGAGCGTCGACTGCTCCAACTCCTCGACTTCGAATTCGAGCGCCGAAGCTCCGACCAGTCGGGTCTCGACCCCCGCGGGCGCCTTCCAGACCCCGCGCCGCCCATCCGTCTTGGTCCACAGCCCCGCGGCAAAGGCCGAAGGCGGGATCAGAACCGTCTTGGGCGCGGTCGGGTTTAAGTCCACATTGTAAAGCGGGTTGGGCGAGCGCACCCAAGGGTAATAGGTCGCCGCATAGGTCGACGAGGTCAGCTGCAGCGCGTCGATCCCGGTATCGGTGGTCAACTCCACCCCCGGCGGTGGATCAGCGATGAACATCATCCGTCGCTCCCGTTCGGCGAAGGCGATGGTGTTGGAAATCTCCAGGCTCGGTCCGGTCTCGGTATAGGGTTGGCCCGGCAACAGGATCATCGTCACATCCGGCACCTTGCGCAGCACCCCGTCGTAAAAGGCGGCGTAATCGGCCGCCGACGGCGCGACCGTGGTGCCGCCGACCAGTTGCTCCCCCTCGCCACCGGATCCGAGGGTCTGCAGCGGCATGACCGGCGAAGTGCCCTGGGTCACTGCGCGCCCGGCCACGGATGTGCCCGTGCTCAGGTTCAGGTAATCGGCGAAGTTGCCCGCCGCGACCGACACGCCACTGACGCGTGGCGCCGGGTTGCCCGACGTGATGACAAAGCGGTTGGTGTCATAGACCACCGTCGCCTCGGTGAAGGACACAAGGTCCGGCCGTGCTGCGCGGATCGCGGTCTCCATCACGCCCGCGACCAGCGCACCGTCCGTGCCGTTGGTGCCGACAAAGCCGGTGTCGGTGAAATCCATCGCCACCGCCACCGGACCATGCCCATCGATGGTGATCGAGATCTCCGTCGGGGCATTGGCCGCCGCATTCACCCCGTTCGCCGCGCTGGAAAAGAACGTCCCGCTGGCCCCGACCGCAGGTTCACTGGTCAGGGTGGCGCGATCCTGCGGCGTCATCCGCATCAGCGCGCCAAGCGTCCCACCGCCCCCCGCCAGGGACGCGACCGATCCGTCCTCGGGCGCGGTAATGGTGAAGCGGGGCGCGGTGTAGTCCACGGTGACGGTCTGAAACACATCGAGCGGACTATGCGCCCGGATACCCGCCTGCACCGCCGCCGCCAGCAGGTCCGCATCGTCCACATGGTCACTGCCATCGAGCCCGGCGGTGGACAGGTCCACGGTGATGGTCTCTGTCCCCCGCCCATTGAGGTTGAGCGTCAGCGTGCCAGAGGTCGCACCGCCCAGCCCCGCGGTGAAATAGGTCGCCTCGGTGCCGGTATCGCCGCCTTGCAGCGTCGCATCGGCATAATCGCTCGCGGCAAGCTCGGCCTGCGCATCCGGGCCCAGCGCCACATCGATCAGCCGCGACTGATCCGCGATCACGTCAATGACATAACGGTCCGAGCCCGCGCGCATGTCGAGCCCCGCAAAACGCTCCATCAACTCGAACGTGCCATCGATCCGCGCGCCGACCTCCAGATCGAAGCTCAGGGCATCAGGGTCCGGCTTCACGATGCGGATGTAGAGATCATTGCCCCAGTCGCCCACGCTGGAGGCCGAAACAACGAGGACCGGCTGCGCCGTGTTCGCCCCACCCGAGCCCTGACCGTTGACCGAGACCGAGGCCGCCTTCGAAAGCCCTCCCGCCAAGCGGCAGATAAAGGCCTTCTTGCCCCCGTTGAGATAGAAGGCCTGCACTGCAAGCCCCATGGCGTCGTCCTCGGAGGTGATGTCTCCATAAAGCGACTTGTAATCGTCCAGCTTGCCGATCGGCTCGGCGCTGCCCGCCGGTCCTCGCCTGGCCGAGCCGACAAAGGCCGCAACGGACGTGGCCGCCCCCTCGATGGGACGCGCGCCGCTGGGGATTTCTTCGATATAGACGCCGGGGGATTGGTAGACCGCCATGACAGGGCTCCTGACTGAGACAGCCGCGGCTCTTGTCCGCGGAACGGATCGTCTCAGCGTTCCAGAACCGACAGTGGCTGCAAATGAAGCCTTGGGTTCAAAAATGATCTGTACCCTCGGGCCCATGCGGGGGACCGTTGGATCTAGATCTTCACAGACCACACAAAAAAAGCCTCCCGAAACAGGCGGCAGCGGCAGGTGACGGTCCGGAGGGGCGATGCTACGTCGATCTGCGTCGATGCAGGGCGGCCGCCTCGCCTCGGCGGCGGACCCCCAGTTTGCCCAGCAGGCTGTGGACATGGTTCTTCACCGTCGAGACCTCGATGCCCAGTGTACAGGCGATCACCTTGTTGGGCTTGCCCCGCTCGATCAGGTCGAGGATTTCCCGCTCGCGCCGGGTCAGTTGCATGCCGGGCTGCGCGCAGGGCTCCGCCTCGCGCCGAGCCCTCAGCCGCCCAACATGGCAAAAGAGCATATGCGCCACCTCGGGCTGGCAACGCAGGGCACCCGCCCGCGCATCGTGAATGGCACGGGTGAGATCGGCCAGGGATGCGTCCCGCGCCACGAACCCCCGCGCCCCGGCCTCTGCGCATTCGAGAATCTGGCCACCGTCCCGGTCGACACCCATGGCGATCAGGGCTGTCTCCGGTGCTCCCCGGGACAAGGCCGCCATGAAATCGGTGGCTTCACATATCTGAAGGTCGACAAGCGCGACATCGGCGGCAGACCGCCGAATGGTCCGCAAAGCCTCCTGTGATCGGGAGGATGCCTGCCGCGCATCTAACTCCCCACTTTGCGAGAGCGCGATGGCCAAGCCCTCACGAAACACCTGCACATCCGACATGATCAGGACTCTGATCATACATCCCCCTGAAATCACTTGTTAATCTCAAAAACTGCGACGTCCGGAAATACCTGTGAACGCCAGCTACAATGCTACCACGCGCAGAGGCATTGTATCAACTCCTTGCCAACGCACCCCTGCGGTTCGGCCTGTAAGCTTGCGTCGCGGTTTCCGCTCTTGCGCCCGCGTGCCCGATGGGCAAGCCTGCCGCCACCACTGGAGACCGGGCCCGAGCCATGGACCGCGCCGATATCGTGCATCAGAACTTCCTGCGCCGGGTCGCGGCGCGCGATCTGCCCCCCGGCGCCGCGCCAGACGGCCCGCTTTCGGCAGACGAAGCGCGCAGCATCTACCGCGCCGCCTGCCTGACCCGCGTGCTCGACCTGCAGAGCCGCAAGATGCAGAAGGCCGGACAGGGATTCTACACCATCGGCTCCTCGGGGCACGAGGCGATGGCGGCCGTCGCCACCGCCCTGCGCCCGACCGACATGGCCTTCCTGCATTACCGTGACGCCGCCTTCCAGGTCGCGCGCGCCGCCCAGGTGCCGGGCCAGACCCCGGCCCGCGACCTGCTTCTGAGCTTCGCCTGTTCGGCCGAGGACCCCATATCGGGGGGGCGCCACAAGGTGCTCGGCTCCAGGGCGCTGAACATCCCGCCCCAGACTTCGACCATCGCCAGCCACCTGCCAAAGGCGGTGGGCGCCGCCTATTCCATTGCCCCGGCGGCGCGGCACAAGCCTGAACATCGGGTACTCGACCCGGACGGAATCGTCTGTTGCAGCTTCGGGGATGCCTCGGTTAACCATTCCACCGCGCAGGGCGCGTTCAACACCGCCAGCTGTACCGCATACCGGAATATCCCCCTGCCCCTTCTCTTCGTCTGCGAAGACAACGGGATCGGCATCTCGACCAAAACCCCGCCGGGCTGGATTTCCGCGAGCCTCGGCGCGCGGCCCGGGATCACCTATTTCCACGCCGATGGGCGCGACATCTACGAAACCTTCCGCGTGGCCCGGGAGGCGGCGCATCATGTCCGCAACAAGCGGCGCCCGGCGATCCTGCACCTGGAAACGATCCGGCTTTATGGCCATGCGGGCGCGGATGTGCCCACCAGCTACCTGCCCCGCGCCGAGGTCGAAGCGGCGGAGGCGGACGACCCGCTCCTGCACATGGTGCGGATGCTGGATGCGGCGGGCGTGCTGCCCTCTGCCGACGCGCTGACGCTTTACACCGACTGTCATGGCGAGGTGGCCGATCTGGCGCGTGACGTGGTTAAACGACCTCGCCTGCGCACCGCGGCAGAGGTCATGCACAGCCTCATCCCCCCGAAACGCCCCTGCCGCACCGGGAACGGGCCTGCGCCGGACGCGCGCGCGGCGGCCTTCGGGGCCGATTTCGACAGTCTCGATGCGCCTCAGCCCCTGTCGAAGATCCTGAACTTCACGCTCACCGACCTGATGCTGGAGCATGGCGAGATCGTCCTGATGGGTGAGGATATCGGCCGCAAGGGCGGGGTCTACGGCGTCACCCAGAAGCTGGCGCAACGTTTTGGGCGCGACCGCGTGATCGACACCCTGCTGGACGAACAATCCATCCTCGGGCTCGCCATCGGCATGGCCCAGAACGGTTTCGTGCCGATGCCCGAGATCCAGTTTCTCGCCTATCTGCACAATGCCGAGGACCAGTTGCGGGGCGAGGCAGCGACCTTGCCCTTCTTCTCCAACGGCCAATACACGAACCCCATGGTGCTGCGCATCGCGGGGCTGGGGTACCAGAAAGGGTTCGGCGGGCACTTTCACAACGACAATGCGCTGGCGGTCCTGCGCGACATTCCCGGCGTGATCCTTGCCTGCCCGTCCACCGGTGCCGATGCCGCCCGAATGCTGCGCGAATGTGTGCGGCTGGCCCGGGAGGAACAGCGTGTGGTGGTTTTCCTGGAACCCATCGCGCTTTACCCGATGCGCGATCTGCAGGGCGACAAGGATGGCGGCTGGATGACCCGCTACCCCCCGCCGGGGGAGCGCATCGATCTCGGCCAAGTCGGCCAGCACGGCACCGGTACGGATCTCGCGCTCGTGAGTTTCGGCAACGGGCACTACCTGTGCCACAAGGCCCTGCCGCAACTTCGCGCCGCCGGGATCGATCCGCGTATCATCGACCTGCGCTGGCTGTCGCCGCTGCCGGAAAGGTCCTTGCTGGAGGCGATTGACGGCATCCCCAACATCCTGATCGTCGACGAAACCCGCCACTCCGGCGGGGTCGCCGAAGGGCTCATGGCCCTCCTATCGGAGCGCACGAATGCCCGGCTCGCGCGCGACACCGCCGCAGACAGCTTCATCGCCACCGGCCCGGCCTATGCCGCCACCCTGCCCTCGGTCGACAGCATCACCACAGCAGCCAGAACCCTGGTGTTTCCCCCGGTCTGAAGCGCGGTCCAGCGCCTCGGGCAAATCGCGCGCGACAGCCCGGGTTCGATCGGGGCGCAGCCCCGGGTTGCGCAAAAATCCGCGCACTCGCCCACATAGGCAAAACTACGTAGGTAACACAGCGAATAGCCCCTCATCTTCGCAGCCTCTAGGCTTTCTATCAGCCGGTGCGTGCGTTTTTTTGCCGGGACAGACATTTAAGGGTGTTTCGTGAGACGCCCGAGACTTTCCAGGAGTGAGTGGCTTGGATCGGCACGCTCTGTCCCCTTGGGGCAGAGCGTGTTGCTTTTGGGATGGTAGCCATGCGCTCAACATGCATTCTAGAATGAGTTTGGAGAACACGCGACACCCCTCCGGGATTGTCGGCGGGAAACCACTGACGGGACAGGGCGGACGCATGAAGTCACTGGGGGCCATTCTTGCACTGGCTTTGGCAGGGTTGCAGCTGCTGGCGGTGGCCGTGGTGGTGTTCTCGTCCTACTTCACATCCGAGCGCAGCCTGCTGGAACACGCCAGAAGCCAACTCTATGACGTTGGCACCAACGTGATCCAGCATACTAAATGGTTCATGTCTCCGGCCCGCAGTGCGGCGGAACTGTCCACCGCGCTTGCCACCAACCAGATCGTGCGCCGCGAAGACCGCGACCACCTCGAAGGCCTGCTGTTTCAGCAACTCCGCTCGGCCCCCCAGTTCGCCGGGGCCTATTACGGAGATTCCGACGGGAACTTCGTTTACGTCAAACGGGAAGGCGACCAGCAATACCTGACCAAGATCGTCGATGTGGAGTCCGCCCACCGCGCCCTGTTCATCCGTCGCAGCGACGATTTCGCGGATATCGGGCGGTATGTCGACCCGACGGACACCTATGATCCCCGCGCGCGCCCTTGGTATATAGAGGCGACCGCATATCGCAGCAGCATCTGGACCGATCCCTATATCTTCTTTACTTCGCAATCCCCCGGCATCACGGCCGCCACGCCGGTGGTGGGGTTCAAGGGGAATGTCCAGGGGGTCGTGGGTGTCGATATCGAGATCGCCGAGCTGTCGAATTTCCTATCCAACCTGCGGATCGGGAAGACCGGTGCAGCCCTGATCCTCAATCGCAACGGGGATGTGATCGCCCACCCGAACCCGGATCTTCTGACGACCAAGGGCGAGGGCGGCACCCTGCAATTCCCCTCGATTACCGAGATCGACGATCCCATTGCACGCGCCGCGTTCGGCGACCGCCTCGGCCCGGACGGGGTGGCCGTGGACAGCCCGATCCAGTCTGACTTCGAGCTTCTGGGCGAGCGGTTCGTGTCCCTGATCATGCCCTTCGGGCTCGACGACATTCCCTGGACCATCGTTCTTTATGCCCCACAGGTGGATTTCACCGGAGCTCTGAAAGAGAACCGCGCCCAGAACACCCTCATCGCCATTGCCGTGGCGGCCACCACCGCCCTCCTGGGCCTGGCCCTCGCCAACCGGATTCACGCCCCCGTGCGCGCCTTTGCCGTGCGCTCCTCGCTGATCTCCCAGGGCGAGGTCGACCCGAACGAACCCCTGCCCAGCACCTACAAGGAACTGGAGAACGCCAACACCGCGCTGGTCCACGAGATCTCGGAGCGCAGGCGCACAGAAACCGAGTACCGCGAGATCTTCGAGCGCGCCTCCCGCGGCATGGTCCGGATCGACAGCAGCTCCGGTCGGCTCAAGCGCGTCAACGAAAGCTTCGCGCAACTGCTCGGCTACAGCCCCGGCGATCTCGAAGGGGTGGATTTCCGCATGCTGCTCGATCCCGAAGAAACCGAGATACGGGCTGAGTTCAGCGACTGGATCGGCGGGCAGAAAGCCTTCGGGTTCGAGGCGAAAGTCCTGCACCGGGGCGGCGAGACCGTCTGGATCAGCTTCAACGGCATCTACGTGCACGAGGGCGGCCCGGATGATACCTATGTGGTGGCCACCATTGACGACATCACCCAGGCCCGCGCCACCGAAGAGACCATCGAAACCCTGAACCGGGAGATCGCGTATTTCTCGCGGCAGGAAATGATGGGGGAGCTGGCAACCGGGCTGGCCCATGAACTGAACCAACCCCTGACCGCGATCACCCAGAACGTGGATGCCGCCCAGCTGACCATCGAGAAGACACCGAACCGCATGAATGACGTACGCGCGCTTCTCGGCGAAATCGACGATCACGCCCATCAGGCCGCCGACATCATCCGGGCGCTGAGGGCCCTCGTGCGCAAGGACGAGAACGTCCCCAGCGATTTCGGCATCATCGAACTGGTGACCCAGGCCCGCCGCCTCGTTCTGCCCGAAGCGCGCCAGCACAGCGTCGATTTCGTGCTCCCCAAGGGCAAGGAAATCATGGTTCGGGCGGTCAAGGTGCAGGTCGCCCAAGTGGTGGTCAACCTGCTGCGCAACGCCGTGGAGTCCCTCGCGCTGCTGGACAGCGACGCACGCATCCTGCGCGTTAGCGCCACCCGGGAGGGCGACCATGTCCGCGTCGTCGTCGAAGACAACGGGCCGGGCATCGACGACGCGCTGGAATTGTTCACACCCTTCGAGACCACCAAGCGGGATGGAATGGGGCTCGGCCTGTCGATCAGCCGTACGCTGATCGAGGCGAATGGCGGCAAGATCTGGCACGAACGCTCTGGTCAGATGACCCGGTTCTGTTTCACCCTGCCGGTGAGGGGAATCGGTGATGTCTGAGAGCGAATTGCAGGAGCCATGCGTCTTTCTGGTGGATGACGATGCGGATATACGCGCATCGCTCTCCCGGGCCCTGGGGTTACGCGGCTACACGGTCAAGACCTTCGCCTCCGCCCATGAGTTTCTGGGCACCTATGATGGCTCGGCCTCGGGCTGCCTGATCCTTGATTACGGCATGCCGACCATGAACGGGCTGGAATTGCAGGCCTATCTGAAAGCCGCGGGCATCGACGTGCCGATCATTTTCATCACCGGCCATGGCGGTGTCCCGGAATCGGTGCAGGCCATGAAAATGGGTGCGATCGACTTTCTGGAAAAACCCTTCAAGCAATCGATCCTCATCGAACGGATCGACGCCGCTTTCGAGGCCGATGCCAAGCGGCGCGAGGTCAACCAGCACCAGTCGGAGATCGTGGCGCGGTACCAGGGCCTGACCAGCCGCGAACAGGAAATCGCGCTGATCATCGCCACGAACCCGGCGCGCAATTCCTCCAAGGACGTGGCCCGCACTCTGGGGATCAGCCCGCGCACCGTGGACCATCACCGCGCCCGCATCCTAGAGAAAATGGACGTCCGCACCGTCGCCGAACTGGTCGAGGCCGCCCTCAAGGCGGACCTGTTCAAGACCGACCCCTAAGCCCGACCCTAGCGCGCGTCCTTGTCCCCAAGCATCCGCACCACGATGGGCGCGCCGAGGATCACCACGAAAATCCGCAGGATATGGTGCGCCACCACGAAGGCCACATCCGCGCCCACGATCAGCGCCAGCACCGTCAACTCCGCCTGCCCCCCCGGTGCAAAGGCCAGCAGCGTCTCCATTCCCGGCGCAAGACCGGCGAGATAGACGCCTTCGACGAAGATCAGCGTCAGCACGATCAGGATCCCGCAAAACCCCAGACCCGCGGCAAGATCGCGTCGGATCTCGCCCCAGGTGATGCCCACGTATTTGCAGCCGATGGTCACGCCGATGAAGAACTGCGCGGCCCATATCGCCTCCGCCGGCGGGCGGTTCTCCAGAAGTCCGGACATGGCCGCAGCCCCGGTCACGATCATCGGCCCGAGGATGGCCGCGCCGAACAGCCCGATCCGACGCGCGCCCCACCAGCCGACAATCGCGCACAGCCCCATCAAACCCATCTCGTGAACCGGCACGACACCGAGAGACGCACCCGGCGGATTGCCCAGATCCGCCCCCCACACCCCCTTGAGCAAAAAGGGCAATGCCACGACGATCACCGTCACCCGCGTCGCATGGATCAGAGACAGGGTCCGCACATTGCCCCCCGCCTCCTCCCCGAAAAGGAGCATGTCCTGCAACCCGCCCGGCATGGCCGAGTAATAGGCCGTGGCCGGATCATACCCCCACAGCCTGCGGAAATAAGGTACCCCCACCAGTCCGATCGCAACAACCATCACCGGAACCAGCATCAGGGTCGGCCACATGGCGGGAAAGGTCGCCAGGACCGGCGGCGTCAGCGTGGCCCCGACCGCCACGCCAAGGACCATGCGCGTCGCCTCGTTGATCGGCTTGAGGCTGCGCATGGGCACGCCCAGCATCGCCGCCGTCAGACAGGCGAAGATCGGCCCCAGAAGCCAGGGCAGCGGCAGGTCCAGCCATTGAAACAGCCCGACGCCCGCAAGCGCGACCGCGAAGGCGGTGAAAATGCCGATCATGCGTCCCACGCCCGCAATCGGTGCCGCAGGGAGGTCTGCAAATGTGTCTCCGCCGCGGCGCTGGCCGCGTCCGAATCGCGCGCCCGCAGGGCCGCGACGATATCGGTATGCTGGGCGGTGACCTGGTCGATCCGGGCCTGGTCGGTGAAGGTGGTCGGCCCCAGCAGGATCAACGAGTTGTTGAGCGCCCGCGCCGCATCCATCAGGAACCGATTGCGGCCCGCATGATAGAGCCCGAGATGAAACCGCTGATTGATCTCCGCTGCCCTGGCCGGGTGCGTCCGCTCGGCCCTGATCGCCTCATTGAGGTCTGATAGCGCGTCGAACTCCGCTTCCGCACCGTGCTTGGCCGCCATGGCCGCGGCCGTGCGCTCCAGGACGACGCGCATCTCGTAAAGCTCCACGATCTCACGCTGGGAGAGCTTGCGAATGACCGCGCCCACCCGTGGCCGATGCTCCACCACCCCCTCGGCCTCCAGCCGCCGCAGGGCCTCTCGCACCGGCGTGCGCGACAGGCGCAATCGCTCGGCCACGGATTCCTCGCGCAACCTGTCCCCCGGGCGGAACTCGCCGGAGTGAATGGCATCGAGCAGCGCGCCATAAGCGGCCTCGCCGCTGGATTTCGACGATTCTTTCAAGAAGAGCCTCTTGTATCCGAAAGGATACAATGCACCTAGCACCAGCCGGGCACTCAGGTCAAACGCCCGAACACGGCGTCTCGCGAGCCGGATGAACGGCCCCGTCCCCGCCCCAACCCGGGCAGGTTCTCTGGAATGGTCTGGAAGAGAGAAGTGGTGGGCGACCCTGGAATCGAACCAGGCGTGCGTCTCCGCGAGGGAGTTACAGTCCCCTGCCACACCTTGCGGCCTGTCGCCCAACTGGCGCGCTGCTTAAGCCCTTGTGCCGGGGGCGTCAACGGCAAAAACCGCCCCGTTGACCCGTGCGGGGCGGTCCTCTATGCCCGACGCTTCGAAACCGCGTGTGATGACAGGCAATGGCTGGCAAGAAACCGACCTGGGTGATCGACAAGGAACGCGCCAAACGGGCGGCGGCGGCCCAGACCGTCTGGCTCTTTGGCCTGCACGCGGTGCGCGATGCGCTGGAAAACCCCGCGCGCACGAAACTGCGGCTGGTGGTGACGCGCAACGCCGCCGACAAGCTGGCCGAGGCCATCGCCGGGGCCGGGATCGCACCGGAGATTGCCGACCCGCGCCGGTTTCCCGCGCCGCTCGACCCCGGCTCGGTCCACCAGGGCGCCGCGCTGGAGGTCAAGCCGCTCGCCTGGGGTCCGCTGGCCGAGACGGTCCTCACCGGCCCGGCGGACCGCCCGCCGCTGGTGGTGCTGCTGGACCGGGTGACCGATCCCCACAATGTGGGCGCGATCCTGCGCTCGGCGGAGGTGTTCGGGGCCGCGGCCGTGATCTCCACCGCCCGGTCCGCCGCACCCGAAACCGGCGCGCTGGCCAAGACCGCCTCCGGCGCGCTCGAACGCCAACCCTATTTGCGGGTGCGCAACCTGGCCGAGACCATGGAAGAGCTGCGCGCCATGGGCTTCGTGCTCCTAGGGCTCGATGGCACCGCCGAGGACACCATCGGCACGGCCCTGCGCGACCTCACAGACCGTCCCATCGCCCTGGTGTTGGGTGCCGAGGGACCGGGCCTGCGGGACAAGACTAAGGAAACCTGCAACCGGCTGGTGAAAATTCCCTTCGCCCGCGACTTCGGATCGCTCAATGTCTCGAACGCGGCGGCGGTCGCACTTTATGCTTGCCGGGGCGAGGGATGACACGCGCCCGCCCGGCCCCTATCTAGGGGTCAAGGAGATCCAGATGCCCGAGCATACGAAACTAGCCACCTGTTCCTATTGCAGCGCCCGGACCATGCTGGTGCCGTCCGCGCGGGACGGGCATGAGCTGGCCTGCGGCTCCTGCGGCGCGCCCCTGCACGAGATGAAATGGCTCAAAGCGCCCAGCGGGACCAAGCCTGCCAAGCGCAAGAAGGCCACGGGCTATATCCCCGGCGTGCACGGCCCGGAACACGGCGCGCGCCCGCAGTCCGCCCGCATGGGTCCGGACCCGCGTCGGCGCAAGAAACGCAAGAAGCCCCTGTGGAAGCGTGCCCTTTCCGAAGCCGTGGATGTGATCGAAGACATTTTCGACTGAAACAATTCTCACGGGGGCGCCGCGCCGTTTCACATGGAAGTCAGACGGGTTGCGCAGGCGATCACCCGAGGCCACCTCGGCGTCATAACCTCGGAAGGATCGCCCCATGCTCACCAAACGCCAGTTCCTGATCGGCACCGCCACCGCGCTCGCCACAGCCCCCCTTGCGGCCCCTGCCCTGGCCGCTGAACCGCCGGTATTCTCGGACCGCGGTGCTGCCATCCGCGGCTATGACCCGGTGGCCTACTTCACCCTGGGCGAACCCACCGAAGGAAGCGACGCCTTCACCCATGACTGGAACGGCGTGACCTGGCGCTTTGCGTCCGACGCGCATCGCGCAGCCTTCGCCGCCGACCCTGTGGCCTACGCCCCGCAATTTGGCGGCTACTGCGCCTGGGCTGTGGCCGAGGGCTATACCGCCTCCACCATCCCGGAAGCCTGGCGCATCGTCGATGGCAAGCTCTACATGAACTTCTCCAGACGCGTGCAGCGCCGCTGGGAAAGGGACATTCCCGGCAATATCGCCCGCGGAAACGCCAACTGGCCGCAGGTTCTCGCCTGATCGCGCACCCAAGAGCGGCCGATGGCGCTCAGGACACAGGCCTCATCACAGAATCGTGAAGAATACCTTTCAATCCGACAACGCGTTCCTACGTATTCCTGAGGAAGGCGGGCTCGGAACTCCCGCGCTTCATTCACTGTCCCTCGTTCCGTTACTTTACGCCCGGCCCTCTCGGCACGGGCGTTTTTTTTGGCGAAACGCGCATGGCCAACCTGCGCCCGCGCAGGATCCCGACTTCCCGCGCGGCCCGCATGACGCTAGGCTCGCACCATGATCCACGACCCCATAACACCGCCGAGCGACGACGATTTCCGCCGCATCCTGACCCGGACCCGCACCGTGGCCTGCGTCGGCGTATCGATGAACACCGTGCGGCCCTCCTACTACGTCGCACGCTACCTGTCGTTAAAGGGCAAGACCGTCATTCCCGTGAACCCCGGCCACGCGGGCAAGACCCTCTTCGGCCAGACCGTGCGCGCCTCTCTTGCGGATATTCCCGAGCCCGTGGACATGCTCGACATCTTCCGCCGCTCCGAAGCCGTGCCGGAGGTGGTGGACGCGGCACTGGAGGCGCTGCCGGGGCTGAAGGTGATCTGGATGCAGATCGGTGTGACCCACCCGGAAGCCGCCGCCAAGGCCCGCGCCGCCGGGATCGAGGTCATCCAGGACAGATGCCCCAAGATCGAGTACCAACGCCTCTTCGGCGAGTTGCGGATGGGCGGATTCAACACCGGCGTGATCAGCTCGAAACTCTGAGACCCCGGCGGGCGCTCGCCTGTCCGTTGCAATGGAGAGGGGCCAAGGATTTTGGAAAATCCTTAAGCGGCTTGGAAGCCGCTTGGCCCTAGCGGCTGGCTTTTTCGCTGATCCCCGAGATGCCTTCGCGCCGCTCCAGCTCCGCCAGCACCTCCGCCAGCGCCACATCGCGCGCCGCCAGCATCACCAGCAGGTGATAGAGCACATCCGCCGCCTCGGAGGTCAGCTTCGCCCGGTCGCCCTTCACCGCCTCGATGATCGCCTCGACCGCCTCTTCCCCGAATTTCTCGGCGCATTTCTCCGGCCCCTTGGCCAGCAGCTTCGCGGTCCAGGAACTGTCCGGATCGGCCCCCTTCCGGGCCGCGATCGTCGCCTCCAGTCGCGCCAGCACGCTCATGACAACCGCACGGGGATCCCCGCCTCCGCCATGTGTTCCTTCGCCTCGCGGATGGTGAACTCCCCGAAATGGAAGATCGACGCCGCCAGCACGGCACTCGCCCCCCCCTCGGTCACGCCCTCGACCAGGTGATCGAGCGTGCCAACCCCACCGCTCGCGATCACCGGCACCGACACCGCATCCGAAATGGCCCGCGTCAGGGCTATGTTGAAGCCCTGCTTGGTCCCGTCCCGATCCATCGACGTGAGCAGGATCTCTCCCGCCCCCTTTTCCACGACCGTTTTGGCGAATTCCACCGCGTCGATCCCCGTTGGCTTGCGCCCGCCATGGGTGAATATCTCCCACCGCCCCGGCGCCACGGTCTTGGCATCTATCGCGCAGACGATGCACTGGCTGCCGAACTTGTCGGCGGCCCGCGCGATCACGTCCGGATCCGCCACGGCCGCCGAGTTGAACGACACCTTGTCCGCCCCCGCCAGAAGCAGGTTGCGCACATCCTCCGTGGTCCGCACCCCGCCGCCGATGGTCAGCGGCATGAAGCATTGCTCCGCCGTTCGCGTGGCCAGGTCATACATCGTGCCGCGGTTCTCATTGGTCGCGTGGATGTCGAGAAAGCACAGCTCGTCCGCCCCCGCCGCGTCATAGGCCTTGGCCGATTCCACCGGGTCCCCCGCATCCACGAGGTCCACGAAGTTCACGCCCTTGACCACGCGCCCATCGGCCACGTCGAGACAGGGGATGACACGGATTTTCAGCATGGGGCCCTCCGGCGCGGTTCCGGCCTTCGTGTACGCCGCCACGGGGCCCCGGACAACCCTGCCTCTCGCCAAGACCCGCGCCGCCCCCTACAAGACCGCCATGGCCGACACCCTGCCCCTGTTTCTCGCCGCCCAGCCCGGGCTGGAAGCCGCCCTCGCCGAGGAGGCCCGCGCCGCGGGCTTCCTGGACCCGCGCCCGGTCCCCGGCGGCGTCGAGATCACCGGCACGCTGCAGGACATGCGGCGCGCCAATCTCGTGCTCGCGGGCGCGGGCCGCGTGCTGGTACGGATCGCCGAGTTCCGCGCCTTCCACCTGGCGCAACTCGACAAGCGCGCGCGCAAGATCGACTGGGCCGCCTGGATCGCCCCCGGCACCCCGGTGCGGGTGGAGGCCACCTGCCGAAAGTCGAAAATCTACCACGACCGTGCCGCCGCACAGCGCATCGCCAAGGCCGTGACGGATGCGGGCGCGGTGCTGGCCCGGGGCGAGGCCGACGCAGAGGCCGACGAGGCGCTCCGCCTGATCGCCCGAATCGACGACGACCTCGTCACGATCAGCCTCGACAGCTCCGGCGCGCCGCTCCACCGCCGCGGGCTGAAAACCTTCGTCGGCAAGGCGCCCCTGCGTGAAACCATGGCCGCGCTCTTCCTGCGCCAGATGGGCCATGACGGGCGCGAACCCCTGGTGGACCCGATGTGCGGCTCCGGCACGCTCCTGCTCGAAGCGGCCAGCATGGCAAGCGGCCTGGCCCCGGGCCGCGCCCGCGCCTTCGCCTTCGAGCGCTTCGCCAATCACGACCCCGCCGCCTGGGCTGCGCTCCGGACACCGGTAGTCCCCCCTGATGGCCCGCCCCGCTTCTTCGGCTTCGACAGGGACCAAGGCGCGATCACCGGCGCGACCCGCAACGCCGAACAGGCCGGCGTCACGGCCTTGTGCCAGTTCGCCTGCCAACCGATCAGCGCGCTGGAGCCGCCCGTCCCCGGGCCCGGCCTCATCATGGTGAACCCGCCCTACGGCGCCCGGATCGGCAACAAGAAACTGCTTTATGGCCTCTACGGCGCCCTGGGAGAGACCCTCCGCACCCGGTTCGCCGGCTGGCGCCTGGGCCTCGTGACCTCCGAGCCCGCGCTCGCCAAGGCCACCGCCCTGCCCATCACCCCCGGCCCGCACGTGGCCCATGGCGGCCTGACCGTGCAGCTGTGGCAAAGCGATCCGCTGCCCTGACCCTTCGTCTCGGGTCCGGTCTGGGCTCGACCCGTGTGCACTTGTCAAATCGATTGCGCGATCCGGGCGGCTTACAGCGCGCAGCCCAGGTCCGCCCCGCCGAGGGCACCCTCCACCGCCCGAACCGAAGCTCGGCCCACAGCTTGGTCAAACCCCGCAAAAAAACGCGCCAGAGAACGGCCCGCTCTTTCCAAAACCCCACCTCTTCATCTGTGCGAAAACACTCCGGGGGAGGCGCGCAGCGCCGGGGGCCGAGCCCCCTAGTCCGCCAGAACCGCCAGCGCCTCGGCCAGATCGATCGCCCCATCATAGAGCGCCCGCCCCGAAATCGCGCCGTCCAGAGGCGCGCCGGAGGCCTTGAGCGCCCGCAGATCGTCGAGCGAACTGACCCCCCCGCTGGCAATCACCGGAATCGACGTGGCCCGCGCCAGGGCCGCCGTGGCCGCCACGTTCGGCCCCTGCATCGCCCCGTCCCGGTCGATATCGGTGTAGATGATCGCCGCCACGCCCGCATCCTCGAAGGATCGCGCGAGGTCGGTGACCATCAGGTCGGTCTCCTCGGCCCAGCCCCGCGTGGCCACCCGGCCGGCCCGTGCATCCAGCCCTACGGCCACCTGTCCGGGAAACGCCTTGGCCGCCGCGCGCACCAGTTCCGGGTCCTCGACCGCGACCGTGCCCAGGATCACCCGCGCGATGCCTTTGCCGAGCCACATCTCGATCGTTGCCATGTCCCGAATGCCACCGCCCAGCTGCGCCGGCACCGAGGTCTCCGCGAGGATCGCCTCCACCGCCGCGGCATTGACCGGCGCGCCCGCGAAGGCCCCGTTCAGGTCCACCAGGTGCAACCAGGCACAGCCCGCGTCCTGAAAGGCGCGCGCCTGGGCCGCGGGGCTGTCATTGAACACGGTCGCCTTGTCCATGTCGCCCTTGTAGAGCCGCACGGCCTGGCCGTCTTTCAGATCGATGGCGGGATAAAGGATCATGGCTGAGGCTCCGGTTACGACAGGTGGCAGCGGTCTAGCGAGCCGCGCCCCGAATGCAAAGACGTAACGTGACACCCGCGGCTGGCGTAACGTCACGCTTGCCCCACCCCCGCCCGCCTTGCCACGCTCTGGCAGCACATGACATGGAGGAGATCGTCATGCTCGGAAAACTCGCCACCCTGGCCGCCTTGGCTTGCCTGGCTGGTCCCGCCGCCGCGCAGGAGGTGCGCGGCCTGTTCCAGACCGCCCCCAACGACGATGGCAATGTGGGCCATGTGGAGTTCTACGATTGCGGCGGGCTGACCTGCGGCAAGCTTGTGCGGTCCTTCAATGCCGGTGGCACACCCATCGAGTCCCCGAATGTCGGGCGCAACATCGTCTGGGACATGCAGGACGAGGGCGGCGGCAAGTTCGGCAAGGGCAAGATCTGGGATCCGGGCGCCGACAAGACCTACCGCTCCAAGATGGTGCTGGAGGGCGACCAACTGAAAGTGTCCGGCTGCATCGGCCCGATCTGCCGCGCCAATACATGGGTCCGCGTCCGCTGAGCGGCCCAAGCCCGTTCGAACGGGCTTGATCCCCGCACAGATGTGGGGCCTGCGATACGGTCCCGAGCCGCGGCGCGGTCGGGCCCCGCGACGCTCAGCCCTCACGCCCAACACCACCTGCCGCCCTCAGCGCGCCAAGCCCGTTCGAACGGGCTTGCCCCCGCCCTACCCCTTGCGCGGCTTGGCCCGGGTCGTGGGCGCAGCCTCCGTCGGATCCTCCGGCCAGGGATGGCGCGGATACCGCCCCCGCATATCCTTGCGCAGGTCCGCATAGCCCCCCACCCAGAACCCCGGCAGGTCCGAGGTCACCGCCACGGGCTTCTGCCCCGGCGACAACAGCGTCAGACGCAGCGGCACCCGCCCCGGCCCCACGGTCGGATGCCGTGTGACCCCGTAGAACTCCTGCACCCGCGCCTGCACCTCGGGCACCTCGCCGCTGTAATCCACCGGCAGCTTGCGCCCCAAGGGCGTCGTGATCGCGCCGGGCGCCTGCGCCTCCACCGCCTGCAACGCGTCCCAGCCCAACCAGGCGCGCAGCGGCTCCAACGGATCGATCCGGCGCAGATCGTCCGCATCCCGCACCTGCCCAAGCACCGGCAGCAACCACGCCTCCCCGGCCTCCAGCAACGCGGCCTCGGACATGTCCGGCACCTCCAGCCCCCCGGCCCGGCACAGCGCCACACGCGCCCTCAACCGCTCGAACGCAGGCCCACCGCCCAGAGCCGCGAGACCCAGATCCCGCACCCCCTCCAGCGCCGCCGCCGCCCGCGCCGCCTCCGGCACATCGCGCCAGACCCTGTCGGCCAGCACGAGCGCGCCCAGGCACTCCTGCTGCCGCGCCACCACCTTTCGGAACCGCTTCGACCAGGCGCACAGGTCGCGCCAGAGGATCCGATCCGCAAACAGCGCCCGCACCTCCCCTTCGGTCACCGCCACCGCCTGCCGGATGCGCGCCTCCCGCGGGTCGCCGTCCAGATCCGTCGCCACGATCAACCGCATCCCCGCCAGCGGGGCGTCCGGCTCCATCACCGCCCCCTTGCCCCCCGCCAGCAAGTAGCGCGGCGCCTCCCCCGCCCGGCGCAACCCGATCCGGTCCGGATAGGCCAGCGCCGCCTGCGCCCCGAGGCTCAGTGCCGCCCGCTCCGGCAGGTCGCGCGCCAGACGCTTCGCCTCCTCGCGCACCCGCGCCCGCGCGCCCGGATCCGGGGCCGGCGCATCGCCCCGCAGGATCGCCACCCGGCGCGCCAGGTCCACCCCCGCCCCCCGATCCAGATCCCGCTCAGACAGGAGCGCTGCCAACTCCGTCCCCTGCCGCCCCGCGACATGGAGCATGTGGGCCAACCGCGGGTGGGTCGGCATCCGCGCCAGCGCCCGGCCGTGGTCCGTCACCCGCCCCTCGGCATCCAGCGCGCCCAACATGGCGCACAAGGCCCGCGCCTCGGCCCAGGCCCCCTCCGGCGGTGGCGTCAGCAGGGCCAGATCCTCCGGCCCGGTCCCCCAGACCGCCAGATCGAGCGCCAGCCCACTCAGGTCCGCCACCGCGATCTCCGGCGGCGCATAGGCCGCAAACGCCCCCTCCGCGCCCCGCGTCCAGAGCTTGTAGCAGACCCCGGGCGCCACCCGTCCCGCCCGGCCCTGCCGCTGGGCCGCCTCGGCCCGGCTCACAGGCTCGGTGACCAGCCGCGACATGCCCGAGCCCGGATCGAACCGCGCCCGCCGCGCGCGGCCGCCATCCACGACGATCCGCACATCCTCGATGGTCAGGGAGGTCTCGGCAATCGCCGTGGCCAGCACCACCTTGCGCTGGCCCTCGGGCGCGGGCGCGATCGCGGCGCGCTGCTCGGACAGCTTCATCGCCCCGAACAGGGGCCGCACCACCACATCTCGTCCCACACGGTCCCGCAACAGCGCCGCAACCTGCCGGATCTCCCCCTCGCCGGGCAGAAATACCAGCGCACTGCCCTCGGCCTCCTCCAAGGCCTGAAGCACCAGGTCCGCGACCGCCGGGGCAAACCGCGCCCCGCGCGGCAAGGGGCGCTCTAGGTACCGCGCCTCCACGGGAAACGCGCGGCCCGCGCTGGTCACCACGGGCGCCCCCCCCATCAGGGCAGCCACCGGCTCCGCATCGAGCGTCGCCGACATCACCAGCAGGTTCAGATCCTCGCGCAGCGCGCCGCGCACCTCCAGGCACAAGGCCAACCCCAAATCCGCGTTGAGAGAGCGTTCGTGGAATTCGTCGAAAATCACCGTGCCGATCCCCGGCAACTCCGGATCCGCCATCAGCCAGCGGGTCAGAATGCCCTCGGTCACCACCTCGATCCGGGTCGCGGGCCCGACCTTGCTGGCCCCCCGCATCCGGTAGCCCACGGTGGCGCCCACGGGCTCGCCCAAACTCGCGGCCATCCGCTCCGCCGCCGCCCGCGCAGCCAGCCGCCGCGGCTCCAGCATCACGATCCGGCCCGCGGCCCCGGCCTCCAGCAGGGCCAATGGGACGCGCGTGGTCTTGCCCGCCCCGGGCGGGGCCTGCAGCACGGCCATGCCGGACCCGGCCATGGCCGCCAACAGCTCCGGCAGCGCCCCGTCGATGGGCAAGGACGCGCTCTTGCCGCCCCCAGAGGTCACACCAACCGCCTCATTGTTCCGAACGTACTCCCGCCAGGGGCGCAACATCCGCCCCGGCCCCCGACCTAGCGCGCCCGCCTCAGGCGCGCAACGCGCTCAGCGCCGTTGCAGCACCGCGCGTCCGAAGGTCGTATCGGTCGTCACCCGCACCACCCGCCAGACCCCTTCGCCCTTGGGCGCATAGGTCATCTGGAACGGAAACCGCGACCGCTCGGCCAGGGATTCCGGCGACCACCCCGCAATCCGGCGATAGACCCCCTGGCAGGTGATCCGCCCATCGCTCGCTTCCGCCGGGTCCGACAGGCGTACCTCGCTGCGCCGCTTGCCGTCGAAAACCTGCAAGGACAGGTCGCACACCCGCTCTCGCGGCTGGTCACGCAGAGCGGCATAGATCACCGTCATCGGGTCCACCGTCCCCGACTGGGTCGCCGGGTCCACCGCATGCCGGTCGGACTTGCGCGGCGGGTCATAGGTCTTGATCTGGGGCCGGCCACTGCGAAACAGCATCTCGGCCCGGCTCACCTCCTTGGAGGCGTCGCGCACCTCTGTGAACGAGGTCGGCCGATACTGCCCCGGGCGCGGCTCGGTGCCTCGGGCGGTCGCCTCGTAGGACGCCCGCACCACCGCGCCCAGCAACCCGGTGGTGTTCATCTTGCCGGTCACCGCATAGCGGTTGCCCTCGGTATTGGCGGCATATTGCACCACCGCCGCCCGGATCCCGCCTAGCGAGATGTCGAACACCCCGGTCTCCGTTGCCCGGGCCTGCGTCGCCTGCCCCAGGGCAAGACCAGCCACCAGCGCGGCGGCGAAAAAGCGGGTAATCATCATCTTCGGCACGGGCGACATCCTGTCTGCAAGGGGCAGCAGGCCGAGAGAGACAGCCTGCCATCTGGACATTTCATATAGGGACGAGGCAAGAAAACGACGACCCCGTCAATCGCCCCGGCGAAAGACCGCAGACCCAAGCGAAAGACCGCCCTTGACCGCCGCTCCGCCCCGCCGCAAGGCCCGCCTGCCCGATCTCGACACCCTCGCCGACCGCGTCGCCGCCGGGGAGCGCCGGGCGCTCGCCCGCGCCATCACCCTGATCGAAAGCACCCGGCCCGAGGATCGCGCCCTCTCCACCGCGCTGTTGCAGAAGCTCTCCGGGCTGAAACGACAGGCCCTGCGCATCGGGCTCTCGGGCACCCCCGGCGTCGGCAAATCGACCTTCATCGAGGCTTTCGGGATCGCCCTGATCGACGCCGGGCTGAAGGTGGCCGTGCTCGCCGTGGATCCCAGCTCGACCCGCACCGGCGGCTCGATCCTCGGCGACAAGACCCGGATGGAGCGGCTCAGCCGCGCGCCGGAGGCCTTCATCCGCCCGTCGCCCTCCCTGTCGCATCTGGGCGGTGTGTCCCGCCGCACCCGCGAGGCCGTGGCGCTGGTGGAGGCCGCGGGCTTCGACGTGGTGCTGATCGAAACCGTGGGCGTGGGCCAGTCCGAAACCATGGTGGCCGAGATGTCGGACCTCTTCGTGCTGCTGCTGGCGCCCGCAGGCGGGGACGAGTTGCAGGGGGTCAAGCGCGGCATCATGGAAACCGCCGACCTGATCCTGGTCAACAAGGCCGACGGCGATCTGAAATCCACCGCCACCCGCACCTGCGCCGACTATGCCGGGGCCCTGCGCCTGCTGCGCAAACGCCCCGAAGACCCCGAAGGCTTCCCCAAGGCGCTGATGGTCTCCGCCGTCACCGGGCTGGGCCTTGAACAGGCCTGGTCCGAGATGCAGGCGCTGGCGAAATGGCGCCAGGCCGAGGGACACTGGGACGCCCGCCGCGCCGCCCAGGCCCGCGGCTGGTTCGAGGCAGAGGTGCGCGCGGGCCTGCTTGCCCGGCTGACCGAGGACACCGCCACCCGCACCGCCATGGACCGGCTCGGGGCCGATGTGGCCGCAGGCAAACTGACCGCAAGCCAGGCCGCCGAGAACATCCTCGAGACCCTTGGCGCCGCCCCAGCCCTGGAAACCGACCCGGAGGGCGCACCCGCCGGGGATACCCCGGAAAAGACCACATGAATCGCTTGACGCCCGCGTGCATCCATCCTAGATGACACGCCTGAGTTTCCGGGTGCCCGACCTGCGCGCGCCCATCCGACCCGAACCGCGAGAACAAATCGCCAGAGAACGAGGAGCGAGCCGATGTCGCGCCGCTGCGAACTGACCGGAAAAGGCGTCCAGGTGGGCAATAATGTCAGCCACGCCAACAACAAGACCAAGCGGCGCTTCCTGCCGAACCTGAACGACGTGACTCTGATGTCCGAAACCCTGGGCCGGGGCTTCAAGCTGCGGATCTCTGCGGCGGCGCTGCGGACCGTGGATCACCGCGGCGGACTCGACAGCTTCCTTGCGAAGGCCAAGGATGCAGAGCTGTCCGAAAAGGCGCTGAAGATCAAGAAAGACATCGCAAAGGCCCAGGCCGCCGCCTGATCCCTTCGCGATCCTGCAAAGCGCCCCGCCGGCCCGTCCGCGCGGGGCTTTTTCGTGTCCGCGCGGGCGCCGGGGCGCGTCATCGCGCCTTGGCCCGGCGGCAAGGGCGGATCGACGCTCCACGGCTTCGCCTGGATCCAACCGTGGCGCGGGGCAAGGCGCTTGCAAGCGCCTTGGGCGCCCGAACCACACCGCTTACGCAGCCCCTGTTCAACCGCGACGGCGCGGGGCAAGGCGCGCCCTACCGCCGTTGTCCCGCGCCGACCGCCGCCTGCGACATCGCGCCCGTTTCGCTTGGTCCGGCCCTCGGCTTAGCTATCGACCATGCCGATGATCCGCACCTGCATCGCCGCCTGCCTCGCCCTTGTCCTGATCGTGACAAGCGAAGCGATGGCCGTGGCCCGTGGCCAGATGGCCACCGCACCCGGCACGGTGATGGTCATCTGCCACGGCAGCGACACGGATATTGTCCGGGTCGATAGCCGCGGCCAGCCGATCACACCCGGCCACACCTGCCCGGACTGCGCCCTGCTCGGCCTTGCAAGCCTTGGCGCGCAGGGGCTCGAACTGGCAAAACTCGACACGCAGACCCGCTGGAGGCCCACCCCGCTGGCCACCTCCCTCTGGAAAACCGCGCCGCAACAGGGCGGCGCCCCGCGCGCGCCTCCGCTCCCGATCTGAACACACCTCGAAAAACAGAACTGTTCAGACCAGGAGAACCCTCATGTCTTTCAAAGCTTTCGCTCTTGCCGCAGGCCTCGGCCTCGCGGCCCTGCCCGCCCTCGCCATGGACGGCCCCATCATGGTGATGGACCCCTATGCGCGGGTCTCCTCCCCGGTCGCCAAATCCGGCGCCGCCTTCATGCAGATCATGAATCGCTCCGACACGGACGACCGGCTCGTCTCCGCCACCTCCCCCGCCGCCGCGCGGGTCGAGTTGCACACCCATGTGGATGACGGCAACGGCGTGATGCTCATGCGCGAGGTCGAGGACGGCTTCACCATCCCCGCGGGCGAGACCTACGCGCTCCAGCGCGGCGGCGATCACGTGATGTTCATGGGCCTCACCGACAGCTGGTCCCACGGCGACACGGTCCCCGTCACGCTCGTCTTCGAGCAGGCCGGCGAGGTCATGGTGGAGATCCCCGTCGACCTCGAACGCAGCCCCGAGCATGGCGGCCACGGCCATCAGGGGCACGGCCATGGCGGCCACAACATGGGCAACAAGACCAACTGACCCCGCCCCAGGTCGCGCTCAGCCCAGCGCCTTGATCCCCTTGGCCACCGCCCGCGCGCCCTGCAACATCCAGGCATGCTCGGAGGCCACGAAGAACACGGAAAAGCCGTGCGCCCGCCAGGCCGCGGCTTTTTCCACATCCGGCGTGAAGGTCATGTAGGGTTTGCCCGACGCCGCGCAGGCCGCCCCCACCCGGTCAATCGCCGCCATCAACTCCGGCGAGGTCTGGTCCATCTTGCCATGGGACACCGACAGATCCGCGGGGCCGAGGAAAATCCCGTCGACCCCCGGCGTCGCCGCGATCCCCTCGCAGGCGTCCACCCCCTCGGGGTCTTCGATCTGCGCGATCACCAGCGGCTTCGGCCCGTCGCTCAACACATCCCCCATGCCCCGTGTGCCGTAGCCCGCCGACCGGGTGGAGCCTGCGAAGCCCCGCCCGCCATGGCCGTAACGGCACGCCTTGGCGATCCGCGCCGCCGCCGCGGCACTGTCCACATGGGGCACAACGACCCCGGCCGCGCCCGCGTCCAGCGCCTGCATCAACGCAGGCGGCGTCGCCTCGGCCACCCGAACCAGCAGCGGAAAGCCCAGCGCCAGGCCCAGCGCCAGGCAGGCGTCGATGCGGCCCCGGTCAAACGGCGCGTGCTCCGCATCGAGACAGGCGAAATCCAGCCCCGAGAGCGCCAGCACCTCCACCATCTCGATCGCCGGTGTCTTCACGAACGTCCCCGCCAGCATCTCGCCCGCCAGCATCCGTGTCCTGAAATCGTCCATCTCCGCCTCCCTGATGCGCCCGGGCACTGAATCAGACCCGACCGCCCCCCGCAAGCGGCACGGGTCGATCCCGGGGCGCGTCCAAGCCCGTTCGAACGGGCTTGCCCCCAACGGGCCCCGGTCACAGGCCGCTCCCGCGCGCGCCGCGCCCTCCGGGTCGGCGGCAGCCCGCCCCTGTCACCCCGATCCCCCGGCCCCGCTCCGCACCCCAAGCCCGTTCGAACGGGCTTGTCCCGCCCCACCCGCGCGCATCTTGGCTCCGCGTCCCCCCGGCCCTAGGTTGCCTGCCATGGCAGAGCCCCTCCTCACCTTCACCGACCGCGGCATCCACTGCCCGGCGGGCGGCTTTCACATCGACCCCTGGCGCCCCGTGGACCGGGCGCTGATCACCCACGGCCATGCCGACCACGCCCGTCCCGGCCACCGCGCCTATCTCGCGACCGAGGCCGCGGCCCCCGTGATGCGCCACCGCCTCGGCGACATCGCCCTCGACACCATCCGCTACGGCGAGACCCGGCGGATCGGCGCCGTCGAGGTCAGCTTCCATCCCGCGGGCCACGTCCCCGGCTCCGCCCAGATCCGGATCGCCCATCGCGGCGAGGTCTGGGTGGTCTCGGGCGACTACAAGATCGACGCGGACGGGTTTTCCGAACCGTTCGAGCCCGTGCGCTGCCACGCCTTCATCTCCGAATGCACCTTCGGGCTGCCGGTCTTCCGCTGGGACCCGCAGGACGATGTCATGGCCGCCATCCACCGCTGGTGGGCGACCTGCGCCGCCGCGGGCAAGACCGCCGTGCTCGGCGCCTACGCGTTGGGCAAGGCCCAGCGCATCCTCGCCCACCTGGACCCCGCCCAGGGCCCGATCCTGACCCATGGCGCGGTGGAGGGCACCAACCGCATCCTGCGCGCCCAGGGACTCTCGCTGCCCCCAACGACCCAGGTCACCGCCGAGATCACCGCGAAAACCCACCCGGGCGCGCTGGTACTCGCCACACCCTCCGCCCTCGGCACGCCCTGGATGAAACGCTTCGGGCCCGCCGAGACCGGCTTTGCCTCGGGCTGGATGCGGATGCGCGGGGTCCGGCGCCGACGCGGCGCAGACCGGGGGTTTGTGATGTCGGACCACGCGGACTGGACCGGGCTGAATACCGCCATCGCCGAAACCGGGGCGGAACGGATCTTCGTCACCCATGGTTATACCTCCGTCTTTGGCAAATGGCTGGAGGATCAGGGCTACGACGCCCAGATCGTCGAGACGGAATTCGAAGGCGAAAGCATCGACGCACCGGATCCCGAGCCCGAAGGAGCCGCCCCATGACCGCCGCCCCCACCGGCCCGGGCGACCGGATCTGGCCGCACTATGCGGCTTGGGTCCAGCGCCCGGTCCTCGCGCTCACCCCGTCGCAGAAACTGCTGCGCGGAATCTTCGACGGCACCACCTTCCTGCTGGCCAAACGCTGCGCCGGGGTTACGGCCATGCGCAGCCGGGTGGGCGGCGTGCCGGGCCTGCGCCTGACGCCCGAGAACGGCACCGGGGGCCGCCTGCTCTACCTCCATGGCGGCGGCTTCACCATCGGCAGCAGCACCAGCCATCGCCACATGGTCGCCCATATCGCCCGCGCTGCCGGCTGCACCACCTTCCTGTCCGACTACCGCCGCGCACCGGAATACCCGTTCCCCGCCGCCCTCGACGACACCCGCGCCGCCTATGCCGCGATGGCCGCCGATGGCCCCGTGATGATCGCCGGCGACAGCGCCGGGGGCGCCCTCGCGCTGTCGCTCCTGCACGCCCTCGGGCCCGGCACACCGCCCCCCGCCGCCCTCGTCCTGCTCTCCCCCGTCGCTGATCTCGACCTCGACCAGGGCAGCTTCCAGCGGTCCACGGACACCGAACTCCTGATCCCCGAGAGCTGGGCCCGCCGCGCTGTCGCCGCCTATCTCGATGGCCACGACCCCGCCGACCCGCTCGCCTCCCCGCTCGCCGCCCCCTTTCCCTGCGCCCCCCCGACCCTGATCCAATACGCCACCGGCGAGGCGCTGGAGCCCGACAGCCTGCACACGGCGGATGCCCTGCGCGCCGCGGGCGGACCCGTCACGGTCGAGGCCACCCCGGGTGTCGCCCATGTCTGGCACCTCCATGCGGGCCGCTCCCATGCCGCCGATACCGCCATCGCCCGGATCGGCGCCTTCCTGCGGGAGCACACCCCGTGAAGGACTTCGCCGCGCTCTTCACCTCCCTCGACCAGACCACGAAGATCACGCCCAAGGTCGCCGCCCTCGCCGCCTATTTCCGCACCGCCCCCGAGGAGGACCGCCTCTGGACCATCGCGCTCCTGTCCGGCCGCCGCCCCAAGCGCACCGTGACCACCACCCGCCTGCGCGAATGGGCGGCCGAGCGCGCGGGCATCCCCCTGTGGCTCTTCGAAGAGGCCTACCCGGTCGTCGGCGATCTGGCCGAAACCATCGCCCTCGTCCTGCCGCCCCCCACCCGCACCAGCACCCGCTCGCTCACCGACTGGATCACCACCATCCGCGGCCTCGCCGCCCGCGACGAACCCGACCGCCGCGCCGAAATCCTCGCGGCCTGGGACAGCCTGCCCGAGACCGAACGCTTCGTGTTCAACAAGCTCATCACCGGCGGCTTCCGCATGGGCGTGTCGGCCAAGCTGATGACGCGCGCCCTGTCGCAGGCCACCGACATTCCCGAACCCGAACTGGCCCACCGCCTCATGGGCGACTGGACGCCGGAGACCACCAGCTTCCAATCCCTCGTGCTCACCCGCGACCCGGCGGCGGACCTGTCCAAACCCTATCCGTTCTACCTCGCCTACGGGCTGGAGGATCCGCCCGACACCCTCGGCCCCCCCGCCGACTGGCAGGCGGAGCACAAATGGGACGGCATCCGCGGCCAGCTCATCCTGCGCGGCGGCCAGCACTTCGTCTGGTCCCGGGGCGAAGAGCTGATGACCGACCGCTTCCCCGAGCTTGCCGCCCTGCGCGACTTCCTCCCCGACGGCACCGTGCTCGACGGCGAACTGCTCGCCTGGGATTACAACGGCGCGGGCGACGCCCCCCTGCCATTCAACGCCCTGCAAAAACGCATCGGCCGCAAGACCGTGCCCAAAAAACTCCTGTCCGAGGCCCCGGTGATCCTGCGCGCCTACGACCTGCTGGAGGACGGCGGCACCGACCTGCGCGACCGCCCCCTGTCGGAGCGCCGCGCGCGGCTGGAGGCCCTGGCCGCCGCCCTGCCCGACACGCTGCCCCTGCGGCTCTCCCCGACCCTGACCTTCGACAGCTGGGACGCGCTGGCCCAAATCCGCGCAAAATCGCGCGAGATGGGCGCCGAAGGGATCATGCTCAAACGCCGCGCCTCCCCCTACCTCGCGGGCCGCAAGAAGGGCGACTGGTGGAAATGGAAGGTCGATCCCCTGACCATCGACGCGGTGATGATCTACGCCCAGGCGGGCCACGGACGCCGCGCGAACCTTTTCACCGACTACACTTTCGCGGTCTGGGACGGAAACGAGCTTGTCCCCTTCACCAAGGCCTATTCGGGCCTCACCGACGCCGAGTTCCGCCAGATCACCGCCTGGGTCCGCAAGAACACCCTGGAACGCTTCGGCCCCGTGCGCCGCGTAACCCCCGAACACGTCTTCGAGATCGCCTTCGAGGGGATACAAGCCAGCCCCCGCCACAAATCCGGCGTCGCCCTGCGGTTCCCGAGGATGCTGCGCTGGCGCAAGGACAAACCGCTGCAAGAGGCGAACACGCTGGAGGATTTGAAAGGGATGTTGGAGGTGTATGGGTAGCGGAGGGGGTAGTCATCCGCTCCGATGCGGGTCAAAGTCTGGAGTGCGGACGGAGTGGACTTTCGCTGCGGCTATTGCTGACGCAGCATCTTGGTGCAAGTGCAGAATGAAACTTAACGAGAACCGCAATAGTTCGCCAAACCGGCCTTTCGTTGTTGTGTAAGATAGTCTTGTCAGCGCAGTGCTGATGTTGGGATTGGCGGGTGGTTTGGAGGAAAAACTATGCCAAGAGTCCAACTTCCCGCAGTAACGCCAAGACGCAAGGTTTGGAACAAGGGCCGCATCGTCGGACAGAAACGGCCACTGCGGCCGAGGCAGGTCTGGGCTATTCGTACAAGATTGGAGCTTTCGAACTGTCTACGCGATCTCACCCTTTTCAATGTCGCAATAGATAGCAAATTGCGCGGTTGCGATCTTGTGAAACTTAAGGTGTCAGATCTGGCTAGTACCAGCCAGATCAAGGAACGGGCGTCCGTTATCCAGACCAAAACGGGAAATCCCGTTAGGTTCGAATTGACCGAGAATACCAGACAATCGATCATGATTTGGCTTCGATCTCCCGAGATGCTTGGATGCGGGTTCATGTTTCCAAGCCGGTTTCATGATCGCCCTCACATCTCGACGCGCCAATATGGGAGGTTAGTTCGGGATTGGGTTACCGCGATAGGTCTTGAGCCGAGTGGATACGGTACACATTCATTGCGACGCACCAAAGCAGCGGCAATTTACAGGAAGACAGGCAATCTGCGCGCCGTTCAGCTGCTTCTAGGTCATACGAAAGTTGACAGCACAGTTCGCTACCTCGGTGTTGAGCTTGAAGATGCCCTGACCATCGCCGAGCAGATTGACATCTGAATTTGGCACTGTTTCCAAGCAGTCCATGACTGCTGCTGCAGGAGATCAGTCTTCGATTTCAGGAAGAACCAGGTCTCCTGCGATCTATTTGCGTGCTGTCTGGCTTATGCTCTCCATTAGGCTCCCCGCACCTCGGAGATCGACGTTTCACGCAGTCTCTGGACCAGGCTTTCTTCGATCTCTTCAAGAACGCTCGAAACGCGTCGATGAAGTGCGTGCTCGATTGAACAGGCGGGAACATCTTCGGCGTTGCCTGTTGCAACCATCCGCTCATCAAGGGCCAGATAGACATCGGCGAGCGTGATGTCCTGAGGTGGGCGTGCCAGACGCCATCCGCCTGCATGTCCTTTTTCAGAAGTTAGCAGGCCGGCTTCTCTGAGTTTGCCCAACACCCTGCGGACGACGACTGGGTTTGTCCCTGCATGTTCGGCAATATCCGCAGAAGTGCGCATACGGTCCGGCTCACCTGCCATATGGCTGAGCGTGTGCAAAGCAAGAGAAAGACGAGAGTTGCGTTTCATCTGCGATTTTTTTCCAAACGAGCACCAACCGTAACTTTTACAGTTGCATTTGTAAAGTAACTGCATAAGTTGCGTGATCTGTTAGATCAGATTTGGAGCGCGTTATGACAGACCAACGACTGCCCGTCACCGTCCTTTCAGGTTTCCTTGGCGCTGGAAAAACCACGCTCCTCAATAGGGTTCTGAACAACCGTGAAGGCCGCCGGGTTGCGGTCATCGTCAACGACATGTCCGAGGTGAACATCGATGCTGATCTCGTGCGGGCAGACACGGAGCTGAGCCGGACCGATGAGACACTTGTAGAGATGTCGAACGGCTGTATCTGCTGCACCTTGCGGGACGATCTGTTGGAAGAAGTGCGAAGGTTGGCAGCGGAAGGCCGCTTCGACTATCTGCTGATTGAATCCACCGGGATTTCTGAGCCGCTTCCCGTCGCGGCCACCTTTGATTTCCGGGACGAGTTCGGCGACAGCCTGTCGGACGTATCCCGGCTGGACACAATGGTGACAGTGGTCGATGCCGTGAACCTGCTGAATGACTACTCCAGCCATGACTTCCTGAAGGATCGTGGCGAGACGCTGGGCGAAGAGGATGATAGGACGCTCGTCAATCTGTTGGTCGAGCAGATTGAATTCGCCGATGTGGTTATCCTCAACAAGGTGACGGACGCGGGGCCAGAGCGCACGGACGCCGCGCGCAAGATTATCCGCAGTTTGAACGCCGATGCCAAGATTATCGAAACGGACCATTCCGATGTCGCTGCCGAAGCGATCCTCGATACCGGCATGTTCGACTTCGAGAAGGCCCACGAGCATCCGATGTGGGCCAAGGAACTCTATGGCTTCGCTGATCACACGCCGGAAACCGAGGAATATGGTGTGGCCTCTTTTGTCTACCGCGCGCGGCTCCCGTTCATCCCAGAGAAGATCCTGAGCGTTCTGAACGGCGATTTGCCGGGCGTGATCCGCGCCAAAGGGCATTTCTGGATTTCCACACGACCCGGATGGGTTGCCGAGTTCTCGCTCGCCGGAGCCTTGTCGAGCGTCAAGCCACTTGGAACCTGGTGGGCGTCCGTGCCGAAGGAGCGTTGGCCCGATCATGAGAGCGCGCGCAATTACATGCAGCAGCACTGGCAAGAGCCATGGGGGGATCGACGGCGGGAAATCGTGTTCATTGGTGCGGGCATCGATTGGCCAGCGCTAAAGGCGCGGCTGGATGCCTGCTTGGTTCCCGCTACGGCGACAAGTGGTCCAGATGATCTGCCGGATTATCCGGATCCATTCCCAGCTTGGAGACGGCTAGAGGAAGCGGCATGACGCTGGCGCGGGCCCTCGTCCGGAACGCAGCAATCGGTGTCGCCGTCGCGGACAAGCCGGAAGACCTCAAGACATTTCTTCAGCCCGGTTGCGCCGGTGCGATCTGGCGCAGACAACCCGAGCCTACGTTTCAGAAATGGATCGACACTCTCAATCCATCCTTATCGCCGCAAGGACGGATCGTCTTGCGTGCCAGTGCCGTCCCATCTGCGGTAACAGCGCTTTGCGATGTGGCAGAAGCACCAGACTGCCACGAACGCGATCAACTCATCGGCGATATCAGCGCTTTGGCCGGGATCTTCGCCGGGTTGATGAAGGCACCCTATTTGCGGCTGCGCCTTCAGGCCGTGACGACGAATGCGTGCCGCAAGTTCCACATCGACGCGATCACAGCGCGACTTGTGTGCACCTATCGGGGCCAAGGCACTCAATACGGTATTTCAACAGACGGCCGGGACCCGGCGCGAGTATTCTCGGTTGCAACGGGTGCACCGATCCTTCTGCGCGGCACACTTTGGCCCGAATATCCCGCCTCAGGTCTCCTCCATCGCTCGCCCCCCATTGAAGGGACGGGAGAGACCCGCCTCGTTCTCGTGCTGGATGCGGTAGATAGTCCGGAGGACCACATTTGACCCGCAACCTCGGATCGACCTCTCTTCATCGCAAACGGCGTTCTGCTGACCCGATGCGCAGCTACGATGCTTTGCCTGCGCCGCTCAGGAACTGGCTCGCACAAGCAACGCTGCCCTGGTCCCCCGCATCGGCGCGACGCGTCTGGAACCGCGCATGTGCAAAGGGGCTCAGTGCCGAAGAAGCACTCACCACCTTATCGCAAGCGGAAGCCCGCACCTTGGCGCGCGACCGCTTCGCAAACACCAACCATCTGCCAACGAACACCTGAAGGAACCTTTATGTCACTTTTGACCCGCATGACCGCCGCTGCCTTAATCGCGCTTGGCACCGCCTTGCCAGCCGCAGCACAGGACGACACGCTCACCATTTCAGTTACATTCGGCCCCACGGCCGAGGTGCCTGACCCGCGTGCAGGCTACAACGGCTGGATGTCAAACCAGACTGGCGTCACAGAAACGCTGATGGGCATCGACTATGACCTGAACCTCTATCCGCGCCTGGCAGAGAGCATTGAGCAAACCGCACCGACGACCTGGCGTGTGACCTTGCGCGATGGTTTGACATTCCACGATGGCTCTCCCGTGACGGCACAGGCGGTCATCGATGCAATTGCGCCGATCTCGGATGAAGCGGACCCTGCGTTCAACAAACGCATCGCCAGTGTGCTTGATCTGGCGGGCATGTCTGCAGATGGCGACCGCTTTGTGGTGTTCGAGACCAACAGCCCGAACGCCGCTTTCCAATGGAGCCTGTCTGATCCGGGTGTCGCCATTCTCGGCGCGCCTTCAGACGCATTCCCAATCAACGCAACCGGCCCCTACATCTTCCGTGAGGCTGTGCCGGAGCAGCTTTACCGCGTTGAAGCAAACTCAGACTATCGCATGGGCGAGCCCGGCTTCGACGAAGTGCGGGTTGTCGCCTCACCTGATCCAGCCACAGCCTCACTGGCCTTTGAAGCCGGTGATGTGGATATGGTGATCAACTACCCCGAAACCGATTTTGCACGTATCCAGGAAACGGGTGCGCAGGGCTTTACCGCTCCAACCGCCCGGCTTTACTTCTATTCGATGAACACAGCGTCCGGCCCGCTGGCAAACCCGTTGATCCGGCAAGCCGTATCTTTGGCGATTGACCGGGACGGCATCGTTGAGGCGGTTCTTTCCGGCGTTGGCGGTGTGCCAGCAGGCACCATCTATCCGGAGGGCAAGAGCTGGGCCGCGGACATCGCGCCCACATATGATCCGGCACGGGCAGAGGAATTGCTTGCCGAAGCCGGAGCGGTCAAGCAGGGCGGCACCTGGATGCTTGATGGTGAACCGCTTGAGATCGAGATCCTGACCTATTCGTCGCGTGCGGCGCTGCCGCCCACGGCGGAGATTACGCAGGCCTTTCTGCAGCAGATCGGGATCACAGCATCTGTGCGTGTGGGCGAGTACGGCGCCAGCAACGATGCGCTCAAAGCGGGTGACGGCGACATGTTCCTGCAAGCATGGGTGATGTTGCCTCAGGGCGACCCCGGTTCGATCCTCGGCTTTCTATTGGCCAGCGACGGCGGCTCGAACGCGGGCAACTACGCCAATCCCGCGATGGACGCCCTACTTGTCGAAGGTCAGACCACGTTTGAACAAGCCGAGCGTGAGCGGATTTACGATGAGGTTCAGCAGATCATTGCCACCGATGTCCCGCTTATCCCTGTCTTCCACGTGAGCCAGGCCGTTGTGGCCCGTGCCGGTCTGACCGGTTACCAGGTCCACCCGACCGAGACCTACTGGATCACCCACGAGACACGCTTCGCTGAATGACGATTGAAGTCCAAGGCCTGAGCGCCGAACGCTCAGGTCGCACCATCCTTCATCCCACGAATGTGGACTTCAAGCCCGGCGAACGCGTCGGGCTTGTAGGTAGCTCGGGATCCGGCAAGTCGACCCTTGGGCATGAACTGGTGGACGCGTTGCGCGCGCAAGGAGCCAGCGTTGCCCATGTGCCGCAAAGCCCGGATGAAGCGCTCGACCCACTTCGGTCGATGGCGTTCCATTGGCGGGAAGCGGAGCGGGCCTTGGGTCTAGCCCCGGACGACGCGCGCCGCGAGGTGCTGTTCAAAGCCCTTCGGATCGAAGGGGGCGACCTTCGCAAACGCCCCTGGTGCTGGAGCCGTGGGATGCAGCAGCGGTTTGTGATCGCCATGGCTTTGATCGGCACACCTGACCTGTTGGTTATGGACGAACCTACCTCCGCGCTGGACCCCGTGGTGGCAGCGGGTACCATGGATTTGCTTGAGGACTATCTCAAAAATCGGCAAACGGCGCTCTTGCTCATCACCCACGATCTTGGGCTTGCGGCACGCCGGGTCGCGCGCTTGATGGTGATGGATGCCGGGCGCATTGTAGAGGATGCACCGACCGAAGCATTTCTCGCATCGCCGAAAACACGAACCGCCAAGGCCCTTTGCGCCCACCGGAATTGGCTGGAGCTGCCATGCTGACGGTAGACAACATCTCTGTCCGGCGCGGCGTTTCAACGACGCTCCAGGAGGTCTCGTTTTTACTCGAACCGGGACGCACGCTGGCGGTGGTGGGCGAAAGCGGCGCGGGCAAGTCCACCCTCATCAGCGCAATCCTTGGGTTGGTCCGGTGCTCAGCGGGAAGCGTGTCGTGGAATGGTGCACCGGTCTCGCAGTGCCGTCCCGCGCTCGTCATGCAGGAACCGCGCGCGGCGTTTAATCCGCGCCTGTCGCTCCGTCGCTCTGTCATGGAACCTGTCATGGCTCAGAAGCTGGCTTTGGACACGGATCGTTTGGCGGCGCTGTGCCGCGCTCTTGAAGTTCGACCCGACCTTCTGGACCGGCGTCCCGATCAGGTGTCCATCGGGCAGGCACAGCGCGTGGGCATCCTTCGCGCTCTTACCGCTGCCCCACCATTGATCTTGTTTGATGAGCCGCTGTCCGCCCTCGATGCCGTCACGCAAAAACACACCGCGCGTCTGATCGCCGATATGCAAGAACAGGAAGGCTTTGCAGCGCTGATCGTGACTCATGATCTGGGATATGCCGCCGCCTTCGCGGATGAGATTGCCGTGCTGCGGGCGGGGCGGATCGAAGAGTTAGCGACCGCGCAAGCTTTTGTCGAAGCACCGCAGACCGACTATGGACGCACGCTCCGCGATGCCGCCTTCGCCCTTGGTGCATTGGAGCGTGTCGCATGATTGGCGTCTTTGCGGGTCTCTTGCTGCGCGCCTTGGTCGTTCTCACCGGCGCGGCTTTGGCGACATTCGCACTATTGTGGCACGCACCAGGCGACCCTGCTTTGGCGATTGCAGAAGCGCGCTATGGCCAGAACGTATCCAAAGAGGTTCTGGATTTCATCCGGGCCGAGGCCGGGTTTGACGACGGGTTCTGGACAGCCTTCTGGGCCTGGCTTGCCCCGCTTATGCAGGGTGATTTTGGTCAGTCTTCCGTCAATGGCCGAGACGTCTGGCCTGACCTTGTGACGGCGATGTCCTACACGTTTCCGCTTGCGCTCGTGAGCTTGGCACTCGGCTTGGCCGTCTCTGTCCCCCTTGCCCTGATTGCCACGCGCAGACCCGGCAGTTGGCTGGATCGCGGGGCCGTTGCCCTGGCCTCGGTTGGCGTCGCCATCCCGGCTTTCTGGCTTGGGCTGCTGTTGATCCTGCTCTTCGCCGTGCAGCTTGGCTGGTTGCCTGCCATGGGGGCCGAAACGACCACACACAGCATCTTGCCCGCAATGACGCTGGGGTTTGGTGTTGCCGCGTCCCTCACGCGCATTATCCGCTCGGGCATTCTGGAGGCACGCGGACAGCCTTTCCTGCCAGCCTTCACTAGACGGGGCGTCGCGCGCCGCGACATTGCCCGCGACCACGTCGCCCCCCACGCTGCCGTGCCCGTCGTCACCGTGCTCGGTCTGGAACTCGCCTTCCTGTTGGAAGGGCTTGTCGTGGTTGAGGTGATTTTTGCGCGACCCGGTCTCGGAAGCTTTCTCGTAAACGCCATCTTTGCGCGCGATTTCCCAAAGGTGCAGGCTGTTGTCATTCTGGCTGCGGTTGTCTTTGTCGTGGTAAACCTTGCCATCGACCTGATCTATCGCAGCCTTGATCCCAGAGTGAGTGGGCGCGATGCGTAGCGTTTATGTTCTCGTCACCGTTTGCGCGCTGCTTGCGATATTCGGCCCCATGCTCGCGCCCCATGATCCGACCGCCATCAACATTCCCAACCGGCTTAGACCGCCGGGTGGGGAATGGCTTCTGGGAACGGATGCACTTGGCCGTGATATCCTTTCTAGGCTTCTTCACGGCGCGCGCTGGTCGCTTGGTCTGGCTTTCGTCGTGTCGCTGCTGGGGTTGATCATCGGTACGACCATAGGACTGATTGCAGCCCAAGGTGGTCGTGTGGCCGACTGGATTGCCATGCGCGCAACGGACACGTTCCTGGCCTTTCCCGAGCTTATCGCGGCGGTGGTCATTGCGGGTGTTCTCGGGGCAAGCACAGGCTCCCTCATCTTCGCTCTCACCGTGACAGGTTGGATGCGTTATGCCCGCGTGGCCCGCGGCATTGGTCTGTCCATCAGCAACAGGGGATACGTTGTGCAAGCACAGCTTGCGGGACTTTCGCCACTTGCGATTGCGCGCTGGCATTATCTGCCGTCGCTATTGCCTTCGCTGACCGTTGTCTGGACCGGCATGCTCGCTCGCGCGATCCTTGGAATTTCCACACTTGGGTTTCTGGGGTTCGGTGTGCAGCCCCCTATGCCGGAATGGGGAACGATGCTCCTGGATGCGCGGATTCACATGCGTTCTACCCCGCTGCAAATGATCTGGCCCGGGCTGTGTGTTGTGGTCTCGGTTCTTGCGATCAATCTGGCCGGCGATGCCCTGCGGGATGCGCTCGCCGAGCAGGATGCAAAGACGTGACAAGGCCTGACAATCCATCTCTTGGGATCGCATTGCGCATCCTGTCAGGGGTCCTGTTTACCGGCATGGTCGTCTGCGTGAAGGCCCTAAGCGACGCCGCTCCGCTTGGTCAGATCGTTTTCTTCCGATCCTTCTTTGCGCTTATTCCACTCGTGATTTTCCTGATGGTGCGCCATGAATTTCCTGGCGGTCTTCGCACCAAACGCCCCATCGGTCATCTGGTGCGGTCGTTTTTCGGGGCGGCAGCGATGTTCACCTCGTTCGCCTCAGTAGCGCTTCTGCCGTTGGCCGAGGCGGTCCTGCTCGCCCAACTCGCGCCAGTGCTGACCGCAATCACAGCCGTTGTGGTTCTGTCAGAACGGCTCACGAAATGGCGTGTGATTGGGCTCGCTTTCGGGCTGGCAGGTGTTCTGGTCCTGGTCTGGCCCGACATTGGAGGCGGCACTGTCGATACGCAGCGGTTCCTCGGGATCGGTCTTGGACTATTGACTGCACTTCTGACCGCCTTCGCGCTGATCATGGTGCGCAGCTTGACACGGACCGAGAGCCCCGGGGCCATCGCCTTCTACTTCGTGGTCGCGTCTATGGCCGGTGGAATACTGACGCTGCCATGGGGCTGGGCATTCCCTGACTCGCAAACGCTCATGTTGCTGATACTTGCAGGCCTCTTCGGTGGGTTCGCGCATATCGCGATGACACTCTCGTTCAGCTATACCGAGGCCTCCCGTCTAGCGCCGTTCGAATATGTCGCGCTTCTTTGGCCGGTTCTAGCGGATTTGCTGATCTTCAAATTACCCCTGTCCGGCAGCTTTCTACTCGCGATGCCTCTTGTCTTAGCCGGTGCTGCCGTTGCAGCGTTGGAAGGCAAAAGAAGAACTCGGAATGCCGCCTGAGAGCACGCCACAACTGTCAACAGTTTCCAGTCAGTTCATTGCGGACTGGCTGCAGGCGCTGCGACCCCTGTGCAGCGTGGATCATTTTCGATCTCTCCTGAAACGCGCCGCACTTCAAGACGATTGCGACGCCCCGACCGGCAGGGTGACGCTTGATCAAGTTGTTTGTCTCTATCAACTGGCAGCTGTCGAGACCGAGGATGAGATGATGGGCCTTTGGTCCCGCCCCATCCGCCAACGCGCACTGCAACACTTGCTGACGTCGATCCGCGAAGCGACAACCCTTTCCTCAGCACTCTACCGGTTCTCGACTTTCTGGAACCTGCTGCTTGATGATTACCAATTCTCGTTTGCGGAAGCGGATAATGTGTCGGTGTTGAAGCTTGTGCCGCAGACCGATCAAGCCGCTCAGCGGTTCGGCCACATGCTGATCCTAAAACTGGCACATGGACTGATTTCCTGGCTGGCCCGATATGAAGTCCCCGTCAAAGCGGTGGGTTTCGCCTTCGAGGCGCCAGCCTTCGAGGAAGACTACGCAGTGATCTTTCCTGCGCCCGTGCGGTTCGCTCAGTCGGCGACGTCGATTGCATTTGGTCCTGGCGTCTTGGGTCCGGTTCAGGTGCGCAGTTCGGCAGACTTGACTCTGTTTTTGGAAAACGCGCCCCGGGATTGGATATTTACCCAGTCCCAAGTGCATACCCAGTCCTTGCGGGTCCGCACCTATCTGAGCCAGACGGGTTGGGACAGTGCAAACCTGACAGAGGCCGCGGCCGCGATGCACGTGACCCCGCGCACACTCATCCGCAAGTTGGAGGCCGACGGCACATCGTTTCAGGCCATCAAGGACGCCTTACGTCGCGACATTGCGATCCGTCATCTGCAAACAGGGCAGCATAGTGTCGAAGCCATCGCCCATGAGGTGGGGTTTTCGTCGGCGGCTAACTTCCACAAAGCGTTTCAAAGGTGGACTGGCAATACACCCAGCTCATATCGACGCAAGCCTTACTCCGGCGTGTAATTCTGTCACTTTTCGACAATAAACTGTCACCTCGTGAGATAGAGCGAGCCGAATGAATCTGCTATCCGAGGCCTTGAAAAAAGAACTCAACCTCATTGACTGCTACATGCAACGCTCTGCTCCCACTCCTGTGAAAACGGCGGGATGCGACAGTGTGCGCCTATCTCAAGGAACACTCCCATGTCAGAAAAACTCGATGCCATTCTTGCCGCAGCTCACACGCACGCCACTGAGGTCGTAGCGCCCAATGTAGACGCGTGGAACGCAGCAAAGGCGTGGCCGCGCGACGCATCTGACAAAGCAGGCGCTGCTGGCCTGACAGGGCTTTACGCCCCCGAAGATTGGGGTGGACAAGGCCTGCCTTTGTCGGAAGGCATACAAGTTTACGAACAACTGGGCCTTGGGGATGGCGCTTACGCTTTTGCCCTTTCGATGCACAACATCTGCACATTTGCCGGTTGCGGGTACGGCACCGACGCATTCAAAAAGAAATGGGCGCGGGATCTGACGGCGGGTCGGAAACTTGCGAACTTCGCATTGACTGAGCCACAATCCGGCTCGGATCCGATGAAGATGTATACACGCGCCATGATCAACGGGGACGGCACTTGGACGATCAGCGGATCAAAAGCTTGGGTAAGTTTGGCGACTGAGGCCGACATTTACTTTACGGTCGTCAAGACGAGCGACGCACCCGGCCACAAGGACATGGCAATGATCGCTATTCCCGCAGATGCACCGGGGATCAGCTTTGGCCCGTTGTATGAAACCCCATCCTACAACTTCTTGCCCATGTCCGAGATGTATCTCGACAACGTTGTGGTCAGCGAGGAGAACATCATTCTGCCGATCGGGCAAGGTCTGCAGGGTTCGCTCATGGCGATTGACATCGCACGGGTCTCAATCGCGTCCGGGTGCTGTGGCTTGATGCAAGCTGCCCTCGATACAGCACTCTCCTATTCCAAGAGCCGCAAGATGTTTGGGGGTAAGAACCTCGATCTCGATGGAATCCAATGGATGTTGGGCGAAGTCGCAACTGACCTTGAAGCATCCAAGCTGCTCTATCGCAGAGCCGCCGAGGCACTTGGCACCCCCGACGGCCCGTTGATGGCCGCACATGCAAAACGCTTTGTCCCGGATGCCGCTGTGAAGGCTGCCAATACCTGCACGCAGGTGCTAGGCGGCATGGGGTTGTTGCAACCCTATGGCCTCGACGGTTTGTCGCGACTGGCGCAGATGCTGCGGATCGTCGATGGCACAACGGAAATCAGCCGTGTGGTCATTGGGCGTGCGTTGCAAAAGCGGGCTGCTGGCTTGCCTGACCTGCCTGTCCCCAAGGGGTTTGGCGAGCGGGATGAAGAAGCCTCCTCGATCGCAGCGCAATAAATCAGCCAAAGCCATTGAGGTGATCAACTGACAAACAAGCCGGCGGGCCGCAACAAAGTGGCCAGCCGGATCATTTCGCTCGATATCGAAGCGTCCATGAATCACTTTCGGATAACTATGTGGCTCTTGCCCTAAGAGGAGTTATGGCATTGCTGGTAAACGGCCGGTTCCTCCGTCTTGCGCCAACATGTTAGGAATTGTGCAGATGCAGAGAAGTCTGTGCTGCGTGCGCACGCAGCGAAATATTGAGACTTCTCCTATGGGCTCGGAGCGATCATTCGCTGCGGTTACCGTCAAGGTCCGCTCTGAACCGCCCCAACCTATACGCAAAATCCCCTTCCCCGCTTGAGCCCCCGCCCCTCCCGGCTTACCTCTAGCCCAAGCCAACAAGAGGACCGCCCATGCACCCCCTGCCCTTCCCTGCCCCCACGCCCCTCCGCGACGCCGCCACCGACACCGGGGGCAAGAACCTCGGGGCGCTGCCGGACTGGGATCTGTCGGACCTCTACCCGGCCCCCGACGCCCCCGAGATCAAGCGCGACATGGACTGGCTGGAGGCCGCCTGTCGCGACTTCGCCGCCGATTACGAGGGCAAGCTGGCGGACCTCGACGCCGCGGGCATGCTCGACTGCGTGCTGCGCTACGAGCGGATCGACACGGTCTCCGGCCGCCTGATGTCCTACATGGGCCTGCGCTATTACCAGAACACCACCGATGCCGAGCGCGCCAAGGCCATGGCCGACGCCCAGGACAAGATCACCACCTACACCACGCCGCTGGTATTCTACACGCTGGAGATCAACCGCCTGCCGGACGACCATCTCGACGGGCTTTTTGCCGCCAACGCTGATCTCGCGCGCTACAAGCCGATCTTCGACCGCCTGCGCGCGATGAAGCCCTACCAGCTCTCCGACGAGCTGGAAAAGTTCCTCCATGACAGCTCCACCGTGGGCGCGGCCGCCTGGAACCGGCTCTTCGACGAGACCATCGCCGGCATGATGTTCGAGGTCGACGGCGAGGCCTACAATATCGAGGGCACGCTCAACTTCCTGTCCGAGCCGGAGCGCGACAAGCGCGAGGCCGCTGCCCGCGAGCTCGCCGCCCAGTTCGGCAGCCAGATCAAGCTCTTCGCCCGCGTCCACAACACGCTGGCCAAGGAGAAGGAGATCACCGACCGCTGGCGCGGCCTGCCCACGCCCCAGGCCGGACGCCACCTCGCCAACCACGTGGAGCCCGAGGTGGTCGAGGCCCTGCGCAACGCGGTCGTCGCCGCCTATCCCAAGCTCTCGCACCGCTACTACGCGCTGAAGGCCAAGTGGATGGGGCTCGACAAGATGCAGGTCTGGGACCGCAACGCCCCCCTGCCCCGCGAAGACAATCGCATCGTCGACTGGGACGAGGCCAAGGCGACCGTGCTGGAGGCTTACGCCGATTTCGACCCGGAAATGGCCCGCATCGCCGAGCCGTTCTTCGACCGCGGCTGGATCGATGCGGGCGTCAAACCGGGCAAGGCCCCCGGCGCCTTCGCCCACCCGACCGTGGCCGAGGTGCATCCTTACGTCATGCTCAACTACCTGGGCAAACCGCGCGACGTCATGACCCTCGCGCACGAACTGGGCCACGGCGTCCACCAGGTCCTCGCCGCGGGCCAGGGCGAGTTGCTCAGCTCCACCCCCCTGACGCTTGCCGAAACCGCCAGCGTATTCGGCGAGATGCTGACCTTCCGCAAACTGCTCGACGCCGCCCCCGACAAGGCCACCCGCAAGATCCTGCTCGCCGGCAAGGTCGAGGACATGATCAACACGGTCGTCCGCCAGATCGCCTTCTACGACTTCGAGTGCAAGCTGCACGACGCGCGCAAGGCGGGGGAGCTGACCCCGGACGAGATCGGCGATCTGTGGATGAGCGTGCAGGGCGAAAGCCTCGGCCCCGTCTTCGAGTTCATGGACGGCTACGAGACCTTCTGGGCCTACATCCCCCACTTCGTCCACTCGCCCTTCTACGTCTACGCCTATGCCTTCGGCGACGGGCTGGTGAACGCGCTCTACGCGGTCTACGAAGAAGGCGATCCCGACTTCCGCACCAAGTATTTCGACATGCTCAAGGCGGGCGGGTCCAAGCACCACAAGGACCTGCTGGAACCCTTCGGGCTCGATGCCTCGGACCCGGCCTTCTGGGACAAGGGGCTGAGCATGATCTCCGGCATGATCGACGAATTGGAAGCGATGGAGGACTGAGCGCCCCGGGCGACCGTCTTGCCGTGAGTATTTAGGCACAAAAGAAATCAGGGGCGCGCCATGAGGGCCGCCCCCTCGGATCCCTCAGGCCGGGGGCCAGACCGGCTGCGGGCCGTGGGCGTTTTCGCCTTCCTCGCTCGGCTGGAGGTAGAAGTAGATCAGCACCAGTACCCCGAGCACCGGGATGAGCGCGAGCAGCATCCACCACCCGGTCCGCCCGGTATCGTGCAGTCGCCGTACCCCGATGGAGATGTTCGGCAAAAGCAGGGCGAGGCTGGCCAGGAAGGACAGCGGCTGCCCGGCGTTCTCATCCGCGATGCCCGCCCCGAGCAGGGGTGCCATCACGAACGCATCCAGCAGCCCCAGCACGAACAGCAACAGAAAAACCGACAACACCCACCACCAATAGGCCGGACGCGCCGCGCGTCCCGAAAAGGTGGCGTAGTTCGACAGGGCCGACCGCATGGCCAGGCTGAGGTTTTCCACTCCGAACTCCCTTTACTGACCCAAGGCCTCCAGCCCGGATGTATCCATCCCGGCCACGGTCTCTTGCGCGATCCGGTCGAAATCCCGGGACTTCTCGACCTCCCGCTGCGTCTCGGCCACCTCCATGTCTATCACGACGGCGTCGGACAAGGCCGCCGCCTCCTCGTCGGACATCCCGCAGGCCGCAAGGCCCACAACACAGATGACCATCAGGCCCGCAGAGAGGGTCTTCGACATGAACGCGTGTCCCTTTTCCGTTGACCCGCATGACAAGACCCGGCGCAGCGCGCAGGGTCAAGCCCTCAGAGCTTGTTATGCGCCCCGTCACACAGCGGCGCTTTTGCCGTCGCCTTGCAGCCGCAGAAATAGAGCGTCTTGTCCGCCGCCGCCTCGTATTTCATCGGGGTCAGCCCGGTGTCCTTGTGCGACCCGTCGCAGAAAGGCTGCGCGCCGGAGCGTCCGCAGGTGCACCAGAAATAGGTCTTTCCCGCGGTCACCTCGACCGGGTACGGGGCTTTCTGGGCGATGATGGGTGTGTCGGACATGGGCGTGCTCCTGTGCTGGCTTCCGCGCGAGTACCTAGCCTTGCGGGGCGCTGCGCCCAGTCTTTCATCCTCCCCGATATGCTCGCGCATACTGCCCTCGGGGCCGGGTACCACGGTCCCTAGTCCAGCTCCGTCCAGGGCCAGGGCTTCACCTCGGACGCGGCGGTCTGGTGCCGCGCGGCCTTGGCGATCCAGATGCCCAGATCCGTGCCAACCTCCGCCAGACGCGGGTTCGGTTTGCCGCCGCTGACCAACATGATGACGAACTGGATCACGGTCAGAACCGTCAAGACCGTCTGACCGAGGCTCAGCATCACCGCGATCAGCACCATGTAGATCAGCCGCAGAAACAGCCCGTCCGGCTTGCCCGGGTCGGGCTGCTCCCCATGGAGCCGCCCCGTCACCTTGTCGTCGTCGGTCATCGCACCTCACCTCACCCCATGCCGGATCGCCTCGCCAAGGGAAGCGGTGTGCCCGCGCCCTGTCAACGCCTTTGGCGGCGGCGCCGGGACCCGGGGTCGCGTTAACCTTTCGCGACCAAAAGGCGCGAAAACCCCAATGTGCTGACGCAAAATTAACCAGGCTGTTCTGAAAACATTGGATAAATCGCGATGTTTCGCGCGCGAAACCTCCCCTGCGTTAACCCTTGGCCGCGGCATAGACCGCGTCGATCATGGCTTGCGTGCCCCGCGCATCCTCCAGGGACCAGGGATACTCCGCGCCCTCCCGCACCGTGCGCCCGAACGCCTCGACCTGCGCGACGTACTGATTGGCAGCCGGAAACCGCTCCACCGTGACCGTGTGATCGCCGCCGCCCCCGGGCCGGTGCAGCTCCACCCGCGCCTCGCCGAAGACCTGCGCATTGAACGGCGCGGTCAGCCGCAGAACGCCCGTTTCGCCATGAAACACCATGTCCTGAAACGGCGCCATCCGCATGGAGTTGACCCAATGGGCGGTGAAGCCGGGAAAGCGCGCCGAGACCCGCGCGATGGTGTCCACGCCGTTCTCCCAGGTGATATCCGCATGGGTGATCGCCTCGGGCTCGGCCTCGGTCATCCAGCGGGTGCAGCCATAGGTATAGACCCCGATATCCGGGATGCCCCCGCCGCCCTGATCGGCCGCGTTGCGGATGTTGCCGGGATCGGCCCGGTTGTCATAGGTGAAGATCCCCGCCACATGCACCAGCCGCCCGATCGCCCCCTCGCGCAGCAGGGCGCGCGCCCGCTGCCATTGGGGGTGGTGGACGATCATGTAGGCCTCGGCGCAGTGCAGCCCGGTCGCGTTTCGCCGCGAAATCAGCGGGTCGATCTCGGCGGCGGTCATGGCCAGCGGCTTCTCGGCGAGCACATGCTTGCCCGCCTCCAGCGCCTTCATCGCCCAGGGCACATGCATCGGGTGGGGCAGCGGGATATAGACCGCGTCCACCTCCGGATCCGCCAGCAGCGCGTCGTAATCGGTATGGACCCGCAGCCCGGGCGCGAAGGCCCGGAACGGCGCCGCCTTGGCCGCATCGCGGCTGGCAAGCGCCGCCAGCGTGGCGCCCCTGGCGGCATGGATGGCGGGGCCCATTTGCTCACGCGCAAATTTCGCGGCCCCCAGGATGCCCCAGCGCAGTGGTGTGGTCATGTGGTCTCCTCCCGCGGGCAGCCTAGACCGCCCCGCGGGGGGAGGGGAAGGGTCAGGCGGTCGCCATCAACCCCTTCTCCTTGGCCAGGTCGCGCATCGCCTTCTGCAACTTCTCGAAGGCGCGGACCTCGATCTGGCGGATCCGCTCCCGGCTGACGCCGTAGACCTCCGACAGCTCTTCCAGGGTCGCGGGCTTGTCCTCCAGCCGGCGCTTCATCAGGATGTCCTTCTCGCGGTCGTTGAGCACGCCCATGGCCTCGGCCAAGAGTTCGCGGCGCACCATCAACTCGTCCTTCTCGGCGAAGTCGTCGGCCTGGTCGGCGTCCTCGTCCTCCAGCCAGTCCTGCCATTCGGTGGCGCCCTCGCCATCCGAGCCGATCATCGCGTTGAGCGACGCATCCCCGCCCGACATCCGCCGGTTCATCGAGATCACCTCGTCCTCGGTGACGTTCAGGTCATTGGCGATCCGGGCGACGTTTTCCGGGCGCAGGTCGCCCTCCTCCAGCGCGCCGATGCGGTTCTTGGCCTTGCGCAGGTTGAAAAACAGCTTCTTCTGGGCCGAGGTCGTGCCCAGCTTCACCAGGCTCCAGGACCGCAGGATATACTCCTGGATCGAGGCGCGGATCCACCACATGGCATAGGTCGCCAGCCGAAACCCCTTCTCGGGATCGAACCGCTTGACCGCCTGCATCAGGCCCACATTGGCCTCGGAGATCACCTCCGCCTGGGGCAGGCCGTAGCCGCGGTAGCCCATGGCGATTTTCGCGGCGAGACGCAGGTGCGAGGTGACCATCTTGTGCGCCGCCTCGGTGTCCTCGTGATCCACCCAGCGCTTGGCCAGCATGTATTCCTCTTCGGGCTCCAGCATGGGAAACTTGCGGATTTCCTGAAGGTACCGGTTGAGGCCCTGCTCCGGAGAGGGGGCCGGAAGATTGGTATATGATGCCATGTTGCGCCTCCGTGTCGGCTCGGGTCGGGTCTCTGCCCGGACCAGCCTGATATGTTAATCAAATGAACATTCGTCAAGGCCTGCGCCTTGTGCTTGGGGGTCAATATGGGTCAGCCCGGGCCCGAGGGCGAGCGGCTGAAACCGGATGTCACTGCCTTGTGCAGCTTTGTAACATTCTCGAATTAAGCGAAAATTAACCGCCCAGCGCCGCCCAGAGGGCCGCCATGTCGGCAGGCATCGGGGCGGCGAAGGACAGCGCCGCCCCGGTCACGGGATGCACGAAGCCGAGGGTCCGGGCATGCAGGGCCTGGCGCGGGAAGGCTTCGGCGGCGGCCAATGCCTGAGGCGAAAAAGCCTTGGCCGACAGGCGCTTGCGCCCGCCATAGACCGGATCGCCCAGCAGCCCGTGGCCGATATGGGCCAGATGGACGCGGATCTGGTGGGTGCGGCCGGTCTCCAGCCAGCAGGCCAGATGCGCCACCCCGGCCGGATCGCCGAAGCGCGCCTCGACGCGCGCCCGGGTGACCGCGTGACGCCCCTGGCCTTCGGCCACGACCGCCTGGCGCTGCCGGTCGGTGCGGTGGCGCGCGAGGGATGCGCGCAGACACAGCACGCCGCCGGGCTCGAACCGGACCATGGGCAGGCCGCGCAGGCGCGGATCGGAGGCCTCCGGCACCCCGTGGACCAGCGCGTCATAGATTCGCTCGACGCTGTGGGCGGCGAACTGGGCCGCGAGCCCCTGATGGGCGTGGTCGGATTTCGCCACCACCAGCAGGCCGGACGTGTCCTTGTCGATCCGGTGGACGATGCCGGGCCGCTTCTCGCCACCGATGCCCGACAGGCTGTCGCCGCAATGGTGCATCAGCGCGTTCACGAGCGTGCCCGCGGGACTGCCGGGGGCGGGGTGCACCACCATGCCCGCGGGCTTGTTGACCACGATCAGGTCCGCATCCTCGAAGATCACATCGAGCGGGATCGCCTCGGCCACCAGCGGCACCTCGGCGGGCGCGCCCAGCCGCAGGGTCAGCACGTCGCCCGCCGCGACGCGGGCCTTGGGGCTGGCCAGCACCTCCGCCCCCCGGCGCACATCGCCCGCCTCGATCAGCTTGACGAGCCGCGACCGGCTCAGGCCCAGCCCCTCTGGCACATCCCGCGCCAGCGCCCTATCAAGGCGCGGCGGCGGGTCCGGCTGGACCTCGACCGTGATTTCCTCGCTGGCCTCTGGGATGCCCGACATGCGCGATGACCCGTCCGAATTTGGCGCCGAGCCCGGCCCGGAAATGCCGGAGCCGGCGAACCTGAAGTTCCTGCGGCGATTGGTGACCGTGCTGACGGTCGTGATGATTGCCGGGGTGGTAACGGTAATCGGGTTGCTTGTCATCCGCTTGCAGGCCCCGTCCCTGCCAGATCTGCCCGAGAGTATCACCCTGCCCGCCGGTGTGGTGGCCGAAGCGGTGACCTTCGGCGGTGACTGGATTGCCGTGGTCGCGGGGGACGAGATCCTGATCTACGGCGCGGGCGACGGTGCGCTGCGGCAGCGGATCGCGGTGGGCGGCGGCGCAGAATAGCCCGCCGGGCGCGGACGGTGGGGCCGGAGCGCGACAAGCGGTTTCGAAACCGCTTGGCCCCCGGCGGCGCGGTCAGGGAGAGACCGGCAGCCCCCTGTGCTGCGCGCAAGGGCGGGCCTGCGCAGAAGGCCCGAAAAGCCGATCAAGATTGATCACCGGGCGCGGGCAAGCGGTTTCGAAACCGCTTGGACCCGGCGGAGGGGTCAGGCGCCCAGTTCGGCTACCCAGGCGGGCACGATCTCGGTCGCGGGACCATAGCGGGCGTCGGTGAAAAGCGCGCTGCCCGAGGACGGCTCCAGGTTCAGCTCCAGCGTCGGAATGCCTGCGGCGCGGGCCTCCTGGACGAACCCGGCGGCCGGATAGACCTCCCCGCTGGTGCCGATGGAGACGAAGAGCTCGGCGGCGGCGAGGGCGGCCTCAATCATGGCCATGTGGTAGGGGATCTCGCCGAACCAGACGATGTCCGGGCGGGTGGCGGGGCGCGCGCAGGCGGGGCACGGGTCATCCGGCGCCATTTCGCGCGGGGCGTCCCAGCGGTGCCCGCAGGCCGCACAGAGCGCGCGGTTGAGCTGGCCGTGCATGTGGATCACGTCGCGCGCGCCCGCCCGTTCCAGCAGGTCGTCCACATTCTGGGTCACGAGGGTGACCTCGGCCTGCCGTTGCAGCGCCGCGAGCGCCGCGTGGGCGGCGTTCGGCCGGGCATCGAGGCAATTGGCGCGCCGCGCGTTGTAGAAGCCATGAACCAGGGCGGGATTGGCGGCGAAGCCTTCGGGGGTGGCGACCTCGGCCAGGTCATACTTGGTCCAGAGCCCGTCCTTGTCGCGAAACGTGCCCAGGCCGCTTTCGGCCGACAGGCCCGCGCCGCTGAGAATGACAATCCGCTTGGGCATTGCGCGCCGCTCCGTTACCGTCCCGAGACCCCTATCCAAGAGGCGCCTTGCGCGATTGTCCATGACGGTTTCGGTTCTTTTTGTCTGTCTCGGGAATATCTGCCGCTCCCCCACCGCCGAAGGGGTGTTTCGGCACCTGGCCGAGGCCGCGGGTGCGGATGTGATCTGCGACAGTGCGGGCACGTCGAATTGGCACGTGGGCGGGCCGCCCGACCGGCGCGCGGTGGCCGAAGCGCGCGGGCGGGGGATCGACCTGAGCGGGCTGCGGGCCCGGCAGGTGGGCACGGCGGATTTCGACCGCTTCGATCTGATCTACGGGATGGACCGGGCCAATATCGCCAAGCTGGAGGCGTTGCGCCCGGCGGGCAACGCCACGCCGGTCGCGCTGTTTCTCGGGGAAGCGCCCGGGATCGGGCGCGCGGAGGTGCCGGACCCCTATTACGAGGACAACTTCCCAGAGGTGTTCGACATGCTGGAGGCCGCCAGTCGCGGCCTGCTCGCCCGGCTCTAGCTGCAGGCGTTCTGGGCCACGGCGCCGAACTGCCGATAGCGGGTCCAGAACCGTTCGTCCGAGGCGCGGTCCGATTGCCGGACCTCCTGGGCGCGGTGCGGCTCGGCAAAGAAGGACGCGGCCTTGCGTTGCTCCGACCGGCTGAGGGTCTGGTTCGCGACGCTCTGGATGCAGCCGCACAGGGCATAGTTCGCCCCCGTTCGGCCCGAATCGATGCAGGCACGCTTGATCGCGTCCGCCTGTGCCGGGGCGACACCGCCGAGCATGAGTGTCAGGGATAGTCCGAGTATAGCTGCGCGCATTCTGCTCACCTGCCTATATGTGAAAACCGCCTCGCACCGGGAGTGGCCTCATGGCTCTGTAACCCCGTGAGCCTTAAGAATAGCTTGAAACGGGGCGGTTTTCAATTCCGCTTTGTCAGGGCTTCAGCCGATATCCGGAGCGGAAGAAGGCCCAGCAGACCAGCAGGATCGCGACCGCGGAGGCGGCGCAGACCGCGAGCCCCAGCCAGGGCGAGCTGTCGGAGGTGCCGAGCATGCCGTAGCGCACCCCGTCGATCATGTAGAACATCGGGTTGATATGGCTGAGGGTCTGCATCAGGGGCGGCAGGGCTTCGAGCGAGTAGAAGGTGCCGGACAGGAAGCTCAGGGGCGTGATGACGAAATTGGTGATCGCGGCCATCTGGTCGAACTTGTTGGCGTAGATCGCGGCGATGATGCCGAGCCCGCTCAGCACCGCCGCCCCCAGCAGGATGAAGACAAGCACCCAGAGCGGATGGGCGACCGATGTCCCCAGAAGCAACATGGTGGCCGCAACGATCGCCAGGCCCACCAGCAGCCCGCGTCCGATCCCGCCGATGATGTAGCCCGCCACCAGTTCGGCCGCCGACAGGGGTGGCATCAGAGTATCGACGATATTGCCCTGCACCTTGGCCACCATGATCGAACTGGAGGTGTTGGCGAAGGCGTTCTGGATTACGGTCATCATCAGGATGCCGGGGATGAGGAATTCGATGAAGGGCACGCCCATCACCTCGCCCCGCCGGGGTCCGATGGCGAGGTTGAAGATCAGGATGAACAGCCCCGCCGTGACCAGGGGGCCGGCCACGGTCTGGGTCCAGACCGCGAGAAAGCGGCGCATCTCCCGTTCGGCCAGGGTGGCCACGCCGAGCCAGTTGATGCGCCCGAACCTGCGGGTGCCCATGCGGGTTTGATCTGTCATCGGGGCCTTTCTGACCGTGCGTCATGCATCTGTCGGTCCGGGGGTGCTTGTATCCTCGTCTGCGGTGGCTAAAATAGAGAAAGATTGGAAAACTCCAAGGGGCGGGGTTGGGCCGGTGCGGCCTGACCCCTCCTTTATGCTTACCGAGGTGGCGATGTCCTGGACTGACGAGCGCGTTGAAATTCTCAAGACCATGTGGGGCGAAGGAAAGAGCGCCAGTCAGATCGCCAAGGAACTGGGCGGCGTGACCCGCAACGCGGTGATCGGCAAGGTCCACCGGCTGGGCCTGTCGAACCGCAATGGCGGCGGCGGCAGTACCGCGGCCAAGGCGGCCGAGCCGGCCAAGAAGGACAGCGCACAGGCCGCGGCGAAACCGGCGAAGGCGGCGGAGAAGCCGCGGCCCGCCCCGGAGCCTGCCAACACCCCCAAGACCGACGCCGCGCGCCCGGCCGAAGCGGCCCCCGCCGCGGCCAGCGCGCCGGAGCCCACGCCCCTGCGCCGCACCATCGTGCCCGCGGGCCAGCCCCTGCCGCCGCAACCCTCGGCCAACGAGATCAGCCCCGAGGCGCTGGCCTCGGTGCGCGAGGTGGAAAAGAAGGCCAAGAAGCTGAGCCTGATGGAGCTGACCGAGCGGACCTGCAAATGGCCCATCGGCGATCCGGCCACGGAAGAATTCTGGTTCTGCGGCCTGCCGGTGCAGGCGGGCAAGCCCTACTGCGAGGCCCATGTGGGCGTGGCGTTCCAACCCATGTCCTCGCGCCGCGACCGGCGGCGCTAACCGAGCACTGCAAACGGCGCTCGGGCCCTGATACGCCCGCCCTGCGTGAGGCCGCGCCCCCCTTGTAGATGACAGGGGACGTGGCGGATGGCCGTTTAGATAGCTGCCCCGACACCGCGCCATCGCCGCATCTGGACCTGCCGACACCCCACGAAAAAGGCGCCCCGAAAGGCGCCTTCAAGTCCCGCTGGAGTGCCAGCTCAGGCCGACTTGCGACGGCGTGACATCACGCCCAGCCCCCCCAGGCCGGCGAAGAGCAGCAAGGCAGACGCCGGAAGCGGCACGGCCGAGATGCTCAGGTTATCAATAGCACCCGACTGGTTACCGAAGTCGAACTGGACCGACGAGATGTTGAAGAAGCTGGTGGTGACACTGGCGAACTGGTTGTCCTTGGCCACGCTGACCGTGACCGTGCCTCCCGCGCTGTCGGTGACCGTCAGGGTGACATCATCCAACGCATCGAAGCCAAGCAGGTTCACCGCCGAGTCGAAAGCGAAGGTGATCTTGCCGCCCGCGCGCTCATCATCGGGGTCGGAGGTGTCGCCATCCTCGGAGATGATAAGCACATTGCCCGGCGACAACTGCGCCCCGGTCGCCGGATTGGTGAACGGTGCGGCCAGGTCGGAGTCCCCCCCGGTCGGATTGTCGGTGTCGAACACCATGGCGATATCGTTGCTGCCATTGCTGTCTACGGTGATGCTGTAGCCCACGCCATCGACGGACAGACCACCAAGGCCCGACAGGATATCGCCGGCGTTGAAACCTTCGAAATCGATGACGGCGGCCTGAGCGCCGGAGGTGGCCAGAACCGCGCCGAGAGCGGCAGTCGCAAGAAATCTCATAAAATCATCTCCACTAGTTAGGTGGTCAGGCTATACCCGATGGCGGGCATTCGATGCAAACTCTTCGTGCCATAAAAAAGGAGGCAAAATAACACATTCTCAGAATGACCTTACGTCAAGAAAGATGCGTCCGGGCGGACCAGCGGTTTGCTCCGACGCCCTTTTGGGACGATGCGGTCACGTAATCTGCCTCGTGGTGGGCATCCGTGCCATGGACCGAGAAGCGGAAACCGTCCGAGGCTGAAAGTCCAACACGCTGCCGCCCTCACTTAACCTGCAAAATCAGTTCGTCACGCCCCCCCTTCCCGCGAAACACACATGGCGTTATAGGCTGGGCATGAGCCAAAATCCGCCTGAACTGCGCCCGGACATTGCGCCCGGCATCAAGATCGACCCGGCCGCGCGGCCCGGGCAGCCGACCATCGGGATGGTCAGTCTGGGCTGTCCCAAGGCGTTGGTGGACAGCGAGCGGATCCTGACCCGGCTGCGGGCCGAGGGCTATGCGATCAGCCCCGATTACGCGGGCGCCGAGGCGGTGATCGTGAACACGTGCGGGTTTCTCGACAGTGCCAAGGCCGAGAGCCTGGAGGCGATCGGCGAGGCCCTGTCCGAAAACGGGCGAGTGATCGTCACGGGCTGTCTGGGCGCGGAGCCGGAGTATATCACCGGGCATCATCCCAGCGTGCTCGCCGTGACCGGCCCGCACCAGTACGAGCAGGTGCTCGACGCGGTGCATGCCGCCGTGCCCCCCAGCCCGGATCCGTTTGTCGATCTGCTGCCGGCCTCGGGGGTCAGCCTGACGCCGCGGCACTACAGTTACCTCAAGATTTCAGAGGGTTGCAACCACAAGTGCAAGTTCTGCATTATCCCGGACATGCGCGGGCGTCTGGCCAGTCGTCCGGCCCATGCGGTGGTGCGCGAGGCCGAGAAGCTGGTCGAGGCGGGGGTGCGGGAGCTGTTGGTGATCAGCCAGGATACCTCGGCCTACGGGGTCGATATCCGCCATGCCGAGGATCGCGGGCACCGGGCGCATATCACCGATCTGGCCCGCGATCTCGGGGGGCTCGGGGCTTGGGTGCGGCTGCATTATGTCTATCCCTACCCCCATGTGCGAGACCTGATCCCGCTGATGGCCGAGGGGCTGGTGCTGCCCTATCTCGACATCCCGTTCCAGCACGCGCACCCCGACACGTTACGGCGCATGGCGCGGCCTGCGGCGGCGGAGAAGACGCTGGACCGGATCGCCGAGTGGCGCGCGATCTGCCCGGAGATCACCCTGCGCTCGACCTTCATCGTGGGCTATCCCGGCGAGACGGAGGCGGAGTTCCAGACCCTGCTGGACTGGATGGACGAAGCACAGCTCGACCGGGTGGGGTGTTTTCAGTACGAGAACGTGGCGGGCGCGCGGTCCAACGCCCTGCCCGACCATGTGGCGCCGGAGGTCAAGCAAGACCGCTGGGAGCGGTTCATGGCCAAGGCGCAGGCGATTTCGGCGGCGAAACTCGCGGCGAAGGTGGGCAGCCGGATCGAGGTGATCGTGGACGAGGTGGACGCGGAGGCCGCGACCTGCCGGACCAAGGCCGACGCGCCGGAGATCGACGGCAACCTGTTCATCGACGCGGGGTTTGAGGGACTCGCACCCGGCGATATCGTGACCGTGGACGTGGACGAGGCGTCGGATTATGACCTTTGGGGGACGCGCGTCTGATCCCGACCGTGCCGCGCGCGGCGCTGGCGGGATGTGCGTGTCTTGGGAACACTGAAACTGCGACGGAGTGCACCGTGACAGAAGCCCTGGCCCCCGAGACCCCCTTGCACCTGAGTGTGACCTGCCCGGATGTGGAGACGGCCAAGCTGCTGGGGCGGCGGGCCTTGTCGGCGCGGCTGGTGGCCTGTGCCAATGTGCTGCCGGGGGTGTCGAGCCTGTATTGGTGGCAGGGCACGCTGTGCGAGGATGCGGAGGTGCTTCTGAGTTTCAAGACGTTGGAGCGGCATCGGACCGCCCTCGCGGCCCTGATCGCGCAGGGGCATCCGTATGAATTGCCGGCGATCACCTGGATCCCGGTGGCGATGTCCGACGACCTGGTCGCCTGGATCACGGCGGAGACCGAGGGCTGAGGGTCAGCCGCGCGGCACCGTGAAGAGCTGGTAGCCGTCGATCACGGAAATCGGCTGGGCGCCCATCTCGGCGGCGAAGGTGGCGGCTTGGGCGGAGCCTTCGGGGCAGCCCACGAGATCGGCGGTGTGATCGAGGAAATCGACCGTGGCGGCGGTCTCGCCCACGCGGCGGCAGGGATCGTCGGTCGCGCGGTAGCCGCCGAGCAGCATCAGCGCACCGGTGCCCGGGCTGGAGGTCGCGACCGGCGGGGTTTCGCCACGGGGCGCCGACCCCATCCCGTCGCATCCCGCAAGCACGACACAGCCAAGTGCGAGGGGCCAGATCTTCGTGCGTTTCATAAGCTTGGTCTCCAAAGCCACGCGCGGATCCTAGGCGACATCGGCCTCGGTTTCCACAGCCAAAGCCTCCTTCAGGCGGGCCATGCGTGTGCGGTTGAGACAGGGCACCGGCGGGGCGTCCGCGTTCTGGTCAGCGGTGTCCAGCCAGTGTTCGCATCCGTCCGCCCAGGCACAACCGCGGCAGCACTGGACCATGCTGGCCCAGTCGTCTTGCCTCAGCAGACCGGCCTCCACGGCCTTGGCCAGATCGAGGCCCGCGGTCTTGGCCATGCGTTGGACGAGCCAGAAATGCGCGTTGGCCTTGCCCAGTCTCTTCGGGCAGGCACTGTCTTGTGTGGACTGCGCGCGGGGTGCAGCGCGTGTCATGGCAATCTCCCGTATCAGGGGCGGGCCCCCATGTGGCCCAGCGGCGCGCGCGCTCAGCGCAGGTTTGCGAGGGTGTCGCGGTTGACGCAATAGGACGGCGCGGCCTCCAGCTGCTCCATGCTGTCGAGCAGTCGGGTGCAGGCTTCGGGGTTGGCGCAGTTGGTGCAGCGCAGCACCAGATCCGGGATCAGTTCCGGCGAAATCTCGCCGCGGAACGCGCTTTCTTCCAGGTCCACGCCGAGCCGGTCGGACATCCGGTCCACCAGGGCTGCGTGTTTTCGAACGACGGTTTGGTTCAGCATAGGCGATCTCCCTCACATGGGAGACAGTCTGGGCGGCGCGGGGCCGCGGGGCCTTGAGGCAGATCAAACCGGCGCGCCGGGTGGCGCACAAAGCGCTCAAAGCGTGGCGGCGACCTGCCTTACGGTTTCAAAACGTGCCGCATTCGGGGGATGACTGCCCAGGAATTGATCACCGGGATCGGGCAGGCGCGAGAAGAACAGCGCCCCGCGCAGGGGGTCGAATCCCGCGCGGGCGGCGATGACCGTGCCCAGCGCGTCCGCCTCCAGCTCGTTTTCCTTGCTGTAGGTCCGCGCCCCGACAAGGGCACCGGCCTGAAGCGCTTGTTCCACCGTGGCCTGCCGGACCGCGTCGCTGGCCCCCGAAGTGGCGAGGGAGGCGAGCGTGCCGAAAACGACCGCGCCAAGGCCCGCGTTGCGCTGGGTCTGGACCAGGTGGCCGGCGATATGGTGGGCCGCCTCGTGTCCCATGACGAAGGCCAGCTCGTCCTGGTTGCGCGCCTCGGCGATCATGGCGACGGTGAACACGATCAGCGGGCGCCCTTCGGCATCGAGGGTGTGAAAGGCGTTCACAGGCTGGCCCGGCCGGGTATCCACCTGGATCAGGAAGTCGCAATCCAGCCCGCGGGTGCGCGCGCGGCATTCGGATTCCGCCACGGGCTCCACCCGCCGGACCACCGCATCGAAATTGCGCACCGCCTGATCGGAGGACAGTCGCGCGACCGGTTCGGGCGCCGACGGGACGGGGCGGCTTGCCTGTTGCGGCGCGGGCGCGACGCTGCACCCCGCCAGGGCGGCGGCCAGAGCGCCTGCGAGGGCCACGCGGGCGAGGGAGACGTATTGCAACACCATGCCCGGGATGTAGGCCGCCGCCGGTGAAAACGCCAGTGGCGCGATCCCGCGGGACGGCCCGATTCGGCAGATTTGCGCCCGCCCGCGACGCAATGGCTCCCTTGGCGCACAGCCGGGCGGACCTAGGTCATTCGCCATGAGCACAGAGCACACACCCCCATCCGACACCGAGACAGCGGTTCTCTACAATGCCGCCTGCCCGGTCTGCCGGTTCGAGATCGACCATTATGCCGACTATGCCGGGCGAGAGGCGCTGCCGATCCGGTTCGAGGACCTCAATGCCACGGACATGGACCGCTGGGGCCTGACCCGCGACGAGGCCGCGAGACGGCTCTATGTCCTGAAGGCCGGCGTGTTGCTCAGCGGCATTCCAGCCTTCGTGGCGCTCTGGCGCGAGATGCCGAAGTACCGCTGGCTGGCGCGGATCGTGGCACTCCCCGGGATCCATTGTTTCGCATCCGTCACCTATGACCGGGTGATCGCGCCAATTTTGTACCACTGGCAGCGCCGTCGTTATGCAGGTGCAGAAAAATCTGGAAAACATGCCCCGACACGTTAACATTTCGGCATGTTTACCATCGAGCATGACTTCGATTCGACCGTCGTGACCCTTGTGGATGAGGGCGAAGCCCCTCTCCAAGAGGACGTGATCGTGCATGCCTTCGAGGAATGCGTGACCGTGGAGCAGTACGATCCGCGCACGGATCAGACCGTGCGGATCACCCTCTCCATCGCGCAACTCAACGACCTCGGGGCGGCGCTGGACCTGCCCGAAGGGGTGTACCGCTTGCGCAAGCCGGTGGAACCGGCCCGCTCCGCCTGAGCCCCTTGGACTGACAGGCTGGCGCGCGAGGCCCTGCGCCCCGCCCATTGACAGGCGCGCAGGTGCCGGGCGATGGGGGCATGGCCTGAGCCCCGGAGCCGCCATGCGCCTTGCCCTTCACGCCGTTCTGGCGCTGTTTTTCCTCAACGGAGCTTTGTTCGGCAGCTGGACCGCGCGGATCCCGGCCTTCAAGGCGCGCTTCGCGCTGGATGCGGACGGGTTGGGTCTGGTGCTGTTGTGTCTGGCGGCGGGCGCGATCGCCGGTTTTCCGCTGGCGGGCCGGGTGATCGACCGCCACGGTCCCGCCGGGCTGAGCAAGCTCTTGGCACTTCTCTATCTTTTTTCCCTACCGCTGGTCGCGATGGCGCCCAATGTCTGGCTGCTGGCGCTGGCGCTGGCGGCCTTTGGGGTCTGCTTCGGCGGGATGGACGTGGCGATGAACGCCTGGGGCGCGGAGGTGGAGACCGCCCATGGCCGCCCGATCCTGCCGCAGCTCCATGCGCTGTTCAGCCTTGGCGCGGGTCTTGGCGCAGGGGCCGGTGCGGGCGCGGTGGCCGCGGGGCTCGACCCGCTGGCCCATTTCGCCTGGGTTTCCGGGGCGCTGGCGCTGGCGGGCTTGCCGGTGATCCTGCGTCCGGGCGCCCGGGCGGCGACACCGCCCGCCCGTCCCGCGGGTCCCGCCGCCAAGGGCGCCCTGCTGCCCAAGGGCGCGTTGCTGCCGGTCGGGCTGGTCGCCGGGGCGACGGGGCTGAGCGAGGGGGCCATCGCCGATTGGAGCGCGGTGTATCTGAGCATTGTCACCGAAGCCCCGCCGCAGATCGCGGCGTTGGGGTTTGCCGCCTTTTCGGTGACCATGGTGGTCGTGCGGCTGAGCGGCGGCTGGCTGGTCACCCGGCTGGGCGTGGTGCGCGCGGTGAGGATCTCGGGCCTGTGCCTGGCCATCGGGGCGGGTTTGGCGGTGCTCGGCGCCTCGGCGGCAAGCGTGCTGGCCGGGTTTGCGATCCTGGGCTGCGGGGCGGCGCTGCTGATGCCGCTGGCCTTTGCGCGGTCGGCACGCGACGACAAGGTGGCGCCCGGCGCGGGGATCGCGCAGGTGGCTCTGCTGGCCTATGGCGGGGTGTTGTTGGGCCCGCCGCTGATCGGGTTTGTCGCTGCGCGCGCCGGGTACCCGGCGAGCTTTGCCCTGCTCGCGGCACTCGGGTTGATGGTGGTGGTGTTGGCGCGGGCCTTGCAGCCCCCCCTTGAAGCCCGCGGCGAAAACCCCGAGGTATCGGGGCAGTGATATGATCCCGGCCCGCGCGGTCGCCCCCGAGAGAGACGCAGAGCCCATGACGACCGCCCCCGCCCCGCTGCCCGCCCTGACCCCCCGCACCGATGTGCTCGATTTCCTGCTGACGCGCCGGTCGCGCCCGGCCAAGACCCTGACCGCGCCCTATCCGGACCGCGCGGTGCTGGAGACCCTGCTGACCGCGGCGGCGCGCACGCCGGACCACGGCAAGCTGGAGCCGTGGCGGTTCGTGGTGCTGCAGGGCGCGGCCCTGAACCGTCTGGCGGTGCTGACCGAGGCACGGGGCGTGGCCCTGGGCCAGGAGCCCGAGAAGATCGCCAAGGCCCGGGCCAGTTTCGACACCGCGGGCTGCGTGGTCGCGGTGATCGCCGCGCCCAAGGCGTCGGAGAAGATCCCCCGATATGAGCAGGACCTGTCGGCGGGCGCGGTGTGCCTGGCGCTGGTCAATGCAGCGCTTGCGGCGGGCTGGGGGGCAAACTGGCTGACGGGCTACGTGGCCCATGACCCGGTGTTCGGCGCCGAAGCGCTGGGGCTGGAGGCGGAGGAACGGGTCGCGGGGTTCATCCATCTCGGCACCGAGAGCGCGGTGCCCCCGGAGCGGCCCCGCCCGGATGTGGCGGCCCTGACACGCTGGATGTCGGAATGATCGTCACGATCTATACCCGCGCGCTCGGCCAGCTGAGCGATCCGGCGTTTCGTCGGGTCCTGCTGATCGGGATCGGGGCGACGGTGGTCCTGCTGGTGGCGATCGCCTGGGTGTTCGTGACCCTGCTGGGCTGGCTGGTGCCCGATGCGCTGACACTGCCCTTTGTCGGCGAGATCACCTGGCTGGACGATCTGGCCTCGGGCCTCGGCATCCTGAGCATGCTGGGGCTGTCGGTGTTCCTGATGGTGCCGGTGGCCTCGGCCTTCACGTCGCTGTTTCTGGAGGACATCGCCGATGCGGTGGAGGCACGCCATTACCCCGGCCTGCCGCCCGCGCCGAAGGTCAGCTTCGCCGACGGGCTGCGCGATACGTTCGGGTTTCTCGGGGTGCTGGTGGTCGCCAACCTCGCGGCACTGGTGCTGTATCTGTTCTTCGTCCCGCTCGCGCCACTGATCTTCTGGGGGCTCAACGGGTTCCTTCTGGGCCGGGAATACTTCCAGGTCACCGCCATGCGCAGACTGGGCCGTCAGGGGGCCGCGCAGATGCGCAAGCGCCATATCGGCAAGATCTGGCTCGCCGGGGTGCCGATGGCGATGGTGCTGTCCTTGCCCCTGGTGAACCTGGTGATCCCGGTTGTGGGGGCCGCGGCCTTCACCCACCTCTATCACACGCTCGCCGGGTCGGAGCGGGGCAAGGATTTTACTTAAAATCCTTGCACCCGGCGGGGCCCGGGGTCACTCCAGCTTCGGCAGCCCGCCGCCGAACCGGTTGAAGAGATCGAAATCGTCCACGGTGATCCAGCCCGACAGGATCAGCGCGCAGAGCGGCACCCAGAGCACGAAAGCCACGATCGAGGTGATCTTCACCTTGCGGCGCATGTCGATGCGGGCGGGCGCGCCGGCGGGGGTGCCCATGGTGACCCGGCCCTCGTCGCCCTGGGTCCGCATCCGGATCGGCAGGACGATGAACAGGGTCATGAACCACAAGACAGCGAGCAGCACGAGGGCGGAGGTAATCTGCATGGCTCAGACCTGCTCCAGCTCGACGAGGGTGCCGTTGAAATCCTTGGGATGCAGGAACAGCACCGGCTTGCCATGGGCGCCGATCTTGGGCTCGCCCGTGCCCAGCACCCGCGCGCCCGCGGCGCTCAGCTTGTCCCGCGCCGCCAGGATATCCTCCACCTCATAGCAGATATGGTGAATGCCGCCCGAGGGGTTCTTTTCCAGAAACCCTGCGATGGGGGAGTTTTCCCCCAGGGGATAGAGCAGCTCGATCTTGGTGTTGGGCAGCTCGATGAACACGACCGTCACGCCGTGATCGGGTTCGTCCTGAGGCGCGCCCACATTGGCCCCGAGCGTGTTGGCGTATTGGGCCGACGCGGCCTCCAGATCGGGAACGGCGATGGCGACGTGGTTCAGGCGACCGATCATGGCGGGCTCCGTACATGGCTAGAGTTGGGCAGGTTATGACCCGCCAGACCCAGCCCGACAAGGGTTCTCGCGCCCGTTTACCGATCATTAGGGATGCTTGCGGCACTCTTAGGGAAGATTCGGAGGACGTTATGGACGACACTGCTGCCCTTGTCTCGACCGCCCCGCGACCGACATCCGCGCGCCCGCTGCTGGGCGTGACGGTCCTGTTGGTCGAAGACAGCCGATTTGCATCGGAATCGATGCGGCTCTTGTGCCTGCGGTCCGGTGCCCGATTGCGGCGCGCCGACTGCATCGCCGCGGCGCACCGACACTTGCGCATGTATTGCCCCACGGTGGCGATCATCGATCTGGGCCTGCCCGATGGTGCGGGCGAGGACCTGATCGCGGAACTGGCCGCGGCGCAACCGCGCCTGCCGGTCATCCTCGGCTTCAGCGGCGATCTGAGCGGGGAGCCTTGCGCCATCGCCGCGGGCGCGGACGGGTTCCTGGCCAAGCCGCTGACCCGGCTGGCCGAGTTCCAGGCGGCCGTTCTGGCGCACCTGCCGCCCGAATCGCATCCCGCCGGTCCCCGCATCGTCCCGGATACGGAGGTCAGCCCGGACCTGATCGCCTTGCAGGATGACTTCGCCCACGTGAACGACCTGCTGTCGGATCCCGACGACCCGATCCAGCGGGCCTATTCGGCGCAGTTCCTGCACGGTCTGGCCATTGCATCACAGGATGTGCCCCTGGCCGAGGCAGCCCGGAGCCTTGCGGATCGCGGCGACCGGTCCAGCCTGTCGCTGGTGCGCGCGCTGCTGGCGGATCGGCTGGCCAATCGTGTTGCAATCTAGCCGCGCAGGGGCCTGATCGGCAGCCTGCCGCCTTTTTGCCACAGTTCTGACACAGCTCTGTCATCGCTGTGGCGAAAACAGGGCTTTATCAGCAAAGTCACCTCTCGGACGGGAGCTTGCCCAGCAAGAGGCATGACCTGACCGAGAGCAGTCCAGGGACGGAAACATGGCTAATCGCTTCACCCCTTCACGCCTCCTGCCCCGGCGGACCCCGGGGGCGTCGTCTCTGGCGGCCAACGCGATCCTCGCGCTGGCCATGGTGGCGGCCATCGTGATCGGGATCAGCGATTTCGACGCAGGTTCGATCGCCTCGGGCCTGATCGAGGCCGAAAACGTCCAAGGCGACTTGCCGCAAGACTGAATGGCGCGCGACAGCCTGCGATGCCGAAGGCCCCCGACCCGGGCCGCCCCTTATTCCTGCGGGATCACGCGGAGGGACAGGTCGCGCAACTGCTCCCCCGTCGGCTCGGAGGGCGCGTTCATCATCAGGTCCTCGGCGCGCTGGTTCATCGGGAACATGATGACCTCGCGGATATTCGCCGTATCCGCCAACAGCATCACGATCCGGTCGATCCCCGCTGCACATCCGCCATGGGGGGGCGGGCCGTATTTGAACGCATTGACCATGCCGCCGAAGCGTTTCTCGACCTCATCGGCGCCGTAGCCCGCGATCTCGAACGCCTTGTACATGATGTCGAGCTTGTGGTTCCGGATGGCACCCGAGACCAGCTCGTAGCCGTTGCACGCCAGGTCGTACTGGTAGCCCAGCACCTCCAGCGGGTCGCCCTCCAGCGCCGCCATCCCGCCCTGGGGCATGGAGAACGGGTTGTGGGAGAAGTCGATCCGCCCCTCGTCATCCTTCTCGTACATCGGGAAATCGACGATCCAGGCGAAGGCGAAGCGGTCCTGATCGATCAGGCCCAGCTCCTCGCCGATCACCGTGCGGGCGCGGCCCGCCACCGCCTCGAAGCTGGCGGGCTTGCCGCCGAGGAAGAACGCGGCATCGCCCACTTGCAGTCCCAGTTGCTGGCGGATCGCCTCGGTCCGCTCGGGGCCGATGTTCTTGGCGAGCGGGCCCGCGGCTTCCATCCCCTGGCCCTGGTCGCGCCAGAAAATATACCCCATCCCGGGCAGGCCCTGTTCCTGGGCGAACTTGTTCATCCGGTCGCAGAACTTGCGCGAGCCGCCGCCGGGGGCGGGGATGGCGCGGATCTCGGTACCCTCCTGTTCGAGCAGCTTGGCGAAGATGGCAAAGCCGGAGCCCGCGAAGTGGTCTGAGACGATCTGCATCTTGATCGGGTTGCGCAGATCGGGCTTGTCGGTACCGTACCACAGCGCGCTGTCGCGATAGGAAATCAGCGGCCAGTCGGTGTCGACCCGCCGGCCGCCGCCGAATTCCTCGAAGATGCCGGCGATCACCGGCTGGATCGTGTCGAACACGTCCTGCTGGCTGACGAAGCTCATCTCAAGGTCAAGCTGGTAGAAGTCGGTGGGCGAGCGGTCGGCGCGCGGGTCCTCGTCGCGGAAGCACGGCGCGATCTGGAAGTACTTGTCGAAGCCGCCGACCATGATCAGCTGCTTGAATTGCTGCGGGGCCTGGGGCAGCGCATAGAACTTGCCCGGATGCAGGCGAGACGGCACGAGGAAGTCGCGGGCACCTTCGGGCGAGGAGGCCGTGATGATCGGGGTCTGGAACTCGGTGAAGTCGATGTCCCACATGCGCTTGCGGATGGATTGCACCACCTTGGAGCGCAGCATGATGTTGTCATGCAGGCTCTCGCGGCGCAGGTCGAGGAAGCGGTATTTCAGCCGGGTTTCCTCGGGGTATTCCTGGTCGCCGAAGACCGGCAGGGGCAGTTCCTCGGCGGTGCCCAGCACCTCCATGTCGCGGATGAAGACCTCGATCTCGCCGGTGGGGATCTTGGGGTTGATCAGGCTCTCGTCGCGGGCCTTCACGGTGCCGTCGATGCGGATGCACCATTCGGAGCGGACCTTCTCGACCTGCGAGAAGACCGGGCTGTCGGGATCGCACAGCACCTGGGTCATGCCGTAATGGTCGCGCAGGTCGATGAAGAGCACGCCGCCATGATCCCGCACCCGGTGGACCCAGCCCGACAGCCGGACCGTCTGGCCAACGGCGTCCTTGGTCAGCTCGGCGCAAGTATGGGTGCGAAAGGCGTGCATCTGGGGTCCCCGGAACTCTGGTGTGAAGTCTCGGGCCATACATACGACCGGGCTCTGGCTGTCAAGGTCGCGTCAGAGCCTGCGGGCGGCGGGCTGGACCTATTCGACCACCACGCGCCCGAAAGCCTCGGTCGGGGGCACGGCCTGGTCGCGCACATGGATCGGATAGACGCCCTTGCGCATCGGATGGAAGCTGAACCGCGCGGATCCCGCATCGTCGCATTCGATCGCCCGGAAGGTCAGTCCCTGCATGTAAAACTCGATATCCACCTCGCCCACGGAGAGCACCCGGATATGCGCGTTTTCCAGCAGCTCGGTCGCCTCGAAATGATAGCCGGTCTCGGAGGTCAACGCCTCCGGGCAGACCACGTTGAAGCGGTAGTAGCCGCCATGGGCAAGGGTGAACTCCTCCGGGGCGATGGTCACGGCGCCGTCCTCTGCGCGCGTGATTTCCATGAAGATGTCCTCGGGCGCCCCGGCCCCGACGCGACCGGATTCCTGCGCATCCGCGAAGGCGCCGGAAGCGGTGACGCATGCGAGTGCGAGCACGGCCGCGGCTTGTGTCAAACTGGTCATATGAACCTCCCGGTGGTTTTCGGCTCCAAGGTGCGCGCTGTCGGGTGCATCAGCAACCGATGCCAAAGTCGGATGGCGCCGCACCACGATCGCGCGATGATCGACACAGCGGACAAGATCGGGGGAGACCGAGAGATGAAAGCAACGGCTTTGGGGGTCGCGCTAGCCTGCCTCGCGCTCCCCGCGACGGGGGCGGACCGCGATTCGGTGAACGCCCTTCTTGCGGACAATCAGTGCCGGGACTGCGACCTGGCGGGAGCCGAGCTGGCCGGGGCGGATCTGCGGGACGCGTATCTGACCTATGCGGTGTTCGATGGCGCCAATCTGGAAGGGGCGGATCTGCGCGATGCGTTCATGCCGTTTGCGCAGTTTTCCGGCGCGCGGATGCGCGGGATCCTGTTCGACCGCACGAATGCACGCGACACCGTGTTCGCGGGGGCGGACCTGCGCGCGGCGTCGATGGTGGGGGTGGCCTTGCCGAGGGCAACGCTGACCGAGGCGGATCTCGGCGGAGCGGATTTGAGCGGGGCGTTTCTGGAGGGGGCGAATTTCGGCAATGCCCGGCTGGTGGGCGCCGTACTGCGCGAGGCTGACCTGACCGGTGCGAGGCTGACCGGGGCCGACCTGTCGGAGGCGGACCTGACAGGCGCGGTCACGCAGGCGGCGGGGTTCTCGGGGGCTGTCTTCTGCCGCACGGTGATGCCCGACGGCACGCTGCGCAGCGACGGCTGTCCCTAGGGGCGCCTCGGCGCACAGCGCGCGTGGCGGCGCGCGGGGCGCTCAGCCGATGCGCCGCAGCTCGAAGCGGCAGGCGGGTGCGCCCACCGCGCAACAGGCGGTCTCGCGGGCCCGGAAGTCCGGGGCCACCAGGCGCCGGAACAGGGTCTCGAACACGGCGACATGCCAGAAACAGATCGGGCTTTGCGCCTGTTCGCCACGCACCACCGGGTTGTCGGCGATCTCGAACACCATGGGGCGGGTCGAGACGACCGAGAACCGGCCGGAGCCGGCGAAGGTCCAGGCATGTTTCGCGATCGCCACGCTGAGCAGCTTCGCCGCCGGCCCCACGGGCAGAGCCCGCAAGAGCCATTGCACCGGCCTGGGGATCCGGTTGGCGATGATGTAATTCGCCGTCGCCTCCCCGGCCGCCCAAGCGAGCCGGGGCGCGTCGCCGGGGCGGTCCCGGCGCAGGGCCTGGTGCAGCCGCGCGACCGGACGCTCGTCGATCATGGCATCGTCGGAGGGGATATCGAACAGCCCCGCGAGCGCCATGACATGGGCGACAAGCTCGGGGCCGCCCTCTTCATCCAGCACGGTGATCAGCTGCAGCACCGCATTGGGGCCGATCCGGGCCGTGGTGTCCGGGGCCGCCCAGACGCGGCCCGCGGCGGTATCAAGGGGCATCAGACATCTTCCATCTGCTGCGAGCCCCCGCCACAGGCCTTGATCGGTTCACGCTTCTCATGGCCCTCGGGCAGCTTGAAGGAGGTGTCGAGCGCCTTGCGTCGGGCCTTGGCCTGAGACGCGCGGTCGGCGGCGGCCTCCCAGTCGTCCATCTGGGCCTTGGCGATCTTCCGGGTCCGGTCGAAGTTGAAATTGACCTTGTCCTTGGATTGCGGGCCCCAGTAATTCGCCTTGCCCAAATCGTAGAACTTGCGTTCGAACCCGGCCTTGAGGAAGGCCTTGAGACAGCCCAGCAGGTATTTTCGCCGGTAGCCCGTGCCGCGCCACGGATAGTGGAACAGCGCCTTGCGGGAATAGAACCGGCGGTAGTTCTTCATCACCCCGTCCAACAGCTCGCCCCGGGTCATGGCATCGGGGGCCATGATCGGCGTGACGAAGTTGTATTTCGAGAAGTCGAAGACCTCGACCTTGTCACCCAGTTCCTGGAAGAGCGGGGTGAAGGGCCAGGGCGTGTACATTGCCCAGTTGGCGAGGTCCGGCTGCCAGTCCCAGGCCATCTGGAAGGTTTCCTCCAGCGTCTCCGCCGTCTCGTTGTCGAGACCCACGATGAACTGCGCCTCGGTGAAGATGTCGGCCTCGCGCAGCAGTCGGATCGCCTCCTTGTTTTCCTCGACCTTGGTTTCCTTGTTGAACTGGTCGAGCTTGAGCTGCGCAGCGGCCTCGGTGCCGAGGCTGACATGGACGAGACCGGCCTTGCGATAGAGCGGCAACAGCTCCTTGTCGCGCATGATGTCGGTCACGCGGGTGTTGATGCCCCACTGGATCTTCTCGGGCAGGCCGCGCGCGATCAGCTCTTCGCAGAACTGGATGAACTTGCGCCGGTTGATGGTGGGTTCCTCGTCCGCGAGGATGAAGAAACCGACGCCGTGATTGTCGACCAGGTTCTCGATCTCGTCCACGACCTTTATCGGGTCCCGGACACGGTAGTCGCGCCAGAATTTCCACTGCGAGCAGAACGAACAGGTGAACGGGCAACCGCGCGCCATGTTCGGGATCGCGACCTTCACGCCCAGGGGGACATAGATGTACTTGTCCCATTCCAGCAGCGACCAGTCCGGGTTGATTCCATCCAGGTCCTTGACCGTGCTTGCGGCCTGGGTCGCGACGATCTGATCGCCCTCGCGGAAGGCCAGCCCCTTGATCTTGCGCTGATCCTCGGGCCAGCGCCCCTCGGCGACACAGCGGGCCAGTTCGACCATGATCTCTTCGCCTTCGCCGCGGATGATCACCTCGACCTCGGGGGCCTCGGCCAGCACCTGCTTGTACATGAAGGTGCCGTGGATCCCACCCAGCAGGCGCACCGCGTCGGGGCAGGCCTCGGACGCGATTTTCAGAACCTTTTCAGCCTCGTAGATCGCGGGGGTGATCGCGGTGGTGCCGACGATATCGGGCTGCAGTTCTGCGAGCTTTGCCCGGAGATCCTCGTCGGGCATGTGGTTGGTCATGGCATCGAGGAAGTGAATGTCGTCGAAACCGGCCGCCTTCAGCGACCCGGCGAGATAGGCCACCCAGGCCGGTGGCCAGTTGCCGGCAATCTCGGCGCCGCCGGAATGATAATTTGGGTGGACGAAAACGATGCGCATTAGAACCCCTCCGCGATTTTAGAGAAGTCTGACAGTTTGTGTGTCAATCAACATTGACACAAGTCAAGTCAGTCCACGGGAACCGGCACGTTGAAATCGGTGTGAATCTGGTGCGTGTTCAGCTGCCGATTCAAGGAGCCGGAATTGGTGGTCATCGAGGGGCCCAGCACGGCGGCGACGGCGATCGCCAGCCCGACGAGCGCTGCGGTCAGAACCACCCAATCGACCGTGACGGCCCCGTCTTCGGACCGGATGAATGGTTCGAGCTGCGCGTACCGCATGATGTCCTGTCCTTCCCGGGCCGAAACCGGCCAGCCGCATGTCCTCCCGGGATGCCAGAGCGATGGGGCGGCGGCGCGACGGAAATTGGGCGAGATCAAGATAGCACCCCGACCCCAGCGGCCTTGCGCCCGCACCGCCCGCATGTATAACGCCGACAATTTGCGCCACTGGAGTCTGCCCGATGCCCAAGAGAACCGATATCAAGTCGATCATGATCATCGGAGCCGGGCCCATCATCATCGGGCAGGCCTGCGAGTTCGACTATTCCGGGGCCCAGGCCTGCAAGGCGCTGCGCGAAGAGGGCTACCGGGTGATCCTGGTCAACTCCAACCCCGCCACCATCATGACCGACCCGGGCCTGGCCGACGCCACTTATATCGAGCCGATCACCCCCGAGATCGTCGCCAAGATCATCGAGAAGGAGCGCCCGGACGCGCTCTTGCCGACCATGGGCGGTCAGACCGGGCTGAACACCTCGCTCGCGCTCGAAGAGATGGGCGTGCTGGCGAAATACGGGGTCGAGATGATCGGCGCCAAGCGCGAAGCCATCGAGATGGCCGAGGACCGCAAGCTTTTCCGCGAGGCGATGGATCGCCTCGGCATCGAGAACCCCCGTGCCACCATCGCCACGACCATGGACGAATGCATGGCTGCGCTGGACGATATTGGCCTGCCGGCGATCATCCGGCCCGCCTTCACCCTCGGCGGGACCGGGGGCGGCGTGGCCTACAACCGGGACGATTACGAGCATTTCTGCAAATCCGGGCTCGATGCCTCGCCGGTCAACCAGATCCTGATCGACGAGAGCCTGCTGGGCTGGAAAGAGTTCGAGATGGAGGTGGTCCGCGACAAGGCGGACAATGCGATCATCGTCTGCGCCATCGAGAACGTCGATCCGATGGGCGTGCATACGGGCGATTCGATCACCGTGGCCCCGGCGCTGACCCTGACCGACAAGGAATACCAGATCATGCGCAACGGCTCGATCGCCGTGCTGCGCGAGATCGGGGTGGAAACCGGCGGCTCCAACGTGCAGTGGGCGGTCAACCCCGCCGACGGGCGCATGGTGGTGATCGAGATGAACCCGCGGGTGTCGCGGTCCTCGGCGCTGGCCTCCAAGGCCACGGGCTTTCCCATCGCCAAGATCGCCGCGAAACTTGCCGTGGGCTATACCCTGGACGAGCTCGACAACGACATCACCAAGGTCACGCCCGCCAGCTTCGAGCCGACCATCGACTATGTCGTGACCAAGATCCCGCGCTTCGCGTTCGAAAAATTCCCCGGCGCCGAGCCGAACCTGACCACGGCGATGAAATCCGTGGGCGAGGCCATGTCCATCGGCCGCACCTTCCACGAAAGCGTGCAGAAGGCGCTCGCCTCGATGGAGACCGGGCTGACCGGCTTCGACGAGATCGCCATCCCCGGGATTTCTGCGGACCACAGGTCGGACGCCCCCGACACCGCCGCCGTGGTCAAGGCACTGGCCAGGCAGACGCCCGACCGGCTGCGCGTGATTGCCCAGGCCATGCGCCACGGGCTGAGCGATGACGAGATTCAGGCCGCGACCTCATACGATCCGTGGTTCCTCGCGCGCATCCGCGAGATCGTCGAGACCGAGGCACAGGTGCGCCGCGACGGCCTGCCGCTGGAGGCCGAGGGCCTGCGCAAGCTCAAGATGATGGGCTTCACCGATGCGCGGCTGGCCAAGCTGACGGGCCGGGACGAGGGCCAGGTCCGCCGCGCCCGCACCCGGCTCGGTGTGACCGCGCAGTTCAAGCGGATCGACACCTGCGCGGCCGAGTTCGAGGCCCAGACGCCTTATATGTACTCGACCTACGAAACCCCGGTGATGGGCGAGGCCGAATGCGAATCGCGGCCCACGGACGCCACCAAGGTGGTCATCCTCGGTGGCGGGCCGAACCGGATCGGCCAGGGGATCGAGTTCGACTACTGCTGCTGCCATGCGTGTTTCGCGCTGACCGAGGCGGGCTACGAGACCATCATGGTCAACTGCAACCCCGAGACCGTTTCGACCGATTACGACACCTCGGACCGGCTCTATTTCGAGCCGCTGACCTTCGAGCATGTGATGGAGATCCTGCGCGCCGAACAGGAGAACGGCACGCTGCACGGGGTGATCGTCCAGTTCGGCGGCCAGACCCCCCTGAAGCTCGCCAATGCGCTGGAGGCCGAAGGCATCCCGATCCTCGGGACCACGCCCGATGCCATCGATCTGGCCGAGGATCGCGAGCGGTTCCAGGCGCTGGTCAACGACCTGGGCCTCAAACAGCCTCACAACGCCATCGCCAGCACCGATGCCGAGGCCTTCGCCGCCGCGGGCGACATCGGCTTCCCGCTGGTCATCCGGCCGTCCTATGTTCTGGGCGGGCGCGCGATGGAGATCGTGCGCGACATGGGTCAGTTGGAGCGGTATATCGCCGAGGCGGTGGTGGTCTCGGGCGACAGCCCGGTACTGCTCGACAGCTATCTCGCCGGCGCGGTGGAGTTGGACGTGGACGCGCTCTGCGATGGGGAGAACGTTCATGTGGCGGGCATCATGCAGCATATCGAAGAGGCGGGCGTCCATTCCGGCGACAGCGCCTGTTCCCTGCCGCCCTATTCGCTCTCCGACGACGTGCTGGCGCGCATTCGCGTGCAGACCGAGGCACTGGCGCGCGCCCTGCGGGTCAAGGGCCTGATGAACGTGCAATTCGCGATCAAGGATGACGAGATCTACCTGATCGAGGTGAACCCGCGCGCCTCGCGCACCGTGCCCTTCGTGGCCAAGGCCACCGACAGCGCAATCGCGTCCATCGCCGCCCGGCTGATGGCGGGCGAGCCCCTGTCGAATTTCCCGCTGCGCGACCCCCTGCCCCATGACGCACCCGAGGACCAGCACCTGCCGATCGGCGACCCGATGACGCTGGCGCACCCGGATACGCCCTGGTTCTCGGTCAAGGAGGCGGTTCTGCCCTTCGCGCGCTTCCCGGGCGTCGACACGATCCTCGGCCCGGAAATGCGCTCCACCGGGGAGGTGATGGGCTGGGACCGGTCCTTCCCCCGCGCCTTCCTGAAGGCACAGATGGGCGCGGGCACCGTACTGCCGACGGAAGGCACGGTGTTCCTGTCGATCAAGGAAGCCGACAAGACCGAGATGCTGGTGGAAACGGCGGCGATGCTGACCGAACTGGGCCTCGACATCGTCGCGACCAGAGGGACCGCGGCCTTCCTGAAGGATCACGGCATCGCCTCCAAGGTCGTCAACAAGGTCTACGAGGGCCGCCCGGACGTGGTCGACATGCTCAAGGACGGGCGCATCGCGCTGGTGATGAACACCACCGAGGGCGCGCAGGCGGTCAATGACAGCCGCGAAATCCGGTCCGTCGCGCTCTATGACCGCATCCCCTACTTCACCACGCTGGCGGCCAGCCATGCCGCGGCCCAGGCCATGATCGCCCGCCGCGAGGGCGAGATCGGCGTCCGCGCGTTGCAGGGATGACCGGGCGCGCGCGATCGGCCACGGCCAGGGCGGGACTTGCCCTGCTGACACTCGCTGCACTGGCGGGATGCGGGGGCGTGCCCCTCATCCCGATCATCTGACCCCGCGCCGCGCTCAGCGCAGCTCGGCCCATTTCGACACCCGGGGCCGACCGCCGCCATGGGGCGCGGATTCCAGCACGTAAGACGCGCCGGGCGGCACCGTGGTGGTCACGAAACAGGCCTTGTCCCAGCTGTCGTTGTTGTTCCTGGTCTCGGCCACGGTCACGCCGTTCACCTTGAGCCGGGCATGACAGCGGTTCGAGTCCCCCACATTGATCGTGGCGGCGACCACGATGGGATACTCCCGGCTGTTGGTCTGGCTGCGCCCGACGGGCCGTTGCGCGGCGCCGAACTCTTCCCATTTCCGTCCGGCGAGCTGATCGATCCGCCGCGTCAGGCGCGTGACATCCCCGTCCCCTGCCGCGGCCCCGCGGATCTCGGTACGCAGGGCGCGGATATCCGCGTTGACCGACGCCTGCAGGTCGCGTGTCGCGGCCGTGACCGCCCGCGAAATCCGGTCGTCCAACCCCTCGAGGCTGCGGCCCTGCTGGGTCACGCTGCGCTCCAGACCCGAGACGCGCATGCCCAGGTCCGCGAGGCCCTCCACTTGCCGCTCGGTGCGGCCCAGCTTGCGCTCCAATTCCGCCACCCGGGTCTCCAGCGCCGCAAGATCGCTCCGCGTCTCCTCGGCGCAGGTCAGCAACGCGTTGATCTTGCGCGTGTCCGAAGCATTGCTGCCGAGAAAATTGAGCTGGCGCGCGCATTCATTGGCAGAGGCCGCGTCGGGCAGGGCGACAGCCGCGGTCAAGGCCAGGGCAAGGGCCGGGCCACAAACGGGCAAAAGGCGAAGGGAAAACGAAGGCATGAAAAACTCCTTTGACAAGATATCCGGCATGGATTCAGCATCTTGCGTTAGATCTCCGTCATTCCGCCGCGACCCCGGCCCCGGACGCTTGCCGCAGGGTGCGGACCGGGCTATTGCGCGCCATGGCCAAGCTTTACTTCCACTACTCCACCATGAACGCGGGCAAATCGACCGCGCTGCTGCAAGCCTCGCACAATTATATCGAGCGGGGGATGCAGACCCACCTGATGACCGCGCGGCTCGACCACCGGGCGGGCGAGGGCCGGATCGGCAGCCGGATCGGGCTGAGCGCGCCTGCCGACACCTTCGGGCCCGAGACCGACCTCTTCGACGCGCTGGCCCTGCGGCTCAAGGGCGGGCCCTGCGCCTGCGTCTTCGTGGACGAGGCGCAGTTCCTGACCGAGGACCAGGTCTGGCAACTCGCCCGAGCGGTGGACGATCTGAACCTGCCGGTGATGTGCTACGGGCTGCGGGTCGATTTTCGCGGCAAGCTGTTTCCCGGCTCGGCGGCGCTGCTGGCGCTGGCGGACGAGATGCGCGAGGTGCGCACGATCTGCCATTGCGGGCGCAAGGCCACGATGGTGGTGCGCCGCGACGCCGAGGGGCGCACGGTGACCGACGGTGCCCAGGTGCAGGTGGGCGGCAACGAGACCTACCTGTCGCTCTGCCGCCGCCACTGGCGGGAAGCCACGGGCGACCGCCCGAGGGGTTAGAGGCGCAGCGCCTGCTCCATATCGAAGATCGTCACCAACAGGGGCGACTGGTCGGTCTGGACGAACCCGGCCGAGCTGCGCTGCACATCCACGATTGTGACCATCACCACGAACAGGAAGCCCGAGAACATGAAGGTGCGCCAGGACAGCACGCGTCCCTGCATGCCCGCCCGGTTGCCCAGCAGGAACAGCGATGCCAAGGCCGTTGCCAGCAGCATCAGCTGCGTCACGTCCGAGACCGGCACCGCGAAGGTCTGCATCCGGTAGAGATGGGCATCGATCGCGTCGTTCATGGCCGAGGCGATGAAGGTCGCGACCGGCGGCTCCACACCGTCGGTTGCCGCCAAGGTCGCGGGCCAGAGTTTGGCCTGAGCCGCGAGACTCGTTTCCAGGAACGCCCGGACATCCGCCTCGCTTTCGACCCGGGCCACATCGGGCACGACCCGTGTCAGGGTATAGTCGTAAATCGCGGTCTTGAGGTCGGTGCGCGCGCCCTCGCCCGCGTAATCGGCGCGCAGAAAGACCGTGCCGAGCGCCGCCGCCTCGTCGATCACCGCGACCTTGCGGGTCTGGGCGAGCGACAGGGCATGGCCGAAGCTGAACGCCAGCAGCAGCCCGAGCAGGCCGAGGATCGCGCCCAGCGTTGTCTCGCCCAGCACCTTGTCGATGATCTTGCCCTTGGCGAGGGTCCGGGCACGCTGCCGTTGGCCGAAGAGAAACCCGGTGACCGCCGCTGCCGGCAAGGTCAGGGCCAGCAGAAGAACCGTCGTGCCCAGCGAGAATACCGGCAACCGCATCTCGCCGTAAATTGCGACCGCTGTCGTCCCGTCCATGCCTTCTGCTTTCCCACGGTTCTCTTGCCGCCACTCTACGCACCGCGCCTTGGCAAAAGAAAGAAGTTTCAGCAGCCTGGCATCACACCGGGTTGGGCAGCGGCGCGCCCTCGGCACAAGCGATAAGATTGTCGAGCGCCATGTGCCCCATCGCCTCGCGCACCTCCAGCGCGGCGGTGCCGAGATGGGGCAGCAGCACGACATTCTCCATCCCGATCAGGGCCTCGGGCACCGCAGGCTCGAACTCGTAGACATCGAGCCCCGCCGCGCCGAGCTGCCCTGCCTGCAGCGCCGCGATCAACGCGGCCTCGTCCACCACGTCGCCCCGGGCGATGTTGACGAAAACCGCATGGGGCTGCATCGCGGCAAACGCCTCCGCCCCGATCAGGTGATGGGTCTCGGCCCCGCCGGGCACGGCGACCACCACGATATCCGCCGCTGCCATGACCTCGGCCACGCTGGCCAATTGCCGCGCTGGCAGATCGGGCGTCTTGGGCGAGCGGTTGTAGAACACCACCTCCATCCCGAACCCGTGGTGGCAGCGCGCGGCGATCGCCTGGCCGATCCGGCCCATTCCGATCACGCCCAGGGTCTTGCCGGTCACATGCAGGCCCAGCATCTGCGTCGGGTGCCAGCCCGTCCATGTGCCCGCGCGGACCAGCCGCTCCCCCTCGCCCGCGCGGCGCGCCGCCATCAGGATCAGGGTCAGCGCCGTGTCCGCCGTGGCATCGGTCACGGCACCCGGGGTGTTGGTCACCGCCACCCCCGCCGCGCGCGCCGCCACCGCATCGATATGGTTGTAGCCCACCCCGAAATTCGCCAGCAGCCGCGCGCGGGGCTCCGGCACATCGGCGAACACCTCCGCCGAGAACGCGTCGCCGAGCGTGGGCAGCACGAGGTCATAATCCCGCAGGGCCCCGCGCAGCTCCTCTGCGCGCATGGGCTGGGTCGTCTCGCGCAGCGTGCAATCGAACCGCGCCCGGGCGCGCGCCAGAACCGCCTCCGGCAAGGGCCGGGAAATCAGAAGTTTCATCAGTAAAGCCGCCCTCCCAGCGGAACGTCGAGATCCGGGCGCAGCAGCACCACCTCCCCGTCTGTATCCGGCACCCCGAGCACGAGGATCTCGGACATGAACTTGCCGATCTGGCGCGGCGGGAAATTCACCACCGCCATCACCTGCGTGCCGATCAGCGCCTCTGGGGCGTAATGCCGGGTGATCTGGGCCGAGCTTTTCCTGACGCCCAGCGCGCCACCGAAATCCACCCAGAGCTTGATCGCGGGCTTGCGCGCCTCCGGGAACGGCTCCGCCTGCACCACGCGGCCCACGCGGATGTCCACCTTGAGGAAATCGTCGAACGTGATCTCGGCCATGGGTTAGTCCGCCAACTCCCGCCCGCGCTGCGCCGCCGCCGCCACCGCCCGGCGCAAAAGCGGAGGAAACCCGGTCTCGGCATCCATCAGCACCTCCAGCGCCGCCGCCGTGGTCCCACCCGGGCTGGTGACATTGACCCGCAACTGCGCAGGTCCCTCGTCGGCGGCCTCGGCCAGCGCGCCCGCGCCCGCCACGGTCGCCTGCGCCAGTTGCAGGGCAAGCGCGGGGGGCAGGCCCTCCGCCTCCCCGGCGGCGGCAAGCGTCTCGATCAGGTGAAAGACATAAGCCGGCCCGGACCCGGACACCGCCGTGACCGCGTCCATCTGGTGCTCGCCCTCCAGCCGCACGGTCTGCCCGATGGCCGAGAGCAGCGCCTCGGCCAGGGCCATATGCGCCTCGGTGGCCGCCCCGTTGCCGACCAGCGCCGTGATCCCCTTGCCGATGGCCGCGGGGGTGTTGGGCATGGCACGGATGATCGGGGTCGCGGGTCCGAAGGCCGCCTCGAAAAACCGGATCGGGGTGCCCGCCGCGATGGACAGGACCAGCGTCGCGCCCCCGCCCAGCGCGGTCACCGGGCCCAGCGCGTCGCCCATCATCTGCGGCTTGACCGCCAGCAGCGCGATCGCGGGGGCCTCGGGCACGCCCGCGTTCAGGTGCAACCCCTGGGCGGCCAGCCCCGTCAGCCAATCGGATGGTTTGGGGTCCAGAACCCAGACCGACCCGGGCGCGATCCCCTGTGCCAGCCAGCCCTGCAGCATGGCCGACCCCATCTTTCCGCAGCCAAGCAGGAACAAGCCCCGGCGGCGCACATCTTCGAGACCCATATCCCCTCCCGCGTCGTCCTTGCGCGGCAGGTTAGGCGCGCCCGTAAGCCTCCGCAATGGCAACCTGAATGGCCGCCTCGGGGGCTTCCTCGCCCCATGTGGCCAGTTGGAAGGCGGGGTAGAACCGCTCGCAATTCAGAAACGCCGTGGTCAGCATCCGGTCGATCTGCTCCGGCCCGGCCAGCGCGCCGCCGCTGAGCACCAGGGCGTAGCGGTACACCAGCAGGTTCTGTTGCGCCCAATGGGTGAACGCCCCGGTCCAGCACTTGTCGTTGGCCGCGTTCAGCACCGCGTGCAGCGCCGGAACCCGGTGCGCCGGCGGCTCCATGTCGAAGGTCATCACCAGCCGCAGGGTTTCGTCGTAATGGGACCAGGCGAGCGTGACCGAATAGGTCCGCCACTGGCCTTCCACCGCCATGGCGATCTGGTCATCCGCGATACGGTCGAAATCCCAGTCATGATGCTCCGCCAGCGATTCGACGATGTCGATCGGGTGAAGGTCTTCGGTCTCATAATGCTGCTCGACAAGTGACATGCCCGGCCCCGTTTTTCTGCCTGCCATGGGGTGTCCCACAATAGGCTGGGTGTCGTTACAAGACCCGCGCCGCGGCGGCCCGCGTCTTACTAGATATGGTGTAAGCGATGGCTTCACCTGTAAAGAAGAATTTTTGTGACAAACAGCGTGAAACCGTCGAGAGCTGGGGTTATCCACAATAATTTGTGTTAACAGCTGCTTAACCCCATAGACTGCGCCCCGGCGTGGAATCGACCCGTTTGCGTCAAGATCGGGTCTCAATTGTCTGAGAACAATTCCTGAAACCATTCCCCACGACCGGAGGCCCGCCATGGCACTGCGCTACGATTTCGACATCCTGCCTGTCTGCGACGACGCTCCCGCCGCGTCGGAAGATATGGCCCCTGCCCGGGAATTGGGCGTCTCCTGCATGGCGCTGTTCCGCGATCCCGCCACGGTGGACGCCCTGAAGGCCGCGCCCGACGGCCTGCGCGTCTACCTGGAGGCGTCGGGATTCGGCCTGACCGCCCATGACAGCGGCGCGCCCGAGGGCACCTATCCCGCCGAGGACGAGGAAACCCGCCTCGCGCTGATCGCGCAGCTTGCCGCCCGCCTGCCCCATGCGGACCTGACCGCCGACGACCTGCAACCTGCCACGCCGAAGGACGACAGCGACCGATTCGACCTGCCCGCCTTTCTGCACAGCCTGGAGACGGCACAGCCCTTGGCGCAGGACCCCCCGGCCCCGCCGGAGCCAACGGAGGCGGACGCCTGGGATTCGGCCGAACTTGCCGCGGCCGAGACCGCAGAGCCGCTGGACCCGGACACCACCGAACCCGCGCCTCGCACGGACCCGGAGGACGCGGCCGAGAGCCCGGCCGCGCCCCCCGAAGAGGAAAATTGGGTCGACCTGATCGCGAAATTCACGGAAGGCGCGGAGCGCGCGTCTCCCCCGGATAGCGCCGCGGAAGACGATGCAGAATGGCAATCCGCGGATGAAGGGCCGACAGAGAACCGCGACACAGACGCGGCTGCGGCCCCGGACATGGCGGAGGACATCTGGGACGCACCCGGTTACGAGGACGACGTGGACACCGAAGCGGCGCAAGACCCCGCGCCCGACAGAAAGCTGACCCTCGTGCGCCTGGTGGCGGGCATCGCGCTCCTGGCTGGGTTGATCCTCGCCGCGCCGCTCGTGATGGACAAGGTGATGCCCCTGGTCGAGGCCAACGCCACCGCGATCGCGCGCTGAGCCTAGCCCTTCGCCTCCAGCGCTTCGATCCGCGCCTTCAGCGCCTCGTTCTCCTCGCGGGCCTTCTGCGCCATGCCGCGCACGGCATCGAATTCTTCGCGCGTGACGAAATCCCGGTCCGCCAGCCAGCGGTCCATCATCCCCTTCATCGCGGTCTCGGCTTCGTCCCTGGCCCCTTGCGCCACGCCCATGGCGTTGGTCATCAACTGGCCGATATCGTCGAACAACTTGTTGCGGGTCTGCATGGGGCGCTCCATCTGCTGCGTGACCCCGTATATGGCCCCGTCCCCCTGAAACCTCAAGGTTGACAAGCCCTCGGCCAGCCCGGACACATCGCCCCAGATGCCGGAGCCCGTGATGCCGTTCGCCATACCCTTCCCGCCGCTGAGCCCCGAGATCTTCGCGATCGAGATCGGCGGGGTGACCCTCGCCCTGCGCTGGTATGCGCTGGCCTATATCCTCGGGCTGGTGCTGGGCTGGCGGATCGTGACCGGGCTGGTCAAGCGCCCCGCGCTCTGGGGCGCGCGCCCCGCCCCGATGTCCCCGCCGCAGGTCGAGGCCCTGCTGACCTGGGTGATCCTCGGGGTGGTGCTGGGCGGGCGGCTGGGCTTCGTGCTGTTCTACCAGCCCGATTACTACCTGCGCCATCCGGCCGAGATCCTGATGGTCTGGCAGGGCGGCATGGCCTTCCATGGCGGGCTTGTGGGCGTGGTGCTGGCGGTGGCGATCTTCTGCTGGCGCGAAGGCGTGCCCCATTTGCAGGCCGCCGATGCGCTGGCCGTCGCGACCCCGCCGGGGCTGTTGCTCGGACGGATGTCGAATTTCATCAATGCCGAGCTTTGGGGCCGGCCCACGGACGCGCCCTGGGGCGTGATCTTCCCCGGTGTCTCGGCCCAGAATTGCGGCCAGCCCGCGGGGGAGCTTTGCGCGCGCCACCCCTCGCAGCTCTACGAGGCGGGGCTGGAGGGGCTTCTGCTCGGCCTCGTGCTGTGGTGGCTGGTGCGGCGCGGCGCGCTGGCGCGCACGGGGACGGTGTTCGGCACGTTCCTCGCAGGCTACGGCGCGGCGCGTTTCGTGGTCGAACTGGTCCGCCAGCCGGATGCGCAATTCGTCTCCGCCGGCAACCCGGTGGGCCATGCGCTGCACTTCGGCGGCTGGGGCCTGACCATGGGTCAGATCCTGAGCCTGCCGATGATCGCGCTCGGCCTGTGGCTGATCGCGCGCGCCCGCCGCACCGCGCCATGACCCCGCTGGCGGAGATCCTCGCCGCGCGGATCGCCGCGACCGGCCCGATCACCGTGGCCGAGTTCATGGCCGAATGCCTGCTGCACCCCACCCACGGCTATTACACCACGCGCACGCCCTTCGGTCAGGCGGGCGATTTCACCACCGCACCGGAGATCAGCCAGATGTTCGGGGAATTGCTGGGCCTCGCGCTGGCCCAGGCCTGGCACGACCAGGGCGCACCGCCCGGCGCCATTCTTGCCGAGATCGGGCCGGGGCGCGGCACGCTCATGGCCGACATCCGGCGCGTGCTGAAACAGGTGCCCGGCGCCGCCACCCTGCGCCCCCACCTGGTTGAGGCCAGCCCCGCCCTGCGCGCCGAGCAGGCAACCCGCGTGCCGGAGGCCGTCCGGCTCGACCGGGTGGAGGATCTGCCCGACGCGCCGCTCTTGCTGGTGGCCAACGAGTTCTTCGATGCCCTGCCCATCCGCCAGTTCGAGCGCCACGCCGCGGGCTGGGCCGAACGGCAGATCGGGCTGGCCGAGGGCGCGCTGGCCTTCGGGCGCGCCCAACCCGCGGCGCTGGCATCCCTCGCCCACCGGATGGCGGATACAGGCCCCGGCGATCTGGTCGAAACCTGCGCCCCGGCGCAGCCGATCATCGCCGAGATCGCGGGCCGCATCGCGCGCCACGGCGGCGCGGCGATCATTGCAGACTATGGCGACTGGCGCTCGAAGGGCGACACGTTGCAGGCGGTGCGCGCCCATCGCCCGGACCCGGTGCTGGCCCATCCCGGCCAGGCCGACCTGACCGCTCATGTGGATTTCGAGCCGCTGGCGCAGGCCGCGCGCACCGCCGGCGCGAGCGTATCAGCGATGATCCCCCAGGGCGTGTTTCTTGAACGGCTGGGCATCACCACCCGCGCCCAGGCCCTCGCCACGGGACTGGAAGGCGCGGCATTGCAAAGCCACATCGCCGCACATCGCCGCTTGACCCACCCGGAGGAAATGGGAACCCTGTTCAAAGTGCTCTGTGTGAGTCCCCCATCCGCGCCCCCCGTGCCGGGGTCCATCGCCCCGCCCAACCCCGGGAAACCCGACGCCCCATGACGCTCGAGATCCTCACATCGCCCGCCCTGCCGGTGGCGCACGGGTTCTTCACCCGCAAGGGCGGCGCGTCCTCGGGCGTGTTCGAGGGGCTCAATTGCGGCCCCGGCTCCAGCGACCAGTCCGACACCGTGGCCCTGAACCGCGCCCGCGTGGCCGCGGCGATGGAGGTGCCGGTCAGTGCGCTCGCCACGGTGAACCAGGTTCATTCGCCGGACGTGGTCACGCTCGAGGCCGCCCCGGCGCCCGGCCCTAAACCCACCGCCGACGCCATGGTCACCGCGACCCCGGGCCTCGTTCTCGGCATCCTGACCGCCGATTGCCAGCCGGTGCTCTTCGCCGACGGGCAGGCGGGCGTCATCGGCGCGGCCCATGCGGGCTGGCGCGGCGCGCTGGACGGCGTGCTGGAGGCCACGATCGACGCCATGGTGGCCGCGGGCGCCCGGCGCGAGGCGATCACCGCGGTGATCGGCCCGTCGATCTCCCAGCGGGCCTACGAGGTCGGGCCCGAGTTTCTCGACCGTTTCCTCGACGACGACCCCGAGAACAGCCGCTTTTTCGCCGGGGGCCAGGACGGCCGGGCGCATTTCGACCTGATCTCCTACGGGCTGACCCGGCTGCGGGGCGCGGGCATCGCCCAGGCCGAGTGGACCGGCCATTGCACCTACAGCGATCCGGGCCGGTTCTTTTCCTACCGCCGCAGCGTCCATGGGGGCGAGGCAGATTACGGCCGGCTGATCTCGACCATCCGGCTCTGAGCGGCCCTGTCGGGCCCGATGCCCGCCACATTCCTGCCTTGTTTCGCCCCGGCCCCCCGCGTCAGATGCATGGAATACCTGCAAACGCGGGCATTTCCGCAGGGCCACTGCCCCCCGCAACTTTTACAATTTTCGTCAAATTTCGGCCTTTTTTGCCCGCAAGGCTGACCACAATTCGCGATCACGAGCGCGGATTGTTCCCAACTGCCACTCACGGCGCCAAATTAAGGCACAAACCATGATGAAAGACACGCCCCGCTGGCTCCGCGCGCTGCTGCGCGCCACGGCCGAACACACCCCGCCCCCGCCCTATGCCCGCCAGGTGCGCCCGCCGCTTGCCCTGCGCGACGCGCCACCTGCACCGGAGCGGCGCCGCGCCGCGGGAGGCTGACCCCGCGTTAAGGATGACCCGTCGAATTCTTTGACAATTTTAGTCAAAGCGCACAGGTTCAGCGGGCTGACCACGGTGGGGGCCGTACAGCAACCCGAGGGTAAGAACATGGCTCCACTCGTCCGTCCGCCGGTCCCGGTCACCGTATCCAATGGTGCAGACGCCACCGCGCAACCGTCCGTTCTGGCCAGATTCGACAGCCACTGCATCGAACAGGGCGCGCGCAGCTTCTGCGCCCGCAAGCCCGAGATCGTAACGCGCCTGCTGCCGGCCTTCGGGATCCTCGCCCAAGGCACCCAGATCCGAGTACCCACGGGCAGCGTCGCGATCGAGGATCTGGGCCTCGGCGACACCATCGCCCCGGGTGACGGCGGCACCGCTCAGATCACCTGGATCGGCGAGGTCACCTTGCGGCCCGACGCGCTCGACACCCCTTGGCTGCGCCGCGTACAGCCCGAACGCTTCGGCTTCGGCCGCCCCCTCAGCGACAGCATCCTCGGCGCCGCTGCCGAGGTACAACTCGGCGGCGCCCGCGACATCTCCAAGCCGCTCTCGACTTTCGGTCATGACGACATGATCACCGCGCTGGTCCCGCAAGCCCCAGTCCGCATGTTCCAGATCGCCTGCGCCAGCCCCGCCTGGGCCGTGGCCAACGGTCTGTCGATTCGTACCCTGAACACGGACGGTTTCCTGTCCCGCCAACCCGATCTTCTCGCACAGATGTTCGCCAGGTTTATGCCCGGGCTGACCACGCGGCCCGCACCCGAACGCTTCGTCACCGCCTCGCCCTTCCGCCGCGCCCGCCTGGGCTGAGCCCCCGGACGCCCGCCCGTCAGGCGATCTGGCTGAGACGCGCTTCCATGACATCGAAGGGGACGCCGGGCTCGTCCTTGGCCCCCCGGATCACCAGCGAGGTCTTCACGCTCGCCACGTTCTCCGCCGCGGTCAACTCGCCGGTCAGGAAGCTCTGGAAGGACGACAGGTCCGGGGCCACGCATTTCAGGATGAAGTCGATCTCGCCGTTCAGCATGTGGCACTCGCGCACCAGCGGCCAGGCCCGGCAGCGCGCCTCGAAGGCGCTCAGATCCGCCTCCGCCTGGCTGTTCAGCCCGACCATGGCAAAGACCTGCACCTCGAATCCCAAGGCGCGGGTGTCGACACTGGCATGGTAGCCGCGGATGAACCCGGCCTCCTCCAGCGCGCGCACCCGGCGCAGGCAGGGCGGGGCCGAGATGCCGACGCGCCTGGCCAATTCGACATTGGTCATGCGCCCGTCCCCCTGCAATTCAGCAAGAATCTTGCGGTCGATCGGATCAAGTTTGGATGCGTGCATAAGGCCCTCTTCCCGTGGGGCTTTCTTACGCCAGACACCCCACCTGCGCAATAATGTTTCTCACTTCGGCAATATTTTTCTACCGGCGATCAGAACCGTGGCCCCTTTTCCTCTCTGTCCCCGGGTTTTATATCGGGGGGATCATTTGTCGAGGAAGCTGCCCCATGTCGAGCGAAACACGTCACCTGAAGGTCCTGATCATCGGCTCCGGCCCGGCGGGCTACACGGCGGCGGTCTATGCCAGCCGCGCGATGCTGAACCCGGTGCTGGTCCAGGGCATCCAGCCCGGCGGCCAACTTACCATCACCACCGATGTGGAAAACTGGCCCGGCGACAGCAGCGTCATGGGCCCCGACCTGATGGTGCGGATGGAAGAGCATGCAAAGGCCATGGGGACCGAGATCATCGCCGACCATATCAACCGGCTCGACCTGTCGTCCCGCCCCTTCACCGCCTATGGCGACAGCGGCACGATCTACAAGGCCGAGGCGCTGATCCTGGCCACCGGGGCGCAGGCGAAATGGCTCGGCCTGCCCTCGGAGGAACACTTCAAGGGCTTCGGCGTCTCGGCCTGCGCCACCTGCGACGGATTCTTCTACCGCGGCAAGGAGGTCGTGGTGATCGGCGGCGGCAACACGGCCGTCGAAGAGGCGCTGTTTCTGACCAATTTCGCCTCCAAGGTGACCCTGGTGCACCGCCGCGACAGCCTGCGCGCCGAAAAGATCCTGCAGGACCGACTGTTCAAGAACCCCAAGGTCGAGGTGATCTGGGACCACACGGTGGAGGAAGTGGTGGGCACCGACACCCCGCGCGGCGTCGAAGGCGTGGTGATCAAGCACCGCGACACCGGCGAGACGCGCACCCTGCCCTGCGCGGGGTTCTTCGTGGCCATCGGCCATGCCCCGGCCTCCGAGTTGGTGATCGACCAGCTCGAAACCCATATGGGCGGCTATGTCGTCACCGCGCCGGACAGCACCGCGACCTCGATCCCGGGTGTCTTCGCCGCGGGCGACCTGACCGACCACGAATACCGCCAGGCGGTGACCAGCGCGGGCATGGGCTGCATGGCCGCGCTGGAGGCCGAGCGGTTTCTGGCGGAAATGGACGGCGAGACCACCGCCGATGCGGGCGTCTACGCGGCCCCGGTGAACGCGGCGGAATAACCGCCCCGCAAGGCAGCCCGGGCCCGCAGGCCCGGACCGCGCTGGCTCAGGGCAGAACCTCGCCCGTGGGCCGCGGCGTCGCCGCCGTTTCCACCGGCAGGATCGGATAGACCACCTCCGGCATCTCCCCGGTCAGGGCGCGCAGGAAGGCCACGATCTTGTCCGCCTCATCCTCGGTGATATCGGCACCGAGCTGCGAGTCGCCCATGATCTGCACCGCGGCCTTCAGGTCCCACACCACGCCGGAATGGAAATAGGGCGCCGTCAGCTCGATATTGCGCAGGGGCGAGGCCCGGAAGACATAGGAATCATCCGCCGTCTCGGTCACCGCGAATCGGCCCATGTCATCGGGCGGCAGCACATCCGCCCCCGGCTTCTCGATCAGCCCGAAGGGATAGTAGCCGTTGCCGCCCAGGTTCACCCCGTTATGGCAAGAGGCGCAGCCCTTGTCGATGAAGAGCGCCAGGCCCTCCTTCTGGTCCTCGCTCAGCGCCGCCTCGTCCCCGTTCAGATAGGCATCGAAGGGCGCGGGCGTGATCAGCGTGGCCTCGTAGGCCTCGATCGCCTTAGCGAAATTGTCGAAGGACACCGGGTCGGCCTCTTCGGGAAAGGAGGCCGTGAACCACTCCACATATTGCGGCATGGAGTTGAGCGTCGCGATCACGTTCTCCGGCGTGTTGGCCATCTCGACCCCCGCCTGCACAGGCCCCTTGGCCTGCGCTGCCAGGTCCTCGGCCCGCCCGTCCCAGAACTGCGCGATGTTGAACACCGCGTTCAGCACCGTGGGCGAGTTGCGCGGCCCCTTCTGCCAGCCATGGCCGATCGAGACCGGCATGTTGTCGTCGCCGCCCGTCGCCAGGTTGTGGCAGGAATTGCACGAAAACACCCCCGACGCGGACATCCGCGGGTCGAAGAACAGCGCCTTGCCCAGGTCGATCTTCTCCGGCGTGACGGGGTTGTCGCGCAGCGCCGGGATCGTGGAGGGCACCGGCTCGAACAGCTCGCGCGCCTGCTCCTGCAGGTCGGACGCGGACGCCGCGGACGCGGCCAGAACAAGCATGGAAACAGTGCCAAACCGGAGGGCTGGGTGACAGGCCATGAGAAACTCCTTTTCTTGTGGACCTTAGCCTGCCCGGCCTAACTTGGAATCGTTCTAAGTTTGTTGACTCAGGTCAAATCCGAACGCCCAACGCCACACGATAGGAAATTCCTATCAATACGCCGCGCGAAACCCGTCCATCGCCCGCCCTGTGCCCGGATCAACACAGCGTTTACCGCGATCGCAAATTGTTCTTGGCAGATCGGGTTGGCTGCCATATGCGTTCAGCCGTGAACACATATTGAGTCCCGCCCCGATGAACGCCCAGCCCAAACCGATCTCCGCCGAGGAGGAAGACCTGCTCTTCCGCCTGCTGCGGCAGCTCGACCTGACCCCGGACGCCTCCCAGCGCGCCCTGGCCGGGGCATTGGGCATCTCCCTGGGCCGGGTCAATGCGCAGCTGCGCGCCGCCGCGGAGGCCGGGCTGATCGAGATCACAGAACGGACCGGGACCGACCGGCGCCAGCGTTTCGCCTATGGCCTGACGGCCCGGGGTGCAGCGCAGAAAACCCGGCTCATCGACAAGTTCCTCGCCCGCAAGTTCACCGAGTTCACCGCCCTTCATGCCGAGCTGACCGGCTCGGCCCAATACCCGATCCCCCCCCAATTCAGGAGCTTTCCGATGCAAAACCCCCACGCCCCGATCACGGAGCTCTACGTCTCCGCCGACAGCGCCCAGAAGCTGAAGGTCGAAGCCGCGTCGCTTCCCTCCTGGGACCTGACCCCGCGCCAGATCTGCGATCTGGAGCTGCTAATGAATGGCGGGTTCAACCCGCTCAAGGGCTTCCTCGGCAAGGACGACTACGACAGCGTGGTGGAAACCATGCGCCTGGCGGACGGCTCGCTCTGGCCGATGCCCATCACCCTGGATATCAGCCAGGATTTCGCCGACACGGTCGAGCCGGGCCAGGACATCGCCCTGCGCGACCAGGAGGGCGTGATCCTCGCCATCCTGTCGATCTCCGACAAATACGTGCCCAACAAGGCCCGCGAGGCCGAAATGGTCTTCGGCGCCGACGACCTGGCGCATCCGGCGGTGAACTACCTGCACCACGTCGCGGGCCCGGTCTATCTCGGCGGTGCCATCACCGGCATCCAGCAGCCGATCCATTACGACTTCCGCGCCCGCCGCGACACGCCCAACGAGCTGCGCGCCTATTTCCGCAAGCTCGGCTGGCGCAAGGTCGTGGCCTTCCAGACCCGCAACCCGCTGCACCGCGCGCATCAGGAGCTGACCTTCCGCGCCGCGCGCGAATCCCAGGCCAACCTGCTGATCCACCCGGTCGTCGGCATGACCAAGCCCGGCGATGTGGACCACTTCACCCGCGTGCGCTGCTACGAGGCGGTGCTCGACAAGTACCCGGCCGCCACCACCACCATGAGCCTTCTGAACCTGGCCATGCGCATGGCCGGCCCGCGCGAGGCGGTCTGGCACGGGCTGATCCGCAAGAACCACGGTGTGACCCATTTCATCGTCGGCCGCGACCACGCCGGCCCCGGCAAGAACTCCGCCGGGGAGGATTTCTACGGCCCCTATGACGCGCAAGACCTCTTCCGCGAGCACGAAGAGGAAATGGGCATCACCATGGTGGACTTCAAACACATGGTCTGGGTCCAGGAGCGCGCGCAATACGAACCCATGGACGAGATCAAGGACAAGGACGAGGTCACGATCCTGAACATCTCGGGCACCGAGCTGCGCCGTCGCCTGTCCGAGGGGCTGGAGATCCCCGAATGGTTCTCCTTCCCCGAAGTGGTGGCCGAACTGCGCAAGACCCGCCCGCCGCGGGCCAAGCAGGGCTTCACCGTGTTTCTGACGGGGCTGTCCGGCTCGGGCAAGTCCACCGTGGCCAACGCGCTTATGGTCAAGCTGATGGAAATGGGCGGCCGCCCGGTCACGCTGCTGGACGGCGACGTGGTCCGCAAGCACCTGTCGTCCGAGCTCGGCTTCTCGAAGGAACACCGCGACATCAACATCCGCCGCATCGGCTATGTCGCCTCCGAGATCACCAAGAACGGCGGCATCGCGATCTGCGCCCCCATCGCGCCCTACACCGCCACCCGCCGGGCCGTGCGCGAGATGATCGAGGCCTATGGCGCCTTCGTGGAAATCCACGTCGCCACCAGCCTCGAGGAATGCGAGCGCCGCGACCGCAAGGGGCTCTACAAGCTGGCGCGCGAGGGCAAGATCAAGGAGTTCACCGGGATCTCCGACCCCTACGAGGCGCCGACCAATGCCGAGCTGGTGCTGGACACCGAAGGGACCGAGGTCGACTATTGCGCCCAGCAGGTGCTGTTGAAGCTCGAATCCATGGGCCTCGTCGCGGCCTGAGCCGCGCCCCTGGGCACCGCCGCCCGACCCCGGCACCGGCCCACAGGAAAACAGCCTCCCCCCGGGGAGGCTGTTGTCATTGGCACACCAGGCTCAGAACGCCCGTTTCCAGCCCACCGACACCGCGGTCGACCCGCTGTCATTCTCGAACGTGCCATAACCGTCCGAGCGATGGTGCAACCCGACGAGCAAGGTGCTGTCCTCCACCGGCGTGTTGAACTCCAGCTCCGCCTTCCAGAAGAAGAAGTTGCGCTGGGACTCGCCCGTGCGCTCCACCTCCACGCTGGGCACATCGGTCGCGTGGGACAGGCCCAGCCCGTAGGCGAAGCTCTCGAACGCATCGATCCACGGGTTCGGCGGGGTATAGCGCAGCACCACGGGCAGGTTCACCTCCCAATGGTCCATCTTGCCGAAATGGCGCACCAACTGCCCCTCGATGCCCCAGCTGAACCGGCTGGCACCGATCTGCCGCTCGATCCCGGCCGCGACGCCCACCAGGTAGGAGTCCGCCCAGGTCACATCGAAGGACATCACGTCGAACGAGGTGTTCTCGGTCATCGAGGCGCCGAACACCGTCACATGCCGCTCCCAGGCCGGGCCCAGCTCGAAGGCCGCGGCCGCACCGGGCCCGACACAGGCGACCGACAACGCGAGCGCGCCGATCTTTCGTTTCACATCACGCATGTACTCTCCGATCTCAGGCCACGGCCGGGACGGCCGCGCGACTCCCTTGCGCGCTTCAAGACATAGAAAAAGCCCGCGGGCAGGACCAGACCCTTCGCAGCCCGTCGCGGGGCTCAAAAGAAAACCCCGCCCGGCGCGCGCCGAACGGGGGTCTTGTCTGTCGAATGCGCGCCCGTGTCAGGCGGCGGCAACCGCGCGCCCGGTCAGCACCTTGACCAGATGCGCCCGGTAGGCGCCCGTGCCATGCAGGTCGTTGATCATCCCGTCCGCCGGAACCGACAGATCCTTGATCGCATCGGCGGAGAAATTTCCGCTCAGCGCCGCCTCGGCCTCGGTCCAGCGGAACACGCCTTCTTCCGACGCGCCGGTCACGGCCACGCGCACGCCGCCCGAGAACTTGGCCACGAACACGCCCACAAGGCTGAAGCGCGAGGCGGGCTGGACGAACTTCTGCCAGTTTGCCTTCTCGGGCACCGGGAAGCGGACCTCCGTGATGATCTCACCCTCTTCGAGCGCGGTGGTGAACATCCCCTGGAAATAGTCGTCCGCCGCGATCTCCCGCGTGTTGGTCACGATGGTCGCCCCCGATCCCAGCGCCGCCGCCGGATAGCAGGCCGCCGGGTCGTTATTGGCAAGGCTGCCGCCGATCGTGCCGCGGTTGCGCACCGCCGGATCGCCGATCTTGCCCGCCAGGTCCGACAGAGCCGGGTACTTGGCCGCGGTCTCGCGCGCGACGACCGCGTGAACCGTGCCGCCACCGATGCAGATCTCGCCCGCATCATTGGTGCAGACACCCTTGATCTCGGCAATGCCCGACAGGCTCACCAGGGTCTCGGGCGCGGCCAGCCGCTGCTTCATGGTGGGCAGCAAGGTCTGCCCCCCGCCCAGCGCCTGGGCCTCGTCGCGCGACAGGGCCTTGACCGCATCCGCGACGGTGGTCGGTTTCACAAACTCGAAATTGTGCATATCTCTCTCCCGTTGAAGGGAGCCCCGCCCGAAGGCAGGGCCCGTCGCTTACTTGCCGTGGATCGCTGCCCAGACGCGGCTCGGCGTCAGGGGCATGTCGATATGGGTCACATGGGTTTGGCCCGCCCGGTGCAGCGCGTCGATCACCGCGTTCACCACCGCCGGCGGGGAGCCGATGGCCCCGGCCTCGCCGCAGCCCTTCACCCCGAGCGGGTTGTGGGTGCAGGGCGTGATGCAGGAGTGGTCCACTTCGAACATCGGCAGATCGTCGGCCCGCGGCATGGTGTAATCCATGTACGACCCCGACAGGAGCTGCCCGTCCGCATCGTAGGAGCAGTTCTCGAGCAGCGCCTGCCCGATCCCCTGCGCCACGCCGCCATGGACCTGGCCCTCGACGATCATCGGGTTGATGACATTGCCGAAATCATCCGCCGCCGTGAAGGCCAGCACGTCCACCTTGCCGGTGTCCGGGTCCACCTCGACCTCGCAGATATAGGCGCCCGACGGGTAGGTGAAATTCGACGGATCGTAGAACGCCGTCTCCTCCAGCCCCGGCTCGATATCCTCCAGCGGGTAGTTGTGGGGCACATAGGCCGCCAGCGTCACATCCCCCCAGGCGACGGATTTGTCCGTGCCCGCGACCGTGAACGCGCCGTCCTTGAGCTCGATGTCGCCCTCGGCGGCCTCCAGCAGGTGGGCTGCGATCTTCTTGGCCTTGTTGATGATCTTCTCGGTCGCGCGCACCATGGCCGAGCCGCCCACCGCGATGGAGCGTGAGCCATAGGTGCCCATGCCCATCGGCGTATTGGCGGTGTCGCCATGGACGATCTCGATCATGTTCTCGTCGATGCCGAGCATTTCCGCGACCACCTGCGGGAAGGCGGTTTCATGCCCCTGCCCGTGGGAGTGCGAGCCCGTCATCACGCTGATCGAGCCGGTGGCGTTGACCCGCACCGTGGCGCTCTCGTAGAGTCCCGCGCGCGCGCCGAGCTGTCCCACCAGGTTCGAGGGCGCGATGCCGCAGGCCTCGATGAAATGCGCCAGGCCGAAGCCGCGCAGCTTGCCGCGAGCCTTGCTCTCGGCGGCGCGCGCCTCGAACGTGTCGGCCCCGGCCATCTCCAGGCCCTTTTCGAGCGTCGCGTGGTAGTTGCCGGTGTCATAGGTCACCGCCACCGGCGTGTCATAGGGGAACTGCTCGGGCTTGATGAAGTTGATCCGGCGCAGCTCCGCCGGGTCGACGCCAAGCTCCCGCGCGGCCTTGTCCACGACCCGCTCCAGCTGGAAGGTCGCCTCGGGACGGCCCGCGCCACGGTACGCATCCACCGGCGTGGTGGTGGTGAACACCGCCTTCACGTTGGTGTAGATCAGCGGCGTGGTGTAGTTGCCCGCCAGCAGCGTGCCATGCAGCCATGTGGGGATCGACGGCGCGAAGGTGGACAGATACGCCCCCATGTTGGCATAGGTGTCGCAGCGCAGGGCGGTGAACTTGTGGTTCTCGTCCAGGGCCAGCTCGATCTTGGTCACGTGATCGCGACCATGCGCGTCCGACACGAACGCCTCCGAGCGCGACGAGGTCCACTTCACCGGCCGCCCGATCTGGCCGCTGGCGAAGGTGACGAAGGCTTCCTCGGCATAGTGATAGATCTTCGAGCCGAACCCGCCGCCCACATCCGGGGCCACGACGCGCAGCTTGTGCTCGGGGATGCCCAGCACGAAGGCGCCCATCAGGAGCCGGATCACATGGGGGTTCTGCGAGGTGGTGTAGAGCGTGTAATCCTGCGTGCCGGGGTGATAATCCCCCACCGCCACGCGCGGCTCCATCGGGTTGGCCACCAGCCGGTTGTTGGTCAGCTCCAGCGTCGTGACATGGTGCGCGTTCTTGATCGCCTCATCGACCGCTGCGCGGTTCTCTTCGACAAAGCCCCACTCGTAGCAGAGGTTGTCGTCCAGATCGTCATGCACCTTGGTGGCGCCCTCGGCCAGCGCGGCCTTCATGTCCATGACCGCGGGCAGCTCCTCGATATCCAGCTCGATCGCCTCGGCCGCATCGCGGGCCTGCTCCAGGCTCTCGGCCACGACCACGGCGATCGGGTCGCCCACATGGCGCACCTTGCCCTCGGCCAGCACCGGGTGCTTGGGCTCCTTCATGGGCTGTCCGTGGATGTCGGTGACCTGCCAGCCGCAGGGCACCCCGCCCACGCCCTCGAAATCCTTGGCGGTGAACACCCGGATCACCCCGTCCATGCCTTCGGCGGCGGCGGTGTCGATCCCGTTGATCTTGCCATGGGCCACTTCCGAGCGCAGGAAATAGGCGTAGGTCTGGTTGTTCAGGTTGATGTCGTCCGTGTAGCGTCCCCGGCCGGTCAGAAACCGGACGTCTTCGCGGCGCTTTGAACTGGCGCCAATGCCACCATCTTTGGGCATGTCATTCTCCCTCGGAGTATCCTGGGTCAAATCCGGCCGGGCGCACCATAGCGCCAGCAGCCAAGCTCAGTGGTTATTCCGCGGCCATCGGCGGCGCGACCTGCTGGCCCGAGGCCGCCAGGATCGCCTTGACGATGTTGTGGTAGCCGGTGCAGCGGCAGATATTGCCCTCGAGATACTCGCGGATCTCGTGCTCGCTCGGCTTGGGGTTGTCCTTCAGCAGCGCCGCCGCCGACATCACCATGCCCGGCGTGCAGAACCCGCATTGCAGCCCGTGATGCTCCTGGAACGCCGCCTGGATCGCCGACAGCGAGCCATCCGCATTCGCCATGCCCTCGATGGTCGTGACCTCGGCCCCGTCCGCGTCCGCCGCCAGCACCGTGCAGGCCTTCACCGCCTCGCCGTCCACATGCACCACGCAGGCGCCGCACTGGCTGGTATCGCAGCCCACATGGGTGCCCGTCAGGTGCAGCTGGTCGCGCAGGAACGACGACAACAGCGTGCGCCCCTCCACCTCGCCGGAGCGGGCCTTGCCGTTCACGGTCATCGTTACAGATGTCATTCAGATCCTCCCTGATCCCTTAATCATGTCTCGTCCGACGGGTCGGCCTCAGCTTACGAGCTTCTTGAGCCAACCCTTCTTCTTGCCGCCCTCGGCGGCCTCATCCGTCCCGCCCTCGTCGTCGCCACCCTCCGGCGCCGGGCCTTCGATGGTTTCCTGGAACTTGGCGAAGAACTGATCCGCCATCTTCTTGGCGAACCCGTCGATGATCCGGCTGCCGAGCTGCGCGAGCTTGCCGCCCACCTTGGCATCCACGTCGTAATGCAGCCGCGTGCCGGTCTCGATCGGCTCCAGCCGCACATTGGCGCCGCCCTTGGCAAAGCCCGCGGCCCCGCCCTTGCCCTCGCCGACAATGTTGACGCTCTCCGGCGCGACCATGTCCTGCAACTCGACCGAGCCCTTGAACGTGGCCTTTACCGGGCCGACCTTCTGAACCACCACGGCCTCGAACCCCTCCTCGGGGGAGCCGTGCATCTCCTGGCAGCCCGGCACACAGGCCTTGAGAACCTCTGCATCCAGCAAGGCATTCCAGACCGTCTGTGGGTCCGCGGCGATGTCGCGCGAGTCGGTAAGATGCATCGGGGTCTTCCTTTCCGGTTGTGAGTGAGCCTAGCACGGGCACAGGGTGCGACTATTCAGACTAAGGTCGCAGATTTCAACGCTCCGGCGGCCGGAATTGCAGGCCGTAGTCGGCGAAGATCTGCTCTATGCGCCCGTCCTCCAGGGCATAGCGCACCGCGTCATCGACCCAATAGGCCAGCGGGCGATAGGCGAAATTGATGCCCAGCCCGATGGTCCACTCGCCGCGCGCGAAGCCCGGCAAAGGCGGCTGGTGGACGCCGATCCGCTCCGTCGCCCCATGCTCCAGCTGCGCAAGCGGGCCCATCGCCGCCTTGACCTCGCCCGCATCGAGCGCTGCCATCGCCTCCTCCATGGTGGTAAAGCGGCGGATGTTGTTCAGAAGCTGCCCCCCGGCCATGGACGACAGGTAGAAATCCGCGATCGAGTCGTTCTCCACCGCCACGGTGTCGAACCGGAAATAGGCCGGCACCGGCTTTTCCTCGGGATAGCTCGCCTTGTCATAGGCGATGGCGATGCTCTCCTTGTAATACTGCCCGGTGAAGACGACCTGCTCGACCCGGCAGGTGAAGGCACTGTCATAGGGCACGCGCATCATGATGTTGGACACCGCCCCGCCGATGATCGGGCCGCGCCAGACATTGTTGCGCAGGTCCGCATCCAGCGTCTCGCCCGCGGCCACGAAGTTGAACCGCGGCTCCACCCCGATATCCTCGGCGATCAGCTTGCCGATCTCGATATCGATCCCCCGGGGCGTGTTGCCCTCTTTCCACGAATAGGGCGGAAAATCCTCGTAAACGGCGATGGTGACGAAGCCCCGCTCCTGGATCGTGTCCAGGTCCTGACCGACGATGTCGCGGCCGACATTCTGGGGCTTGGGTTGCGGAACCCAATCGGCGCACCGGTCGGCATGGGCCGGTGCGCTCAGGGTAATCGTCGACATGATGGCAGCAGCAATCCAGACGGAAATGCGGACCATTCTTCCTCCCATGGTATTGGATCGGCGCGCTTTTTTATGTTGTTCGGCGCGCGCCGAAACGTGGCTGAGCCGATTATTGCGCGGCAGACAGGCCGACCGTCAAGGTCTCTGCGGCGGACTTGTAGCTTTCCGGCGATCCCGCCAGCTGGGCCGCGGCCCGCCAGGCCACGCTGTCGGCCAGCGGCGCGCCGCTTTCGGTGTAAACCTCAGCGGCGATCGCTTCGAGCTCGGCCTTCAGCGCCGCCTCGTCGCCGACATCCCCCGCGATGAGCTGGTCCCGGATCTCCTTCAGGCGGTCCTGGTGGTCATCCAGCGCGCCCTCGCCCGGCCGCGTCTCGATATAGAGCCGGATCGCCCAGGCCGCCTTCTGGCCCAGCAGGTCGCCGAAAGCCGGCATCTTGGTGATCCCGTTCTGGGTGTAGCCATAGATGTAGCGCTCCATGTACCACTCGTCGCCATACTCCTCGGCCTCCAGGTACCGCAGGTCCGGCGCCAACCCGCCAGACACCGCGCCCAGCCCGTGGCAGCGCGCGCAGTTCTGGTTGTAGCCCGACGCCCCGATATCGATGGCGGTCTTCCAAAGCTCCGGCTCCAGGTCCCGGTAGGGGTTCTCGGTCAGCCACTCTTCACCGACCTCCGGCAGGACGTCCGTATCGACCGGCTGTGGCGAGACATCGCCATGGGCATGGGCCATCGTGGCGGCAAGAACGGCGGCGAAGGCCAGTTGTGTTGTCGTCTTCAGGTCCATTTTCCTCAGCTCCCACGAAGGTTGTTTGATATGTTCGCCCCGCTTTTAACCGAGAGCGTGCAGCCGCAGAATTGGACTTTGGTTCAACAGACCTTCGTGCAGCAAGGGCATGATGCCGCGGCAGGGCCCATCCCCGCGCACCCGACCGTTAACCCCTGAAAACAAGCGTCTAATCCGGTGCACCGCCCGCGCTCATCGCCGAGGCCCGGTCGACCCGGCACCGCCCCGGTCGGCGGCACGCATCCTCATACCTTGGTCGCATTTTACTCCGCAGAGCGTTGTTCGTACCGTCCGGTCAAAAGGGAGGATCACATGCATCGCATACCGTTGGGCCTTTGTGCCGCGGCCCTGTTGGCAGGCCCTGCCGCCGCCGTGGAGCTGTCCGTTCACTACCTGCGCCAAGACGTCCCCCTTCCGCCGACCCTGTCCAATCTCGACCCCCAGCCCGAGGATCTCGGCATGGCCGGAGCCCGCGTCGGGCTGGACGACAATACCACCACCGGCAAGTTCCTGGGCCATACCTACACGCTCGAGATCACCGAGGTGGCCGAGGGCGAGGACCTGCTGGCCGCGGCCCGCGCGGCCCTGGCCGAAACCCCCTACCTGCTGGTGGACGCCCCGGCGGCGGACCTGCTGGCCATCGCCGACATGCCAGAGGCGGCCGAGGCGCTGATCTTCAACGTCGCCGCCGCGGACGTGGCCCTGCGCGACGCCGAGTGCCGCGCCAACGTGCTGCACACCCTGCCCTCGGATGCCATGCGCACCGATGCCTTGGCGCAGCTTCTGGTGCTCAAACGCTGGGACGACCTGGTGCTGATCTCCGGCACCTACCCGGTGGACGTGGCCTATGCGGATGCGCTCCGCAAATCCCTGCGCAAGTTCGGCCTGTCCCTCGAGGCCGAAAAAACCTGGGCCTTCGATGCCGACATGCGCCGCAACGCGTCGCAGGAAGTGCCCCTCTTCACCCAGGATTTCGGCGATTACGACGCCCTGCTGGTGGCCGACGAGGTCGAGGATTTCGGCCGCTACATCCTCTACAACACCTGGCAGCCCCGCCCGGTCGCCGGCTCCGAGGGGCTCAGCCCCCGCACCTGGTCGCCGGTGGTCGAACAATGGGGCGCGGCCCAGCTCCAGTCCCGCTTCACCGACACGATCGGGCGCGACATGGAGTCGAAGGACTACGCCGCCTGGGCGGCCATGCGCAGCCTGGGCGAGGCGGTCGTGCGCACCTCCGCCGCCGATCTGCCCACCCTGCGCAGCTACATCCTCGGCGACACGTTCGAGCTGGCGGGCTTCAAGGGCCGCCCGCTGACCTTCCGCCCCTGGAACGGCCAGCTGCGCCAACCGATCCCGATCGTCCACCCCCGCGCCCTGGTCGCCCAGGCCCCGCTGGAGGGTTTCCTGCACCAGCGTACCGAGCTTGACACGCTCGGCCTCGACGAGCCCGAAAGCGCCTGCACCGCCTTCGACTGACCCGTCCCGCCCGTTCCCCGGGGCCAACGCGCCCCCCAACCATCCAGAGCCGGAGCCACACCATGAGACCGACCCTGACCGCCGCCGCCACCACCGCCCTGCTGCTGGGCACCACCGCCGCCCTCGCCTCGGGCGAGATCTGGGTGACCAACGAAAAGGACGACACGATCAGCGTGATCGACATCGCCACCCTCGAAGTGGTCCGCACCATCGAGACCGGCGAGCGCCCGCGCGGCATCACCTTCTCCAAGGACTACTCCCGCGTCTATATCTGTGCCTCCGACAGCGACACGGTGCAGGTGATGGACCCGGTCACCGGCGAGATCCTGCACGACCTGCCCTCGGGCGAAGACCCCGAGCAGTTCGTCCTGCACCCCAACGACCGCCACCTCTACATCGCCAACGAGGATGACGCGATCACCACCGTGGTGGATACCGAGTCCCGCCAGGTCATCGCCCAGATCGATGTCGGGATCGAACCCGAGGGCATGGCCGTCTCTCCGGACGGCAAGATCGCCATCACCACCTCCGAGACCACCAACATGGCGCACTGGATCGACACCGAGACCCAGACGCTCTTCGCCAACACCCTGGTGGACAGCCGCCCGCGCCACGCGGAATTCATCAAGGACGGGACCGAGCTCTGGGTCAGCGCCGAAATCGGTGGCACGATCTCGGTGTTCAACGTCGAAGACCAGAGCGAGATCACCAAGATCTCCTTCGAGGTCGATGGCGTCCACCCCGACCGGGTGCAGCCCGTGGGGTTTGAATTCACTGAAGGCGAAACCCACGCCTATGTGGCACTCGGGCCGTCGAACCACGTCGCGGTGGTGAACGCCGAAACCTACGAGGTGGAGGACTACATCCTCGTGGGCCGCCGGGTCTGGCACATGGATTTCTCGCCCGACCGCTCGCTGGTCTTCACCACCAATGGGGTGTCCGGCGACGTGACCGTGATCGACGTGGCCAAGCGCGAGGCGATCAAGTCGATCAAGGTCGGCCGGTTCCCCTGGGGGGCCGCCATGCGTCCCACCGAATAGATCTGCATCCTCAGGGCGGGACTTCCCCGCCTTCCCCCCCAAAAAAACCTTTCCCGCGCCGGGGTGAACCCCGGCCTACCCGTGACTCAAACTTGATGGAGACCCCATGAAACACCTCATCTTCCCCCTCGTCGCCGCCCTCGCCCTGCCCGCCGCAAGCTTCGCCGACGGCGCGCCGCGCAGCGACTGGGGCCGCGCGGGCATCCTGTCCTCGGCCAACAAGGCCGACCTGCCCCCGATCATGCTCAGCTCCGGCACGCCGCTCTCCGAAGCCCCGTGGGTGCTGACATCCGGCACCTATTACGAGTTCGAGATCCAGGGCGACGGCTCGGCCGAGCTTGCCCTGGAAGGGGCCGAGTTCTTCCGCGCGATCTGGATCGACGAAATCGTGGTCAACGACCTCGAGATTCGCCCCCTCGGCGTCAACTCCATCGAGTTCGACGATGCGGGCGAGATGGAAATCGGGTTTGTCGCCATCAAGCCGGGCAGCTACTATCTGCGTATCCCAGGCTCCACCGGAGAGACCCAGCGCCTTGAAATCACCATCGAATAGACGCGCGTGACGGGCCTGTCCGTCCGCAACCTGAGCTTCTCCTACGGCTCCAGGCGCGCCCTGTCGGATGTCAGCTTCGACATCCCGCAAGGCGCGTTCTGCGCCTTGCTCGGCCCCAATGGCGCGGGCAAGTCCACGCTCTTCGGGCTGCTCACCCGGCTTTTCACCAGCCCCGAAGGCACCATCACCGTGGCCGGGCATGAGCTGCGCAAGACGCCCCGCGCGGCCCTTGCCGAGATCGGCGTGGTGTTCCAGCAATCCACCCTGGACGTGTCGCTCTCGGTGGAGCGGAACCTGAAATACTTCGCCGCCCTGCACGGGCTGGCCGGGGCCGAGGCCGCCCGCCGGATCGACGCCGCGCTCGACCGGCTCGACATGGCCGAGCGGCGGCGGGAGACCGTGCGCGACCTCAATGGCGGCCACCGCCGCCGGACCGAGATCGCCCGCGCCCTGATCCATTCACCCTCGGTGCTGCTGCTCGACGAGCCGACCGTGGGGCTCGATGCGGCCTCCCGCGCCGCGATCACCGCCCATGTCCACGATCTGGCCGCGGAGACCGGGCTGACCGTGCTCTGGGCCACCCACCTCACGGACGAGATCCGCGATACCGACCAGCTGCTGATCCTGCACAAGGGCGAGATCCGCGCCGACGGGACCGCCGCCGAGATCCGCGGCAACACCCCGCTCACCGAGCATTTCCTCCGCGTCACGGCGCAGCCCGCATGACCGCCCGCCGCCCCCCTGCGCCCCCGCCCGACATCCGGCGCCGACAAGCGGTTTCGAAACCGCTTGACCCCGCCCGGTCGCACCCGGAGGGCCCGGACTGCGCGCCGGATCGCGGGTCGCAGCGCCGCGCCCTCTTCCGGTTGCCAGACAGCCCGCCGCCACGGCCGCCTCGCGCCTGCGCCGGACGCACGCGCCACCAAGCGGTTTCGAAACCGCTTGCGCGCCCTGGCCCCCAGCGGCCGAAGATCGCGGCCACCGCGCGCGCACCGCACCCCCGAGGGGCGCGCTGTCCCGCCGCGCGCGCCCCGCGCCCGATCCGCATCGCAAGCTGTGGGCGTGCCTGTCGCGGCGTCCGTCCCCGGCCCCCGCGCCCGGATTGTCAGACAATGTGCCCGACACTTGCCCGACACTTGCCCGACACCTGCCCGACGCCGATCCGACCGGGTCTGGCGCGCCTTTTCGACGGTCGGAGCACGCGCCCATGAGCCCCTATCTGATCGCCCTTTTCGCCATCGTCGAGCGCGAAGCCTTCCGCTTTTTGCAACAGCGCGAGCGCTTCGTCGCGGCCCTCGTGCGCCCCCTCGTCTGGCTGCTGGTCTTCGCCGCGGGCTTCCGCGCGGCCCTGGGACTCAGCATCATCCCGCCCTACCAGACCTACATCACCTACGAGGTCTACATCGTGCCCGGCCTGTGCGGAATGATATTGCTTTTCAATGGGATGCAGTCGTCGCTCAGCCTCGTCTACGACCGGGAGATGGGCTCCATGCGCCTCCTGCTGACCTCGCCCCTGCCGCGCTGGTGGCTCCTGTTCTGCAAGCTCACGGGCGGCACCCTGATCTCCATCGCCCAGGCCTATGCGTTTCTCGCCATCGCCGCGCTTTTCGGCATCCAGATGCCCTGGCACGGCTACCTGCTGGCCTTTCCCGCGCTGCTCGTGGCGGGCCTGATGCTCGGCGCGCTCGGGCTGGCATTGTCGAGCTTTATCAAGCAGTTGGAGAATTTCGCCGGGGTGATGAACTTCGTGATCTTCCCGATGTTCTTCCTCTCCTCCGCGCTCTATCCGCTGTGGAAAATGGCCGAAAGTTCCGAACTTCTGCATGACATCTGCGCGCTCAATCCGTTCACCCACGGGGTCGAGCTGATCCGCTTCGCGCTCTACGGCGAGCTGAACCTGCCCGCCCTGGGCTGGACCACGCTGGCCTGCGCGGGGTTCATGGCGCTGGCGCTCTGGGGCTACGACCCGGCCCGCGGCATGATCAAGCGCAAGGGATGACCGAAGCCCCGGCCCCTGCTATCATGGCCCGAACCCTGGAGGCGCCATGCGTACCATACCCCTGATTCTCTGTGCCTTTCTGGCCGGCCCCGCGCTGGCCGACGAAGCGGAGGTCGATCCCGGCGGCACCCTGAACCCCGACGAGATGACCTGGCAATCCATGCTGGACCGCGCCGACCGGGGCGAGACCGACATGGTGCTCTGCGCCTCGGGCTACATGCTCACGAAGTCCGGCGACCACGAGAACGCGCGCAAGATTTTCGAGAATTGCGCCGAGGCCGGCTATACCGGGGCGATGACCTGGATGAGCCAGCTCGACGACAACGGCCTCGGGGCCGACGAGAACCCGGATGCCGCCGCCGAGTGGAACCGCCGCGCCGCCGAGGCCGGGGATGCGGTCGGAAAACTCAACCATGGCATAGACTTGCTGCGCGGACGCGGGATCGCCAAGGATCCGATCAAGGGCCGCCGGATGGTGGACGAGGCCGCGGCCGAGGGCATCGTCGCCGCCCAGCGCCTGCGCGGCGCGGGCTATGATCTGGACGAGGTCACTCCCGACGCCGACAACTGGAAATACGCGCCCTTGTTCTGACGCTCCGCGCCCAGGGTCGCGGGGCTGCCGGTCAGGGCCACGATGCGCGAGGCGAGCATCTCCGCCTCCCGTTCCACATGGGTGACGAGGATCGTGGCCAGCCCCCGCGCCGCCCGAAGCCGGGCAAAGAGCACCATCATGTCCTCGGCCAGGTCCGGGTCGAGCGACACGAAAGGCTCGTCCATCAGCAGCACATCCGGGTCCGACCCGAAGGCCCGCGCCAGCGACAGCCGCCGCTGCTGGCCCAGGGACATCTGGGTCGGGTACTGTTTTTCCTGGGCCGAAAGTCCGACCTCGGCCAGCGCGCGCCGCGCGGCCTCGACCCCCAGCCCGGTGGACAGCCGGACATTGTCCAGCGCCGACCGCCAGGGCAGCAGCGTCGGTTCCTGGAACACCATGGCCAGCCGCGGCGGCGTGGTCAGCCGACCGCGATAGCGCGACTCGAGCCCCGCGATGATCCGCAGCAGGGTGGATTTGCCGACCCCGGACGGCCCGGTGATGGCCAGGGTCTCCCCCGCGCGCACCTCCAGCGTCAGCGGCCCGAGGATCGGCGCGCCGGGCTCAAAGCCCATCTCCTGCAACTCGAGCCGGACAAGGGGCGCGCGCGGCTCGGCTTGCGCCCCCGCCGCGGTGCTGGCGTCGGTAGCCACCCGCAGGGGCCGCCGATCAGCTTCCGGGCTGGACAAAGACACCCTCGGGCAACTCCGTGGCCGCGCCGAGCAGCTCTTCGCCCCCCAGTTCGGCCATCAGCTTGAGCATCCGGTTGGCCGCATCCTCGTCCACCGGACCCGGCGCCGGGATACCCGCGCGGAAGCCCGCCTTCAGGGCTTCGAATTCCGCATCGGTGTTGGCATTCATCCGGTCGCGCAGACGGTCCCATTCGGCGTCGTCGGAGGCCAACAGATCCTTGGCACTGCGCGACGCCGCCGCCAGGCCGCGCACGATTTCGGGGTGCTGGGCCAGCATCTCGCCGGTCAGCACGTAGCCCAGCAGCGGGGTCTCACTGTCCAGCCCGAGGGATTCCGCGGCATCGGTGACGCTGACCACCTGGCGCATGCCGGAGGCCCCCATCTTGGCCATGAAATGCCAGTAGTTGATCGCCCCGTCCAACTCCCCCTGCAGCGCGGTCTTGAAGATCAGCGGCGGCGCGCCGTAGACCTGCTCTGTCCCGGTCTTGAGATCGAGCCCATGGGCCTGCTTCGCGTAGGCCTGCAGGATCAGCCAGCTCTTGTCGAGCGGCCCGCCCGCGATGCCGATCTTGCCCCCTTCGAGGTCAGCGAGCGACTGCACAGGGCTGTCTTCGGACACCATCACGCCGCCCACGGCCTTGGAGTAGGGCAGGAACACGTAGTCCTTGCCCGCGGCACGCTGCCGCGCCACCCAGAGCCAGTCCGACACGATCACGTCGGTCTCGCCGCCCTGGAATGCGACCTGGGCCGCGGACCCGCCGGCCACGCCGGTGACCTGCAACTCGAAGCCGTTGGCCGCATCGAACCCGTGATGCTTGATGGTGTCGAGTTCCCAGTTGACGGTGCCGAATTTCAGCACCTGTGCCCGCAGGACGGGTGTTTCGGCCAATGCGGCCACGGTGGTAATCGCAAGGGCCGCGACCCCGGCGCACAGCTTGGTCATGAACATGATGATCCCTCCCGGATTTGCCACACTCTACCAAGGCGCGCAGGGGGTGAAATACGACCAAAGCGTCATCCCGAATACGACCAAAGCGTCATTCAAAGGGTGCCGTGATTTGACATACCTCATTCTTCGAAGCGGGGCTCCGGCTTAGGCTTCCCGCAAGCAATGGAGGACGACATGACCCGAATACTCACCGCCGCAGCCCTGGGCCTGACGATGCTGGCACCGGCTGCGCAGGCAGGTCCGGCAACATTCGAACAAGTCAAGATCGACGCGGGCGCGGCGCTCTACGAGGCCGAGTGCCGCCGCTGCCATGCCCCGGACAGCGACCATGAAAGCTATGGTCCCCCGCTGAACAATATCGTGGGGCGCGCGGCCGGGATCGTCGAGGATTACGACTATTCCATCGCGCTCGAAGCCTCGGGCATCGTCTGGACCCCGGCCGCCCTGCGCGCCTGGATGGAAGACAATGACGGCTTCATGCCCGGCACCAAGATGCGCCATGTGGGCATCGAGGACCGCACCGTGCAGGATTTCATCATCGCCTATCTGACCAGCATCTCCGATGTCGAGATGAACCAGTCGCTGGACAAGTAGCCCCGACATCCTGTCCGATCTCGCACGCGGCGGCCCCTGGGTCGCCGTTTTGCGTGTTAGGGGTGGGAATTTGCCGGCACAAGGCGCGCCGGGCGCGACCCAGCCCTGCGACTTTGGTCGGCAGAAACGGGTCCGGAGGAGCATGATCCGCTTGTATGGGGACCCAAAGATGCATCTAAAATACGGGTTACGACTATTGTGCAATAGGTGCGCGTGCGGATTCTGGGGGACAAACGGCCCAGAGGAGTCCCCGCTGCTCGGGGATCTTAGGGACAGTAACACCATGGAGGAAACCGCATGAATCGGTTTATTGCCGCTGTAACCGCTGCCGTTGTCGCGACAGGCGCGGCCTACGCAGAAGGCATCACGGAACAAGACCTGGCCAATGACCAGGCGGATACGAGTCGCGTGCTGACCAACGGCATGGGCCGCCACCTGCAGCGCTACTCGCCGCTCGAGACGCTCAACAAGGACAACGTGGAAAACCTGGTTCCGGCCTGGGCCTTCAGCCTCGGCGGGGAAAAGCAGCGCGGACAGGAAACTCAGCCGCTCATCTATGACGGGATCATGTACATCACCGGCTCCTACAGCCGCGTCTATGCGATCGACGTCGAGACCGGCAAGGAGATCTGGCAGTACGACGCGCGTCTGCCCGAAGGCATCCTGCCCTGCTGTGACGTGATCAACCGCGGCGGCGCCATCTATGGCGACAAGTTCTACTTCGGCACGCTCGATGCCCGCATCGTGGCGCTCGACCTGAAGACCGGCGACGTGGTCTGGCGCAAGAAGATCGACGATTACAAGGCGGGCTATTCCTACACGGCCGCCCCGCTGATCGTGAACGGCCTCGTGGTCACCGGCAACTCCGGCGGCGAGTTCGGCATCGTCGGCGCGGTCGAAGCCCGCGACGCGGAAACCGGCGAGCTGGTCTGGAAGCGTCCGGTGATCGAAGGTCACATGGGAGAGTTGAACGGCGAGCCGTCCACCATGACCGGCACGCTGAACGCGACCTGGCCGGGCGACATGTGGAAAACCGGCGGCGGGGCGACCTGGCTCGGCGGCTCCTATGACGCGCGCACCGACACGCTGATCTTCGGCACGGGCAACCCAGCGCCCTGGAACAGCCACCTGCGCGGTGCGGGCAAGCCGTCCGAGGACGGAATGGGCGACAACCTCTATGCCGCCTCGCGTCTCGGGATCGATCCGGCCACCGGCGAGATCAAGTGGCATTTCCAGACCACCCCCCGGGAAGGCTGGGACTTCGACGGCGTGAACGAAGTCGTCGCCTATGACGACCGCGAGGGCAACCCGCGCCTGGCAACCGCCGACCGCAACGGCTTCTTCTACGTGCTGGATGCCGCGGATGGCAGCTTCGTGTCGGGCATGCCCTTCGTGGAGCAGATCAGCTGGGCCTCGGGCCTCGACGAGAACGGGCGTCCGATCTTCGTGGAGGAAAACCGTCCGGGCGATCCGGCCGAGGCCGCCGACGGCAAGAAGGGGGAGACGGTCTTCGCGGTTCCGGGCTTCCTGGGCGGCAAGAACTGGATGCCCATGGCCTACAGCCAGCGCACCGGCAACTTCTACGTGCCCGCCAACGAATGGGGCATGGATATCTGGAACGAGCCGATCACCTACAAGAAAGGGGCCGCCTATCTGGGCTCCGGCTTTACCATCAAGCCGCTCTTCGAGGACCATATCGGCGCGATCAAGGCGATCGACCCGGACACGATGGAAACCAAGTGGGTCTACAAGAACGACGCACCGCTCTGGAGCGGCGTGATGACCACGGCCGGTGGCCTGGTGTTCTTCGGCACCCCGGAGGGCGAGTTCATCGCGCTCGACGACGAGACCGGCGAGAAGCTCTGGTCCTTCCAGACCGGCTCCGGCATCGTCGGCCAGCCCATCACCTGGGAACAGGATGGGGAGCAGTATGTCTCGGTCATCTCCGGCTGGGGCGGCGCGGTTCCGCTCTGGGGCGGCGAAGTGGCCAAGAAGGTCAACTACCTCAACCAGGGGGGGATGCTCTGGACCTTCCGCCTGCCCAAGCAGTACGCGGCCAACTAAGGCAACCTGCCACTGCAACTCACGCGACGCGCGCCCCATCCGGGCGCGCGTTTTGCGTTCGACCGGAGCCCGGGCGCAGGCGGGCAGCACCGCGGACCAAGCGGTTTCGAAACCGCTTGACCCGCCCCGCGTCGGCATCTGCGCCCGGCCCGGGGAGGGGGCCAAGCGGGCGCGCGCCCGCTTACGCGTTTTCGAAAACGCGTGCCCGCGCCAGGCCCCGCCGGATTGCATCGAAACCCGGTCCATGAGACCAATGGCTTGGTTTCCAGCACAGGTTTTTCACCTATGCTCGACCCACTCGAGAACGCGCACCAGACGCGGGGGCGCGGCACATACCGCAGGGAGACACACGGGCACATGACCTCGCCAGTCGCATTCCGAAGCGCGATGATCGTGGACGATCATCCCCTCTTTCTCGATGCGCTCTCCATGACCTTGCGAACGGTCTCCGACATCGACGAGATCGCGACTGCGGACACGATGGAATCCGCTCTGTCCCAACTGGATGGCGCCACACCGGATGTGATCGTGCTCGACCTGAACCTGCCGGACGTGAACGGGCTCGACGGGTTGATCCGGCTCAAGACCGCTGTCCCCTCCACCCCGGTGGTGGTCGTCTCGTCCATGGCCGACAACCGGATGATCACCTCGACCCTGCGCGTGGGCGCCTCGGGCTTCGTGCCCAAGCACTCCAAGCGCGAAGTCTTCCGCGAAGCCTTCGACGCGATCCAGAACGGCACGGTCTTCACCCCCGAGAACTACGTGCCCAACACCGATGCCGACAGCCCCCAGAACAACGCCGAGGAAGCGCTCGCACGGCTCGGCCTGCTGACCAAGCAGCAGGCCCGCATCCTGCAGCTGATCTGCGCCGGCAAGCTGAACAAGCAGATCGCCTATGACCTGTCCATCGCCGAGACGACCGTGAAGGCCCATGTCACCGCGATCATGCGCAAGCTGGGGGTCCAGAGCCGGACGCAGGCGGTTTTGATTGCACAGGAGGCGAATTTCGCCAATTTTGTGGCGAGCGACAATACGTTGGCCTGATACGGGGCGACGACGAGGGCCGCACCGAAGACGGCCCATGGGAGGGGACCACAGATGCTCAGCTCGCCGGAGACCGCGGCGCAGCCCGTCGTGCAGGCCAGCGTGCTCTGCACGGACCCGGATCCGGTGGACACGCTCTGCGCGGCCCTCGGCGCCGAGCCTCTCGCCCTCGTCATCCTGTTCGTCAGCCCCTCCACCGATTTCGGCGAGGTGATCCGGGCCGCCAGCGCGCGGTTCGGCGAGACCCCCGTGCTGGCCTGCACCACCGCGGGCGAGATTTCGGCCCAGGGGTACACCGAGGACGAGATCGTCGCGGTCGGCCTGCCATCGCGGCATTTCGCCATCGAGACCATGCTGATCGACACGCTCGAAGAGATCGACTCCCAGGAATTGATCGGGCGCACGATCCGGCGGCGGCAATCGCTGATGCGGCTTGCACCCGACTGGCAGAACGAGTTCGCCTTCCTGATGATCGACGGGCTGTCGCTGAAGGAGGATGAGCTGGCCTTCGGGCTGGCCACGGGGCTCGGTCCCGTGCCGCTCTTCGGCGGGTCCGCCGGGGACGGCGCGCGGTTCGAGGAAACCTTCGTCGCGCTCAACGGCATCGCCTACCAGGACGCGGCGATCGTCACCTTCGTGCGCACCCGCTGCCCGGTGCGGGTCTTCAGCCTCGACCACCTGCGGCCCACGGACCGGCGGATGGTGGTGACCGGGGCCGACCCGAGCCGCCGCATCGTGCGCACGCTCAATGCCGCGCCCGCCGCCCGGGAATACGCCCGTATCCTGGGCAAGGATCCCGAGCAGCTCGGCCCCTTCACCTTCGCCGCCCACCCGGTGGTGGTCACCATCGGCGGCACCCACCATGTGCGCGCGATCCAGCAGGTGACCGAACAGGGCGACCTGGTGTTCTTTTCCGCCATCGACGAGGGGCTGGTGCTGACCCTGGCCGAGCCCGACCACCTGGTCGAGCATCTCGAACGGGAATTCCAGGCCCTGTCGGCCGAGGTCAAACCGGCCGCCATCATCGCCTGCGACTGCATCCTGCGGCGGCTGGAGGCCGGTCAGAAGCAGCTTCTGGGCCGCATGTCGAACACGCTGGCCGAGCATTGCGTTGTCGGCTTTTCAACCTATGGTGAACAACTGAACGCAATGCACGTGAATCATACCATGACCGGGGTGGCGATCTATCCACCGCCGCCGGAAGATGGTGAGGCCGGGAGCCTGCATGACCGACTGGCTGATCGACCCGAATGATACGCTGGAGCAGCAGAACGCCAAGCTGCGCCAGATCACCGGCGTGCTCATGCGCCGGGTCGAACAGGATACCGACCGCACCGGTGTCGCCTATCGCCAGTTCGAACGCGCCGCCCTGCTGGAGGACCAGGTCCGCCAGCGCACCGCCGACCTGGAACATGCGCTCGACCTTCTGAACGAATCCAACGCGCGGCTGGCCGAGGCCAATCGCGCCGCCGAGAGCGCGCGGGCGGACCTGTCCAGTGCGATCGAGACGATCCAGGAGGGCTTCGCGCTCTTCAACGCGCGCGACGAGCTGGTGATGTGCAACAGCCGGTTCGGAATGCACATGCTCGATCTGCAGACCGAGCTGACGCCGGGGCTGAGCTTCGCGCGCTACGTGGAGCTGGTCAGCCGCAGCAAGTACCTCGCCCTGCCCGAGGGGGTCGGCTCCGCGGACTGGGCCGCGCGACGCCTGAAACGGCACCAGGACAATCACGTGATCTTCAACGTCCGCATGGTGCGCGACCGCTGGAACAAGCGCGTCGGCACCCTGCTGGCGCTGCCGCTGAACCGGTTCCGCCTGGGCACGCAGTTCCAGTCCCTGCTGGAGCGTTTCGAGGCCGAGCTGAGCTTCGAGTCCGAGGAAAACCGTGCGAACCTCTGGCGCTGGGTGATGCGCAAGACCAATCGCAAGCCGATCAGCTTCGAGGTCAAGCGCCGGGATGGCATGATCCTCGACGTCTTCGCCCAGGAGATGCCCGACAAGGGCTTCGTGATCAGCTTCACCGACGTGACCGCCGAACGCGAAGCCACCCGCACCCTGTTCCAGGTCAACGAGTTGCTGGAACAGCGGGTGATGGAGCGCACGCTGGAGCTGGAGGATGCGCTATCCTCGGCGGAGCGGGCCAATGCCTCCAAATCGCGCTTCGTGGCCGCCGCCAGCCACGACCTGCTGCAACCGCTCTCGGCGGCCAAGCTCTATGTCTCGGCGCTGGACGGGCCGGAGACGACCGAGGCCACGCGGGAGATCGCCCACAAGGCCCACCGCGCCTTGCTCAGTGTCGAGAACATCATCGACGCCCTGCTCGACATCTCGAAACTCGAAGCCGGCATGGCCGCGCTGGAGGTGTCGTCGGTGCCGCTGAACACGGTGTTCGACGCCATCCGCGAACAATTCAGCCCGCTGGCTGCCCAGAAAGGTTTGGAATTCAAGGTGATGCCCTGTGCGGTGGTGCTGGAATCCGACCCATCCTACCTGCGCCGGATCGTGGCCAACCTGGTGTCCAACGCCATCCGCTACACCGCCGAGGGGCGGGTTCTGGTGGGGGCGCGGCGCAACGGCAATTCCATCCGGATCGAGGTCTGGGATACCGGCCCCGGCATCCCCGAGGCCAAGCAGGACATCATCTTCCAGGAGTTCGAGCGCCTCGATGCCAAGGCCAGCGCCTCCGAGGGGCTGGGGCTGGGCCTCGCCATCGTGGAGCGGGCCTGCGCGCGGCTCGGCCACCCGCTGGGCCTGTGGTCGGTGATGGGCCAGGGCTCGGGCTTCTTCGTCAACGTCGCCCGGTCGATGCAACCGCACCTGACCCTGAACACCGGCCTGACCAAGATGAGCAGCGCGGGCCTTCAGGGCAGCGGGATGATCGTGCTGCTTGTGGAGAACGATCTCGACCTGCGCCGCGCCATGACCCTGCTGCTCGAGAAATGGGATATCAGCGTTCTGGACGTGCACGGCGCCTCCGAGGCGGTCGAGCTGCTGGACGAGATCGAGATCGCGCCGGACGCCATGCTGATCGACTACCAGCTCGACGGCGGGGAGAACGGGCTCGACCTGATCCGGCAGGTGCAGGCGCGCCATGGGGCGGTGCCCACGCGGCTGATCTCGGCCAACCGCTCGCCGGAGCTGCGGGCGCGCTGCGCGGCGCAAAACATCGAGCTGCTCAACAAGCCCATCGATGCCCGCACCCTGGAGCGGTTCCTGACCGAAGCGCTGAAATCGGCGCGCGATTTCCGCGCCTAGGGCGCGGCGCGGGCGATCAGGGCCTGCACCGAGGGGCCGAGCGCTGCGACGATCTTGGCGACCCCGGCCGCATTGGGATGGATCCCGTCGCTCTGCATGTAGTTGCGCAAGGCCGTGGCCTGGTCGTCCTCGGCGGTCAAGGCGGCCAGGAAACTCTCTTCGTGCAGTGCCCCGTATTGCGCGGCCAGCTCGGGATACATCGCGTCGAACGCGGCCTTGTAGTCGGGGCCGTAATTGCCCGGCGCCTCCAGCCCCACCAGCAGCACCGGCAACCCCCGCGCCGCCGCCCGGCTCAGGATCCCGTCGAGATTGGCGCGGCTCACCGCCGGGTCGATCCCGCGCAGCAGGTCATTGCCCCCCAGCGCCACGATCAGCGCGTCGACCTCGGGCGTCAGCGTCCAGTCCACCCGGCTCAGCCCGCCCGCGGTGGTATCGCCCGACACGCCCGCATTGATCAGCGTGACCTCCTCGCCCTGCGCCTCCAGCCAGGCCTGCAGCTGCGGCACGAACCCGTCCTGCTGCGGCAGCCCGTAGCCCTGGGTCAGGCTGTCGCCCAGGGCCGCGACCACCACCGGCTCGGCCCAGGCGGGCGCAAGGCTCAGCCACAGTGCGCTCGCGGCCGCGGCAAGTCCCGCGCCAGCCTTGCGAATGCCGCCATCCGCCCCATATCCAGACGCAACGCCCCGCAATGCCCGCATCCCCCACCGGAGACCCCTTCCCATGACCGATCCCGTTCTGTCCCTGACCGATGTGTCCCTGCGCCTGGATGGCAACGCGGGGCCGGTGGATATCCTGCATGATATCTCGCTGAAGGTCGAAACCGGGGAAACTGTGGGGCTGATCGGGCCGTCGGGGTCTGGCAAGTCGTCTCTCCTCATGGTGCTTGGCGGGTTGGAGCGTGCGTCTTCGGGGCAGGTGCTGGCGCTCGGCCATGACCTGACCCGGCTCGATGAAGACGCGCTCGCCCGGTTCCGCAGGGATCATATGGGCGTGGTGTTCCAATCCTTCCACCTCATTCCGACAATGACCGCCCTGGAAAACGTCGCCACCCCGCTGGAACTGGCCGGCGCGGCAGACGCGTTCGAACGGGCCGAGGCCGAACTGGTCGCCGTGGGGCTTGCCGACCGGGTGCATCACTACCCGTCGCAGATGTCCGGCGGCGAGCAGCAGCGCGTGGCGCTCGCCCGCGCCGCCGCCCCGCGCCCGGCGCTGCTCCTGGCCGACGAGCCCACGGGCAACCTCGATGGCAGCACCGGCGAGGCGATCATGGACCTTCTCTTCGGGTTGCGTGACCGGCACGGGGCGACCCTGGTTCTCGTGACCCATTCGCGCGAACTGGCCGCGCGCTGCGACCGGGTGGTCCGCCTGCGCGACGGCCGGATCGAGAGCGACAGCGCCACCGCCCCACGCGAGGCCGCGGAATGAACCTGGCCGTCGCGGGCCGGATCGCCCGGCGGGAATTGCGCGGCGGGGTCCGCGGGTTCCGGGTCTTCCTGTTGTGCCTGGTGCTGGGCGTGGCGGCGATTGCCGCCGTGGGCTCAGTCCGCGTGGCGATCCAGCAGGGGCTGGAGCGCGAAGGCGCGGTGATCCTTGGCGGCGATGGCCAGATGGAGTTCACCTACCGCTTCGCCGAGCCGGATGAACTGGCGTGGATGGAAGAGAACGCGCTCGAAGTCTCTGAAATCGTGGAGTTCCGCTCCATGGTCGTGGTGGACGGGCCCGAGGGACCCGAACGCGGGCTGACCCAGGTCAAGGCGGTCGACGACCTCTATCCGCTGAAGGGCGCGGTGGTGCTGGAGCCCGCGATCCCCCTGGCCGAGGCCTTGGGCGGCGAGATCCCCGGCGCGGTCATGCAGCGGGTTCTGATCGACCGGATGGGGCTGGAGATCGGCGACACCTTCCGGCTGGGCACGCAGGAGTTTCGCCTCACCGCCGCGCTGGAGCGCGAGCCGGACAGTGCCGGGGGCGGGTTCGGCCTTGGCCCCACCACCATCCTGCGCACCGAGGCGCTGGCCGAGAGCGGCCTGATCGGCCCCGGCACCCTCTACGAGACCGAGTACCGCCTCGCGCTGCCCGAGGATGCGGACCTGCAGGCGCTGGAGGAGGAGGCCGAGGCGCTCTTCCGCGACACCGGCATGCGCTGGCGCGACAGCCGCAACGCCGCGCCGGGGGTCGAACGCTTCGTCGAACGGATCGGGTCGTTTCTGGTGCTCGTCGGGCTGGCGGGGCTCGCCGTCGGCGGCGTCGGCATCTCGGCGGCGGTGCGCGCCTATCTCGACGGCAAGACCCAGGTGATCGCGACGCTCAAGACCCTTGGCGCCGAGGGGGGCACGATTTTCGCGGCCTACCTGATGCAGATCGGCATCCTGACGGCGATCGGCGTGGGCCTGGGCCTGGTGCTCGGGGCGGCGATCCCGATCGTGGCGGCCCCGCTGCTGACCGCGAACCTGCCCATGCCCGCGGCCTTCGGGCTGCATCCGGGGCCCCTGGCCGAGGCCGCGCTCTACGGGGTGCTGACGGCGCTGGTCTTCACGCTCTGGCCGCTCGCCCGGACCGAACAGGTGCGCGCGGCGGAGCTTTTCCGCGATGCGGCGGCGCCGAAATTCCACCTGCCCAGCCGCCGCTACATGGTGGCGCTGGGGCTGGCGGTCGCGGCCCTGATCGGCAGTGCCGTGGCCTTCTCGGGCATCCCGACCCTGGCGCTCGGCTCGCTCGGCGGGATCGCCGGGGCGCTTTTGCTGCTGGTGGGGGCGGCCTGGCTGGTGCGGCGCGCCGCCCGGCGGCTCGCCCGGTCGCGCATGGTGCGGGGGCGGACCGCTCTGCGCCTGGCCCTGGGGGCCGTGGGCGGACCGGGCGGCGAGACGACCTCGGTGGTCCTGTCCCTGGGCCTCGGCCTTGCGGTGCTGGCCGCCGTGGGCCAGATCGACAGCAACCTGCGCAACGTGATCGCCGAGGAACTGCCCAATGACGCGCCGAGCTACTTCTTCGTGGACATCCAGCCCGACCAGATCGGCGATTTCCTCAGCCGCACCCGGGGCGACCCGGCCGTGCGGCGGGTGGACAGCGCGCCGATGCTGCGCGGGGTGATCACCCGGATCAACGGCGAACCTGCCCGCGAGGTGGCGGGCGATCACTGGGTGCTGCGCGGCGACCGGGGCGTGACCTATGCCACCGCACCCGGGCCGGACACCCGCATCGTCGAAGGCGCATTCTGGCCCGAGGATTATGACGGCCCACCGCAGATCAGCTTCGCCGAGGAAGAGGCCCGCGAGTTGGGACTGGAACTCGGCGACCGGCTGACCGTGAACATCCTCGGGCGCGATATCGAGGGGGAGATCACGAGCTTCCGGGTCGTGGACTTTTCCACCGCCGGGATCGGGTTTGTGCTGACCATGAACCCCGCCGCCCTGCGCGGCGCGCCGCACACCTTCATCTCCACCGTCTATGCCGAGGAGGCCGCCGAAGCGCAGCTTCTGCGCGACGTGGCGGCGGACGCGCCGAACATCACCGCGATCCGGGTGCGCGACGCCATCGACCGGGTGACCGAGGCGCTCTCGGGGCTGGCGGCGGCGACAAGCTACGGCGCGGCGGCGACGCTGGTCACCGGCTTCGTGGTGCTGATCGGGGCTGCGGCGGCGGGCGAGCGGGCGCGGGTGTTCGAGGCCGCGGTGCTCAAGACCGTGGGCGCGACCCGGGGGCGGATCCTGGCGAGCTTCGCGCTGCGCTCGGCGATGCTGGGGCTGGCGGCGGGGCTGGTGGCGATCTTCGCCGGCGGGCTGGCGGGCTGGGGGGTGATGACCTTTGTGATGGAGGCGGGCTACCGGTTCGAGCCCGTCTCGGCGCTGGCCATCGTCACCGGCG